>NZ_JBHFII010000061.1:62294-165755 GCF_057334215.1 Achromobacter maghribensis | reverse complement strand
GCTGGCGAACGCCAGCGTCAACGCCATCATGATTGCCGCGCCCAGCCCTTGCACGGCCCGCGCGGCGACCAATGCTCCCAGCCACGGCGCGGCGCCGCACAGCGCCGACCCCGCCGTGAACAAACCGATTCCGGCCAGCATCAACCGACGACGGCCGACCAGATCCCCCAGGCGGCCGACGCTGACAATCAGCGTGGTGATGGCCAGCAGATACGCCAGCACGATCCATTGCACCGCCTGGAACGGCGCATCGAAGGCCTGGGCCAGCGCCGGAAGCGCAACGTTGGCGATGCTGGTGCCCAGGGCGGGCAGCAGCATCGACACCGACAAGCAGGCCAACAGCGGCACAGAGGGGCGGACGGGGGAATTCGGCGGAACGGCGGTACGCATGGGCTGGCCTGCAAGAATTTCGGACGCCGACGCGACGCCCTGCACACATCCTAGGCGTTGCCCGGACCTGGCGGAAGACGCAGCATTTGCACTAAATACCTGCACCAGACGCGCTATCAAAACCTGCCACGGCACGCCAACCGTGCTACGTTTGCAGCATGGCCACCCCCGACCTCAATCTCTTGATCACCCTGGACGTTCTGCTGGCCGAAGGCAGCGTCGCGCGCGCCGCCCGCCGCCTGCAATTAAGCCCGTCCGCCATGAGCCGGGCGCTGGCGCGGCTGCGCGAAACCACCGGCGACCCGCTGCTGGTGCGCGCCGGCCGCGGCCTGGTGCCCACGCCCCGGGCGCTGGAATTGCGTGACCGTGTCCGCGTGCTGGTGCAAGACGTGGAATCCGTGCTGCGCCCGGCCACGCAGCTTGATCTGATGCAATTGGCGCGCACTTTCACGCTGCGCACCAGCGACGGCTTCGCCGAGAATTTCGGGCCGGCCCTGCTGGTCCGCGCCCGCGCCGAGGCGCCCGGCGTGCGGCTGCGTTTCGTGCAAAAGACCGACAAGGACAGCGCGCCGCTGCGCGAAGGCGCCGTGGACCTGGAAACAGGCATCGTCAGCGACAACGCCAGCCCCGAACTGCGCACGCGCGCGCTGTTCCAGGACCGCTTCGTGGGTGTCATGCGTGCCGGGCATCCGCTCAGCCAGGGCAAGGTGACGCTGGCCCGCTATGCGTCCGCGCAACACGTCCTCGCATCTCGCCGAAATCTGCAGAAAGGGCCGGTGGACGACGCGCTGGCCTCGCACGGCCGCGAACGCGCTATCGCCACCATCGCCGGCGGATTCTCGACGGCGCTCGCGCTGGCGCGCGGGTCCGACCTGATCGCCACCGTGCCCGAACGGCACACCGGCAGCCTGCGGGCAGGGATGCACACCTTCACCCTGCCCTTCGCGATGCCGGCGTTCACGGTGTCAATGCTGTGGCATCCGCGCATGGACGGCGACGCCGCCCATCGGTGGCTGCGCGGATGCGTGCTGGACGCCGTCGGCTGACAGCGTCGCCCCGCGCTTACTTCCCTTTCGGGGCGCTGGCCGCCAGCGTGTCGAACTGCTTGTCCAGGTCCGCCAGCGACTTGTCGATGTGATCGCGGCGTTCCTTGATCCACTTGCCCTGCGACGCCAATTGCTCGCGCGCGGCCTTCAGCATGCGATCCATTTCGGCGGGCTGGGGACCGCCGCTGGTGGCGCGGTTCTTCACGATGGCCACCGGGTCCAGCGTCGAGCGGAATTCGGCTTCGCTCATCGGCAACTCGTTGCCGTACTTCGAGTCCTTCATGGAATCGGCATAGATGCGGCGAGCCTGCTCATACGGGAAGTCCAGCGGCTTGATATTGTTGGCCTTCGCGTAGGACACCACCTCTGAGGCAAAGTGGTGCCCATCGCGGAACGGCAGCTTGTACTTGCGCATCAGCACGTCGGCCAGCTCCTGCGATGCGGTCCAGTCGCTGTTCAGTTCTTCAAGCGCGCGCTCCGGGCTGATGACCATGGCCTTGAGCACACGGTCCCAACGCTTCAGCGCCGAGATGCCACTGTCCACCATCGCCGAGTTCTGCTTCACGTCCTTGGGGTCGCTCATGCCCGGCGTGATGTTGTGCGTCTGGATCACAGGCCCCATCGCCAGCGTCACGGCGGTCGACGCGTCGCTGCGCGTGTCGTTCAACAGGCCGGGGTTGCGCTTTTGCGGCATGGCGCTGGACACGTAGGTATTGCCGCCCCCCTCTTCCAGCAGGATCCAGGGGCGCGACTGCGCGTACTGCGTCATGACGTCTTCGACGAAGTTGCCGGTGCGCAGCGCAATGCTGGTGACGATCGACGCCACTTCCACCGGCTGATCCATCGACGAGATCTGCGAGGCGTCGTAGGCGTTGTCGACCAGGGCCTCGAAGCCCAGGTATTGCGCCATGCGCTTGCGGTCCAGCGGCCAGCTGGTGCCGTTCAGCACCGTCGTGCCCATGGGCGAGCGGTCGATGCGGGCGTAGGCTTCGCGAATGCGCTGGGCGTCGCGTGCCAGGCCCGCGGCCTGGCCCAACAGATAGTGCCCATAGCTGTTGGGCTGCGCGGCCACGCCATTGGTGTAGTTCGGCACGATCGTGCCGGCGTGCTTGGCGGCCAGTTCGATCAGCGTGGTGGACGTCTTGTTCAACTGGTCGGCCAGCTCCAGCAGCTTGTCGCGCAGGATGGCGCTGCGGTAGGTCGCGTGCATGTCCTGGCTGGAGCGGCCCGCGTGCAGCAACGTCACGTCTTCGCCCGCCGCCTTGATCAGCAACGGTTCGAAGGTGATGACGCTGGCGGGACGCTTGGCGCCCGGCTGGTTGCCGTCGCTGATCACCTTGGCGACCCCGGCCGCCAGGCGCGGCGCGATGGATTTGTCCAGCAGGCCTTCATCGGTGTTGATGACGGCAGTGGCTTTGTTGATTTCCCCCAGCCAGAAGAAAGGGTCCCGGGGAACGGCAGCGGCGGTGGCCGCCGCAGCCGGCGCGGCAGCGGGCGCTTGCTGGGCCAACGCGGCGTGCGTGCCCAGCGACATGACCAGGGCGGCGCCCAGGGTGGGAAGGAACTGTCTCATGGCGTTCTCGTTATGGGGATCGTTATCCGGCGTCGATACCGGGACGGTCCGGTAGTTTATGGAAAAGCCCCCGGCCCGAGAACCGGGTATTACACGGATGGCCTGCGAATGCGTAACAAGAGCCGTCTTGGCTGAATATTCCCTGACGCGATGACGCAGCGCAAAAAAAACCCCTGCCTCCGGGAGAAGACAGGGGCCCAAGCCGGCGCGCTGGCTTAGAACAAATACTGCGCGCTTACCCAGAGCAAGGGTTTGTGATCCCGGCTGTCGGACTGCGGCGGGCCACCATCGGTGCGCCATGCCACCGTGGCTTCGCCACGCCAGCCGCCCACGGCAACGCGGGCGCCGACGCCCGCCCCGGCGATACGGCGGAAATTCTCGCCGGCATGCCACGGATGGGAAGAAATTTCGACCCGGCCCGCGTCGTAGAACGCAAACGGGGTGACGGCGCCCGCGGCATAGCGGACTTCCAGCTGGGCCAGCCAGCCGCGGTCGCCATAGCCTTCGCCCACGGGATAGGCGCGCACGCCTGCCGGGCCGCCCAGGCCGAAGTCTTCGGACGAATCCAGGTTGTCATTGGTCCACTGGCCGCTGAACCGGCCGAACAGGCTCCAGCGCGACGACACGGATTGCAGGCGGGCGATGTCAAGGTTGAACTTGCTGTAGTGGCCCGCCGAATTCGCGGTCAGGCTATCGGCGGCGGCAAGATTTCCGTCCAGCTTCAAGGTGCCCGGCGTCCAGCTCAACGCGCCGTATGTCAGCCCGCCACCGCCCAGGCTATCGCGTACATCGAATTGCGCGGCAATCGGCACGCTGTTGCTGAACTTGTTCTGGTCGATCTCCGCCGCGCGATAGTCGTCGCGCAGCTTCTTGTGCATGAAATCAATGCCGATAGTCAGGTTGCGGCTTTGTGAACGGATCAACGGATAGCTCAAGCCCACACTGGCGACCTTGGCGCTGCCGTGCGCATCCAGGTCGCTGAATTCCTTGCCCAGTTCATAGCCGGTATAGCCATAACCGACGCGGCCGCGCAGGCCCGAGCTGCCCAGCGGTGCGCTGTATCCGACGTCACCGTAGTTCAGGTTTTCGCTGGTGCGCTGCGCGCGCAGCGTGATCTGGTCACCCAGCATGAAGGGGCTATTGATCGACAAGGCCGCATTGGCGCGGTACTGGCCGGTGTAGCGGTTGCCCTGGTTGTCCAGGCCGACGCTGCCGTTCACGCGATCGCCGCGCGCCACCTGTACCGCCAGATCGCCCGTGCCCATCTGCTGGCCGGGGCGCATGATGGGGCTGACGTTGACGCCGGGCAGGTCGGACAGCAGCAGCGCCGCGCGTTCCAGTGAGGCGCTTTCGATAATATCGCCGGATTTCAGCGGGCTAAGGTAGGACTGGGCCCGAGCCGCCAGCGCCGCATCGCCTTCGGCCTTGACCTGGCCGTAGCGGCCCTCGACGACATGCAGGCGCAACACACCGTTCTCAAGCCCCTGCGCCGGCAGGTAGACCCGCGCAAACGGATAGCCGGCGTCGTGGTAATAGCGCGTCAGCTGATTCGCCAGCCCCTGCATGCCTGCCAGGTCATACGCCTTGTCTTGGTAGGCGCCCAGCTGCGCCAGCAACTGCTCGGATGAGAACGCCTGGTTGCCGTTCAGCTCCACGCGCGTCACGCTGGCCTGTGGGCCACCCGGCGCGGCGGCGCCTGGAACGGGGCTGCTCAGGTTCAGTTCTGGCGACGGGGCCGGCGGCTGCGGTTCGGTTGCCTGTTCCTGGAGGATGCGCCCCGCATTGGGGATCTGCTGCGCGGACGCCGCCGCAGGCAGCAGCGCGGCAAGCGCCAGAACCAGGTAGTGCGGACGTGCAAAAAATGAAACTTGCGTCATGATCTTGTGGGAATCGGGTGTTCGGAACGGCTGCCCAGCCCCGAAGGGCAATGGGCAACCGGCAAGCGGATAAGTCGTGGCGTCGCTGGTATCAGGGACCGGGATCAGATACCGCCCTGGACAACGCCTTCCGGCAGGCGGATACCGCCATCGATAACCAGAACCTGCGCGGGGCCCTGCATGCTGCGTGCGCCCTGGCCCGCGTTCGGCGCCGGTTGCGTGCTCGTATCCTGCCCCTGCGCCGTCGATACGGCTGAATCGCGGCGGCGATCGGGCTGCAGCGCGTTGCTGATGGTCAGCGTGCCGTCCTGCGCCGCGATCAGATAATTGGCATTGGACAGCCCACCCGCGCCGATCAGGTAATTGCCCGCCGTCTCGCCCGCTGCGCGGTTCAGCACGCCGGCCAGCGCGTCGTTGCCGACCAGGTTGCCTTGCGTAATACGCCACGTCAGCGCCGGATCCGCATCACCCGAGCGCTTGGTCTTGTCGTCTGCCACGACGGTGATTGCACGACGGTCGATGACGGCCCGATGCTGCGTATCCGCCAGCACGTAGTTCGCGGCCAGGCCGGTGTCGCTGTCGGCCAACGAATAACGCACGTTGGCGTTGCGATTGCCGGCGTTGGCGTTGTCGAACGTTGCAGTCGTTGCCACGCCCAGGGTCTCGCCAGCGACCAGGTTGGTCAGCGCGCCCGCGGACGCCTGCGCCGCCGCGTTGCCATCGTAGGTCTTGCCCGCAACGGTAGTGCCTTCCACGCCCAGGACCCGGCGCGCGATGGCGGCGCGTGCATCGGCGGCGTTCAGCACGTAGTTGCCGGCATCGCCGCCGGTCAATGCGAAGGCGACTGTCTTGCCCTCGCCCGCGTTCTTATCGGAAAAATTGCCGGCCACGCCCAAGGCGTCGCCAGCGATGATGCCTGCGATGGCATCGGCGCCGGTGACCGTTGCGCCGGTGCCGCCGTCGTAGACCTTGTCCAGCGCGCCCAGCGCGCCGTTCAACTGGCGAGCCGAGATCGTGGCCGTGGTCGTGGCGTTGGAGGCGACCGTGTAGTTGCCTGCATCCGCGCCGGTCAGCATGCCGTTGACATTCACGCGCTTGCCGATGGCGGCATTCTTGTCTGCGAAGGCGCCGCTGGTCGACAGCGCGACCGTATCGCCCAACACCACGCCGTTCAACGTACCCGTCGTGCTGGCCGTCGTCGTGCCGTCGTACGTCTTGCCGGCGGCCGTGATGGCCCCTGTCAGCGCCTTGGGCGTGATGCTGGCCAGCGTCGTGGTGTTCGTGGACAGCAGGTAGTTGCCGGCGTCAGCGCCCGACAGGACGCCGTTCACCACCACAAGCTTGCCATTGCCGACATGCTTGTCGCCGAACAGGCCTGTGGCATTGACGGCCACGCTGTCGCCCTGGACCACGCCATTCAGCGTGCCGGTGGTGGCGGCATCGCGCAAGCCGTCGTACACCTTGCCAGCGGCTGTCAGCGCGCCCGTGATCGCCTTGGGCGTGATGTTGGCCGTGGCGGTCGTATTGGCGACCAACGTGTAATTGCCGGCATCGGCGCCCGTCAGCGAACCGCCGACGTTCACCGTCTTGCCGTTGCCGACGTTCTTGTCCGCGAATGCGCCGGTGGTCGACAGCGCCACGGCATCGGCCAGGATCTGCCCAGCCAGGCTACCCGACGTGCTGGCCGCGACGGAACCGTCGTAGACCTTGCCCGCCGCCGTGATGGCGCCGGTGATCGTCTTCGGCGTAATGGTGGCGACCGCCGTGCCATTGGCGCTGACGGTGTAGTTGCCGGCATCCGCGCCGGTCAGCGTGCCATTGACGTTGACTTGCTTGCCCACGCCGGCATTCTTGTCGGCAAAGGCGCCCATCGTCGCCAACGCAACGGCGTCGCCCTGGACCACGCCATTGAGCGAACCGGCGGTTTCAGCGGCGGTGGTGCCGTCATAGGTCTTGCCGGCGGCCGTGATCGCGCCCGTCAAGGCCTTGGGCGTGATGTTGGCCAGCGTCGTGGCGTTGGCGGACAGCAGGTAGTTGCCCGCATCGGCGCCGGTCAGGACGCCGTTGACCATCACCATCTTGCCGTTGCCGACGTTCTTGTCGCCGAACCGGCCCGTGGCATTGACGGTCACGCTGTCACCCTGCACCACGCCGTTCAGCGTGCCGGTGGCAGCGGCATTGCGCGAGCCGTCGTAGACCTTGCCGGCCGCCGTCAGCGCGCCCGTGATCGTCTTGGGCGTGATGTTGGCGGTGGTGGTGCTATTGGCCGCGAGGATGTAATTGCCCGCATCCAGGCCCGTCAGCGATCCACCGACGTTCACCGTCTTGCCGTTGCCGACGTTCTTGTCCGCGAATGCGCCGGTGGTCGACAGGCCGACGACGTCGCCCAGGATCACCCCCGAGATGTTGCCTTGGGTGGTGGCCGAAACGCCGCCGTCGTAGACCTTGCCCGCCGCCGTGATGGCGCCGGCAAGGGTCGCCGGCGTGATGCTGGCCGTGCCCTTGGCGACGCCATTGCCCAGCGCGTAGTTGCGGGCGTCCGCCCCAGCCAGCACATAGGCCACCGTCTTGCCGTTGGCCACGTTCTTGTCGCTGAAGCTGGCACCGACATTCAAGAGGTCGCCCGACACAACGTTCAGGCTGTTCACGCCCGTGACCGACGCCCCCGACGAACCGTCATACACCTTGTCCAGTGCGCCCACCGCACCGGTCAACTGACGCACCGCGATGTCGGCGGTGGTAGTGCCGTTGTAGGTCACCGTGTAGTTGCCGGCATCGGCGCCCGCCAGCATGC
This sequence comes from Achromobacter maghribensis, assembly GCF_057334215.1. Lineage (NCBI taxonomy): Bacteria > Pseudomonadati > Pseudomonadota > Betaproteobacteria > Burkholderiales > Alcaligenaceae > Achromobacter > Achromobacter maghribensis. The sequence goes on along the minus strand of NZ_JBHFII010000061.1, from coordinate 158,075 downwards.
CATTGACGTTGACCTGCTTGCCCGCCCCCGCATTCTTGTCAGTGAAGGCGCCCGTCGTCGACAGGCTCACGGTGTCGCCGGCGATCTTGCCCGTGAGTGTTCCGTCCGTGTTGGCCGTCAGCGTGCCGTCATAGGTCTTGCCGGCGGCGGTGATGGCGCCGGTCAGCGCCTTGGGAGAGATGGTGGCCGTCGTGACGCCGTTGTACGACACCGTGTAGTTGCCGGCATCGGCGCCCAGCAGCGAACCACTCAACGCGACGGATTTACCCACGCCCGCGTTCTTGTCGGCGAACAGGCCAGTGCTTGCCAACGCGACCGCATCCCCTTGGATGACACCCGTCAGTTGGCCCGACGTTACCGCATCCCGCGTGCCGTCATAGGTCTTGCCAGCGGCGGTGATCGCACCGGTCAAGGCCTTGGGCGTGATGGACGCGGTGGCGGTCGCATTCACCGAAACCTCATAATTGTTGGCGTCGGCGCCCAACAACGTGCCGCGCGTGGACACGGTCTTGTCCACGCCCACGTTCTTGTCCAGGAAGGTGCCCGCACCGTAGATCTGCACGTCGTCGCCCAGCACCAGGCCACCCGTCATATAGGCGCCGGCATCCGACTTGGTCGTGCCGTCATACACCTTGTCGGAAATCGTGACGACGCCCGTCAGGGTCTTGGGCGTGATGTTGGCGGTGCTGCTCGCCAAGCCGCTGCCCAGCACATAGTTGCCGGCGTCCGCGCCCAGCAGGCCGATCGCGACCTGCTTGCCTTGCCCCACGTTCTTGTCCGCGAAGTTCGCCGAAAAGTAGATCTGGTCCGCGGCGAGGACGCCTTGGATCTTCCCCGAAATCGTCGCGTTGGTCAGGCCGTCGTAGACCTTGTTTCCGGCCGCCAGCTGGCCGGTCAGCGTCTTGGCGGTGATGGTTGCCGTGGCGGTGGGCGACGTCACCGAGGTAATGAAGTAGTTGCCGGCATCCATGCCGGTCAGCGTGATGCCGCCAACCGTAACGGTTTTGCCCGCCCCCGCGTTCTTGTCCGAGAAGTTGCCCACGCCGATGGCGGCCAGGCTATCGCCCGCGATCACGCCCGTGCCGGCCTGGCCACGTACGACGGCATTAGTGCTGCCGTCATACGTCTTGTCGTCGGCCGTGACGTCCATCGACACGCCCTTTTTCAGGACGTTCAGGCTCAGGCCATCGGCATAGATGACGTCGTAGCCTTGCCGGTTGGAATACAGGCCGCCATTGACGATCAATGATCCGTCGGCCAGGCGGTAGGTGCCGGCGTTTTTCGAGTTGGCGGTGTAGCTGATGCTGCCGCCCAGCTCCGCGCCAGGCCGGGACGTGGTGTATCCGACGCCCCCGCTCACCTGGCCGTCATAGACCTTGTCGGCAAGGCTGACCGTGACCTGCTTGAGGAAGCCGCGCAGCAAAGGCGTTGCACTGCCTTCGTACATGCGCCACGTCGTTCCCGTGCCGCCCACGTTATCGATGTCCCAGCCGGCGTCCTTGAACGTAGACAGTTGGGTCAGCTGCGCGTACGTCTTCATGCCGCTGGTCGCGTTCACGGCGCCGCCGTTCGAGCCGATCAATTGCAGGGGCATGACGGAAGCCGGGCTGCCCGCAGCGTCCGTGCTGGCTGCGAAACTGTCGTTCACGCTGCCGGTGTTGGTGCCGACCAAGGCGCCATTGCCCGGGAACGGAATGATGGTGTTGATCTTGGATGTGGAATATGACTTGTTGATCGACCCGAAGTTGTTGCCGACCATACCCCCCACCTGTCCCATCATGGGACCAGTGGTGGACACCGTTCCCGAGGTATAGGCATTCGAAATGGTGCCGCGGTTCAGCCCCACCAGCCCCCCCACCCCGTTGCCAAGGCCCGGCGACGTCACCTTGGCGTTGGCATAGACGTTATCGATGGTGCCGCGGTTCTCCGCCGCCAGCGCGCCAGACTGAATGAAGCCCGCCACCACCGCGTTATCAAGGCCCACGTTTCGCACCACGCCCGTCTCGCCAATGATCCCGAACATTCCCGAGAAGGGGCTGGAGTTGCCAACAGTCAGGTTGGAGATCGTGTGGGCGTGGCCGTCAAGGCTGCCGCCAAAGAGCGCGCCGTTGCCGATCGGGCTGAAGCCGCTCACGTTCCACATCCCGCCGCCGACGGCGCCCGTCGCCTTGGCATCGATGTCGCGGACGATGTTGTAGCCGGCATTCACGTCATAGGACATCAGCTGCAACTGGTGGTCATTGGACACCGCCAGGCTGTACTCGCTTGCCAGGAAGGGGCGCGTCTGCCCTTCGATCATGATCCACTGCGCCTTGCCCGCCGCATCCTTGGCGACCCAGACATTGTTCGAACCCGGGACTTGGGACCAGGTTCCCAGGCTGGCATAGGAAGCGTAAGAGAAGGCGTTGCCAACTGCGGCGGTACCCGTCACCGTGCCCCCGGCGTCCAACCCCGTGGCGTTCGCCTGACCCGTGGTCGTGGCATCCCACCGTGCGTTTTCCAGGACAATGCCCGCACCCGAGAACATGCCGACGACGCCGCCGGTGCGGTTGACGCCTTCGACGCGTCCGCTTGCGAACACATTCGAGATGACGCTGTTGTCCCGCGCGGACCCGACCAGACCGCCAATGCCAAGGCCCAGGCCATCTGCCGCAGCGGTCACGTTGCCGGTGGCATAGGCATTTCTGATCGTGCCGCTGTTGACGCCAACCAAGCCTCCCGTGTCGGAGTTGCCGCCGGACACGTCGCCCGTCGAGTAAGCGTTGTCGATCGTTGCGCCCACGCCGTTGCTACCTGCCAGGCCGCCCAGGAAATAGCCCTTCGACGTGCTGGTGACGGTGGTCCGCGCGTGGGAACCCGTGATCACGGAGCTGTTGCTGGCGACCAAGCCGCCCAACGACGAGCCTCCCGTGACGCTGCCAGATGCGGACACGTTGCGGATGGTGCCTTGGTTGCTGGCCGCCAGCGTGCCCATATCGCCACTGCCGGTAATCGTGGCATTCGTCACCGCCAGGTCGCGGACTTCACTGCCCGCGGTAATGGTGCCGATCAACCCCAGGTAGCCGCCATTCGTCGTGCTGATGGTAAGGTTGTCGATGGTATGGCCCAGGCCGGCCAGCGTGCCGCGCAGGTCCGACACCAGCGCGTTCGAGAACGTAGTGCCTTTCAGGTCGAGGTCCTGCGCCAACGCGTAGTAGCCAAACCCCGGCTTACCCATCGACTGGATGTCCTGCACCGAACGCAACAGCGTGTAGTCCTGTCCGTTGACCATGAACGTTGACTGCGCACCGCTAAGCGTCACCGGTGCGTTGGCCGAATAGTCGCCACCGGTCGCGTATCCCCGCTGCTTGAAGCCGCCCAGATTCAACTCCAGGCCAGCCTCGGCGCCCGTGGCGGTGATCGGCGCGTTGAGGGTGACATCGCCGTGGGCGCTGAGCGTCAGCTTCGTGTTGGCGCTCCATTTCACCGCCGCGTTCACGTTGATATTGCCAGCCTGCGAGCCGTCGTCAACGGTCCTCAGCTCGATGTTGCCGTTATCCAGGCTGGCCGACAGCGTAGCCGCGTCAATGCCGCTGTCCGGCTGCGCCGGCGTGCTCGCGCTTACCGTGAAGTCCGTCGGATCGACCAACCACGAGCCATGCTGGCCACTGACCGCTTTGGTGGTGATCAGCGCGCCCGCCGCCACCGACACCTTGGCCGCCGACGTTTCGACAAACCCGCCCTTGCCGCCGTTGGGCGCGCTGGCGTCCAGCGTGCCAGCCACAGCGATGCGGTCGTTGACCATGTCGCCCAGCAACACGATCTTGCCGTTCTCACCCGTGGACAGCGTCTTGGCCTGCGTGATGCCCGTATGGTTGATAACGGTGCTGGCCAGGTCGCCCGCGGCCTTGGCCGTCAGGTAGACCGTGCCGCCGTCGGCACGGATGGCGCCACCTTGCTCGATCAGCGCGTCGATCGCGCCTTGCTCCACTTCGATCTTGACCGGACCGCCCAGGTCCAGCTTGACGCGGCTGCCCGCGCCCAGCAGGACGTTACCCTTGTCTGCCGTCAGGTTGCCGGTGTTGGTGATCTTGGCCGCGATCAGCGCAATGCTGCCGCCCGGGGCCGCCGTGATATTGCCCTGGTTGATGATGGCGTTGCTGCTGGCGCCTTCAAACTTGTAGTTGCCCGCCAGGAAATCCTGCGTGCTGATGTTCAGCGTGCTGGCAACGATGCCGCCCACGTTCACTTGCGCGGTCGGCGTGAACACCACGCCGTTCGGGTTGACCAGGAACACCTGGCCATTGGCGTTCAGCACCCCCTGGATTACCGACACGTCGGGGCCCAGCACCCGGTTCAGGGCTACCGAATCCCGCCCGGGCTGCTTGAACGTGACACTGCTGCCCTTGCCGATGGAAAAGCTCCGCCAGTCCACCGCCATCTTGCCGGTTTGCTGGTTGATGGTCATGGCCGCCCCGTTCTGGGTGATCGACCCCGCCCCTGCCACCACGTTGCCGCCCGTGGGCAGGTCCGCGGCAAGTGCCGGACCGGACAGCAGCAGCGCCGCCGTCAAGGCAGCGGCCGACCCGCTGCGCTTGCGGCGCGCGCTGGCGAATTCGGCAACCGGCACATAGACGCCCAAGGCGTCGTTCCAGACCAAGCGATAGACGTGGTTGAGGGAAGGCTTTTTCATCGGATATTCCTGAATCAGGCAGCGTCACAATTTGTAAATTTCGCTGCTGAAATATACCGATGATTGAGTCCTCAAATCTGAGCAAATCTAAGCAAGTCTGAAACTTGAGGTGTTTCTTTCGATAAAAAGGGGGAAAACGACGAAATAGACAGGAAATGAACGATATTCAGCAGCTTGGCTCCCGTATACCAGAAACATAAAGATGCTTTTATGCAACAGATTGTCGGCTGTCGACAACCGGGACGGCCTATTCCTGGGTAAGTGCCTGGGGCGCCGATCCGATCGGGTGACGTGGCAGGCTGAGGCAGAAGCAGACCGGTTCAACCCCGCCCGCGCTCTTCAGGAACACCGTACCGCCCAGCCGCTCGGCGATCGTCCTGACCAGGTAGAGTCCCAGGCCCGCCCCCGGATGGCGCAAGGCGTTCGGGCCCCGGTAGTACTTCTGGAACAAGCGCGCCTGCTCGACCGGCGCGATGCGGTCACCGGAGTTCGCCACGTTGATGTGCATGAATCCCCCCTCTTCCCGCAGCGTGACCCGAACCGCCCTGCCCGCCGCGCAGTGACGGTCCGCATTGGCCAGCAGGTTGCGCAACGCAATGCGCAGCATGCCCGCGTCGCAAAGCAGGACATGCTCGCCCGCCCCATAGATGCATTGGATGCGGCCGGCGGGAAACTCGCGGTCCAGGTCGGCCAGCAACGCCAGCAGGTCGCATTGCGTCAGGCGCAGTTCGGCGCTGGGTTCGCGCATGCGGTCATGGGTCAGGTATTCATCGACCAGCGCCAGGAGGCGCATGGCGGCATCACGAATATTGCCGCAGCGCGCCAGGCTTTTCTCGACCGGCGCGGCCAGATTGCGGCCCAGTTGCTGCGCCGACGTCGTGATGATGGCAAGGGGCGTGCGGAATTCATGTGACACCATTGCCACGAATTCGCGTTGCTCGGCGAACACTCGGCGCTCCTGTTCCAGCGAGGCGCGCAGTTCGTCTTCGAGTGCAACCCGGCGCTGGATCTCGCTCTGCATTTCAGCGGTACGCAGCGCCACCTCGCGCTCCAGCCGATGGCTGTGTTGGCGCGCCATGTCCGCCGCCAGGTTTGCCTGCTGGCGTTCATTGTCGCGTCGCTGCCGTTCATGCCTGCCGATGATGAACAAGCTCAGCAACAGCATATGCAACATCGTGCCCAGCGTGGACACATACTCCGTGAACACATTGACCGGCAGCACGCCCAGGTTGCGCAGGAACGCGATCAGCACGCCAAGATAGAACACCCCGAATGCCAATGCGAAGAAGCGCGCCGGCCGCCACCCCTTCTTCAGCAGGTAGCAGGCCAGCGCCGTAAACCCCACGATCACCGACAGGGCCAGCAACTGCACCGGCGGCATGCCCCACGAATAATGCCCCGACACCACCAGCGTCGCACACACGGCTGCGATGCCCCAGAACACCGCCTCCATGCCGCGCACCAAGCGCGGATACAGCGCGGCAAGATTCAGCTGGGCAAAGGCGATACGCAGCGCGACGGGCAGGCTGACGGCGATGCCGACGCCCAGCATCCGGTCGCTCCACGCGACCGGCAGGCCCGTCAGTTGCTGCACCAGGCCCAGCGACATCACTTCGTTGAAGACGCAGTTGCCGATATAGGCCAGGAACAGGCCGCTCATGGGCGCGCGCGTGGCCCACCAGAATACGGCGTGGACGCAGATCAGCAGCAGGTAAAAGCCGAAGTACAGCCCGAACAACAAACCTTCGCGCCGCGATTGGTTGTCGAACGCCAGGCGTTGCCAGACTTCAAGACGCGTCGCCAGGGCGTTTTTGCTTTGCAGGCGCGCCAGGATCACGTATGAGCCTGGGGCCGGCGGGTCGAATTGGATCACCGGGCTACGGTAATCCACGGGCCAGTCACGCCGCGCCACGTCTTCGCCGCTGTGCCCCAACAACGACCAGCCCCCATCCTTGCCAACGTAGATGCGCACGTCGTCCAGCAGCGAATTGCTCAGGCGCAGCATCCATCCCCCGCGCGCGACATCGTCCACCACCACCGGCAGGCGCAGCCAGACGGTCGACGGCGTGAAACCCGCGCTCAGGGCGGCGGGCATCCCGGCCCATCCAGCGGCCTCGGCCGCCTGGCTGGCGGAAAGCGTGCCGCCCGGGTCGTCCAGGCGCTCCAGGTGACCCGCCGCATCCGCCTGCCGCAGTTGCGTGTTCAGATGCAGGGGCTCGGCGCGCGCGTGCGCGGCGCCCGGCAAGATGGCGGAAAACGCCAGCGCCAACAGCATTAATCCTGCCCACAGCGTGGGGTAATATTTCCGTTTCATCGAGTCGCAATCCCGTGCAGCCACGCAGATTACACCACCCCTCACGCGGTTTTCACGCAGGCGCATCGCATGCCTGAGGTCATCCTGCTGGAAGACGAACCGGTACTGCGCCAGGAACTCGGCGAGTTCCTGGAAGAGCTCGGCTATGCCCCGCGATGCGTCTCCAGCCTGCAGGAGTTCGACCGGCATTTCGACCCCGACCGGCATCATCTGGCGGTGATCGACATCGGCTTGCCCGACGGCTGCGGCCTGGACCTGATCCAGCGGTTGCGTCAGGAAGGCCAGCGCGTGGGCATTGTCGTATTCAGTGCGCGCCAGACCAGCGCCGACCGGATTTCGGGCCTGGCACACGGCGCCGACCATTACCTGGGCAAGGGTTGCGACCTGGACGAATTGGCCGCCACGCTGGCGGCGCTGGTCCGCCGGCTGGGCTTGCAGCAGGCGCCCGCCACCCAGCCGCCGCCCGGCTGGACGCTGGAAGTAGGACCGCGCCGGCTGCACATTCCCGGCGCGCCCGCCGTGCCGCTTTCGCAGCAAGACCTGCTGGTACTGCGCTGCCTGATGAGGCAGCCCGGCGAGAACATCAGCCGCCGGCAGATCATCGAAGCATTGGGCTTCGACTACCTGGACTACGACCAGCGCCGCCTGGATACGCAGATGCGACGGTTGCGGCGGCGCGTCGAAGACGTCAGCGGGCAAACGCTGCCGATCAAGACGCTGCGCAACAGCGGCTATTGCTTCTATCAGCCCGCACAGGTGCTGGCGTAGCCCGCCAAAGCGGTCTGCTTCCATGTGCCCAAGTGGCATGAAATAGCAGTCCACATCACTCCTACACTTCATGCCTTGTGCTGGCCGCCCCCGCGGCCCCGTACGCAATGTGGAGTGCTTCATGACGACACCGCCGGTTCGCCTTCGACCCGCCGACTTCTTTTCGCCGACCATCGCCGCCCTGATTTCGGTGCTGGTGAACTACGGCGGAACCTTCGTGCTCGTGTTCCAGGCCGCCGAGCTGGCCCGGTTGACCCCCGCCCAGACGGCATCATGGGTCTGGGCCGTTTCGATCGGGGTTGGCATCACCGGCGCCCTGCTCAGCTTCCGGTACAAGGCGCCGATCATCACGGCGTGGTCCACGCCCGGCGTGGCCTTCCTGGCTACTGTGATGCCGTTCACGCCTTATGGCGAAGTCATTGGCGCCTACGTGGTGTCCGCCTTGGGTTTTATCGTGCTGGGCCTGTCCGGCGCGTTTGAAAAGCTGGTGCGCAGGATTCCCGGCGGCATCGCGGCCGGGCTGCTGGCCGGCATCCTGCTGCAATTCGGCGTCAATGCCTTCGGCGGCGCCAGCGTCGATCCGGCGCTGGTGATCGTGCTGGTGGTCTCGTATGCACTGCTCAAGCGCTATACGTCGCGTTTCGCCGTCGTTGGCATTTTGGTCATCGGTGTCGCCATGTTGATCGCGCAGGACCGCATCGACTTCGCGGCCGTCCATCTGAGCCTTGCCGCGCCCGTTTTCGAAATGCCCCGGTTTTCGCTGCAGGCCCTGCTGGGCGTGGCGCTGCCGTTGTTCGTCATCACGCTGACGGGCCAGTACATGCCAGGCATGCTGGTGCTGCGCAACGACGGTTACCGAACCAGCGCCAACCCGATCCTGACCATTACCGGCCTGGGTTCGCTGATCATGGCCCCGTTCGGCGCGCACGCCTTCAACGTGGCGGCCATCACCGCGGCGATCTGCACCGGCCCTGACGCGCACGAAGACCCGCGCAAGCGCTACCTGGCGGGGCTGGCCTGCGGCGTCTTCTACATCCTGGTGGGCACGTTCGGCGTCACCCTGGCGACCTTGTTCATGGTGTTGCCCAAGGCCTTCATCACGACGTTGGCGGGGCTGGCGCTGCTAGGCGCCATCGGCGGCAGCCTGGCCAACGCCATGGCCGACGCCCGCACCCGCGAGACCGCATTGATCACCTTCCTGGCCACGGCCGCCAACGTCACGCTGCTGGGGGTGGGCGGTGCGTTCTGGGGGCTGGTCGCCGGGCTGACCGCCCATCTGCTGATGCACGGCGGCAGCCGCGCGCTGATCGGCAGCCCCGCCAAACCCTAGCGCATGGCCCGCTACCGCTTTCTTAGCGCAACCGACAGCCGCCGCATGGCGGTGTCGATCTCGTGCTCGGTCAGCGAGGAATACCCCAGTATCCAACCCTGCCGCTTGTCGGCGCCGGCATATAGCCGGCTCAGCCCCGGCAGCAGCAGGCCGGCGCCCGCCGCCTGCCTGATCGTCTTTTCCTCGGACCAGCCGCGCAGCAGCATGCAGGGAATCTGAAGCCCGCCCTGTGGCCGCGCTGCGGTGGCGATGCCGGCCATGTGCGTGTCCAAGGCTTGCAGCATGGCGTCGCGGCGCGCGGCGTACAGTTTGCGCATGGCGCGGATATGGGTGTTGTAGTGCCCGTCTTCCATGAAACGCGCCAGCGTCAGTTGCAGGATCTGCGGCGTATGCCCGTCCAGGATGCTGCGCGCATAGGCGAAGGCGCTGACCAGTTCGCGGGGTAGCGCCATGTATCCCATGCGCAAACCGGGATAGAGCGTCTTGCTGAAGGTGCCGATGTAAAGCGTGCGCTGGTACTTGTCCAGGCCCTGCACGCAGGCGGTCGGCAAACCGTCGTAATGGAATTCGCTGTCGTAGTCGTCTTCGATGATCCACTTGCCGTTCTCGGCGGCCCAGCGGGTCAATTCCAGCCGCCGCGCCAGCGACAGGGTCGCCCCCGTGGGGTATTGATGCGAGGGCGTGACGTACACGCAGTTGGCGCCGCTGCGGTCCGCGCGCAACAGGTCCGTGCGCACGCCCTGGGCGTCGACATCAATGGGCACGATCCTGGCCTCGGCGGATTCGAACGCCTTCTTGGCGCCAAAGTAACCGGGGTTTTCCAGCAAGATCGGCTTGCCGGCGTCCACCAGCAACTGCGCGCACAGGAACAGGGCTTGCCGCGTGCTGCTCAGCACCAGGATCTGGTCGGGCGACACCTTGGCGCCCCGCTCCAGGTTCAGATACGACGCAATCGCCTTGCGCAATGGCGCGGCGCCTTGGGGATCGCCATGCAGCAACACCTGGTCGCGATGGTCCTTCAGCGCCTGCCGCTGCAAGCGCTCCCAGACGTCGGTCGGAAACGTGCGGGTCTCGGGCAGCCCCGTGGCAAAAGCCTGGACCGCACGCTGGTCGCTGACGCCGCCGCTGTCCAGAATCATCTTGCCCCGGCGGCTCAGGCCCGCCCCCGGCTCGGCCAGGCCGCGCCTGTCGTCGGCAAGCCGGATGCGCCGCGCCGCAGCCCCGCGCAATTCCGCGCCCACCGTGTCGGAGACGTAGCTGCCTGACCCTTCGCGCCGGACGATGTAGCCGTCGCGATGCAGCTGCACGTAAGCGTTCTCGACCGTGTCGCGCGCCACGCCCAGCGACGCCGCCAACGCGCGCGTCGCCGGCAATTTCACGCCCGGGTCCAGGGCGCCATCCAGAATCAAGGCGCGTAGCGCCCGCTGGATGCGTTGGTGCAGGTCCAAACGTTGAAGATCCGCATCGTTCATGCGGATCTTCAGCGTTTCAAGTTCGAATGCCCGGGTCATGCGGTCTGGTCGCCAGAAGAATAGTTGCCATGAAAGCAGACCATTCTATCCGGCGGCCGGACGCCCGGACGCCCGGACGCGCCTCTTACCCCAGGTGCTCCACATTGCCGCACACCGAAATGCTCTGGCCGCTGATCATTGCGCCGTCGTCCGAACACAGGAACGTTACCTGGTTCGCCACGTCCTCGGGCTGGGTCATGCGGCGCAGCGAGACTTTCTCCACCAGCTGCATGCGCATCTCGTCATTGCTGACGCCCCCGGCCGCCGCGCGCGCGGCAATAACGCGTTCCACGCGGTCGCCCGCCACCACGCCCGGCAAGACGGAATTCACCCGGATGCCGTCGGGCCCCAGTTCCATTGCCCAAGTCTGCGTCAAGCCGGCCAGGCCGAATTTGCTGGCGCTGTAGGGCGTGCGCAATGAAAAGCCCAGGCGCCCCGCCACCGACGAGATATTGACGATGGATCCACCGCCCGCCGCCCGCAACAGCGGCACGGCGCTGCGGGCGCAGAGGAACGTGCCGGTCAGGTTCACGTCCAGCGTGGTCCGCCAGGCGTCCAGCCCGGTGTCTTCCAGCCGGCTCGTGGGGCCGGATACGCCCGCATTGTTGATCAGCGCATCCAGCTTTCCCCAACGCCCGGCCACGTCTTCAAACATGGCCAGCACCTGGGCCTCGTCGGAGACGTCGGTGACGCTGGCGCTCAAGCCCGGATGCGCCGCGCGGGCGGCCTGGCAGGCCTCGGCGTCCACATCGCAGATATGCACGTCGGCGCCGGCCTGCAGGAATTTGCGGGCAATGGCCAGCCCGATGCCATGGGCCCCGGCGGTAATCAGGACGCGCTTGCCGTTCAAGGATTCGATCATGTCGCTTTGTCGATAAAAGGTCGGAAGCCGGATCAGAGCGCGAACGCCGGCCGGACGCCGCTTTGCAGCGGCAGGCCAAGCATCTGGCGCGCTTCGGCGGGGGTCGCGGGTTCCATGTCCATTTCGCGGATCACCCGAACAATGCGTTCGGTAAGCTGGACGTTGGTGGCCAATTCCCCATGGCGGTAATACAGGTTGTCTTCCAGCCCCACCCGCGCGTGCCCGCCCAGCAGCAGCGCGCTGATGTTGGCTTCAAGTTGCGCCGGTCCGATGCCGCTGACGCAGAAGATGCTGTGCTTTGGCAGCAGGTCGACCATCATCTGCAGATGCCTGGGTGAAAACGGCATGGCGTTCTGGAAGTTCCGGTGCACGTTCATCACCAGGTTGATGAAATGCGGCGCCTCGTCCAGGCCCTCGTTGATGAGGGTGGTCGCGTCTTGCAGAATATGCGTCGGGCTGAACACCTCCCACTCGGGTTTGATGCCGCGGGCCTGCATGGCGGCCGCCATCTCGCGCGCACGGGTCAGCGGCGTGTTCATCAGGTATTCCCGATCGCCGAACGCCAGATTCAGCGTGGTCGCGTCAAGCGTGCACATCTCGGCGCCGGCGTCCATGCCCTTCAGGCGCTCTTCCCACAGAATTTCCCAGGTGCCCGGCGACGTTTCCTTGACCATGTCGCCATGCACGCCCCCGCCCGTGGAGTTGTTCAGGACAATGTCGCAGCGGTCGCGAATGCGCTGGTTCATGTCGCGGTAGATGTCGGCGTTGCAGGTGGCCAGATCGTCGGGCCGGCGCGCATGCAAGGCCACCACGCTGGCCCCGGCGTTGTAGCAGCGATAGACGTCTTCGGCGATTTCCGCGGGCTGCGTCGGCAGATTCGGGTTCTGGCTTTTCAGCGCCATGCCCCCGGTCGGGGCAATGGTCACGATCACTTTGCGTTTAGACATGCGGTTCTCCTTACTTCCACAGCGCGCAGCGGCTTTCCGCTTTGGTCGTGAAGGCCTCGTTGCCGTCGATGGTCTGCACCACGTTGAAGTAGTCCCAAGGCGCTTTCGATTGCGCGGGGGTCTTGACCTGCAGCAGGTACATGTCATGCACCACCCGGCCGTCGGGACGGACGACGCCGTTCTTGATGTACAGGTCGTTCAGCTTGTTTTCGCGCATATGCGCCAGCACGCGGTCGGCGTCGTCGGTGCCGGTTGCCTTGACGGCGCGCAGATACTGCAACGCAGCAGAATAGTCCGCCGCCTGCAGCGACGATGGCATGGCCTTGCGCCGCTCGAAGAACTTCTGGCCCCAGGCGCGCGTCTCGTCCGACGTGTTCCAGTACCAGCTGTCGGTCAGGTACAGCCCCTGTGCCGCGTCCAGCCCCATGGCATGGATGTCATTGATGAACATGATCAGGCCGGCCAACCGCATCGTCTTCGTAATGCCGAATTCGTTGGCGGCCTTGATTGCGTTGGTCGCGTCGGCGCCAGCATTCGCCAAGGCCAGGATTTCCGCCTTGCTGCTTTGCGCCTGCAGCAAGAAGGACGAAAAGTCGCTGGAGGCCAGCGGATGCTTGACCGACCCCACCACCTTGCCACCGCCCGCCTCCACCACCTTCGTGGTATCGGCCTGCAGCGCATTGCCGAAAGCGTAGTCGGCCGTCAGGAAGTACCAGGTCTTGCCGCCCGCCTTGACCACCGCGGCGCCCGTGCCGCGCGCCTGCGCAACCGTGTCATAGGCATAGTTCAGGGTATAGGGCGTGCACTGCTCGTTGGTCAGCGCCGGTGCGCCCGCGCCCACCACGATGATCGGCTTCTTTTTGTCGGCCGCCACCTTCGACATGGCAAGCGCCGTGCTGGAATTGGTGCCACCAATCAGCATGTCCAGGCCCTTCTGATCGAACCACTCGCGCGCCTTGGCCGATGCGATGTCCGCCTTGTTCTGGTGGTCGGCCGTCAGCAGTTCGATCTTCTTGCCGTTGATCTCGCCGCCCATTTCCTCGATGGCCATCTTGATGGCTTCGGCGCCACCAGGACCATCGGGGCCGGAATAGACGCCCGACATATCGGTGATGAATCCGATTCGAATAACGTCGTCGGACATCTGCGCATGCGCAACGCCCGCGCCAAACGTAATGGCCGCGCCGCAAGCGATCGCGGCGCAGGACAACCTGCGTGGCATTGACAACATACCTGTCTCCTCTTATGGTTTTCGGCTCTTAGGGCCTCGACTATTCTGGGACTGGACCCTCCGGGCGGACAGTCATCAAGTTGACAAAGCGCCCTAGGGTTTACCTGTGCGGGGTCACCACTGCTGATTAGGGAGCACTATGCGCGGACCGCCCACCGGTACCGGCAACGACTCGACCGGCGCCAAACGCCGGCCAGCGCCATGCCCTGTCGACAAAATGCTGGACGTCGTCCCTTGGTACAACGGCTTGCCGGAGCTTGAACGTGGCCTCGTCCGCGCAGAGCTGCGCATCGTGTCGCTGCGCACGGGCGAATATCTGTTTCGCGAAGGCGCGAAATCGCCCGGCTGGTATGGCGTGGTGGAAGGGCTGGTGAAATGGTCGTCGCGGGGATCGGACGGCCGGTCCCTGTCGCTCGCCGGCTTCAGCACCGGAAGCTGGTTCGGCGAAGCCACCATGATCCGCCGCGAGCGGTTCGAGTACGAAGTGGTGGCGCTACGGCCAAGCCGGGTGGTCATCTTGCCGCGCGACACCTGCGAGCGCCTGTGGAACAACAATATCGAGTTCACCAAGGCGCTGATGACGCACCTGGCCCAGCGGGTCAACTGGCTAATGGCGTCCTATACCGGCAATGTGCTGCTGGACGTCGACACCACGGTGGCGCGCGCCGTCGCCGCGCAGCTGGACGCCGAAGCGCATTCCGGCACCAACGGTCGCTTGAAAATATCGCAAGAAGAGATCGCTAGCCTGTGCGGCGTGTCACGGCAACGCTGCAATACGGCATTGGTGACACTGGCCCGGGCCGGGGTCCTCCAAACGCACTACGGCGGACTGACGGTCCTGGATCGGGACGCGCTGTACCGCCATGCCAAACTCAATCGCGAGCCGTCATGAAAAAGCGGGGAACCCTCACCACGCGTGCTTGGCGTCGTCCGGGAACGACCCGTCCTTCACCGCGCGCACATAGCTCTCCATCGCACCTTTGACGCCGTCGCTCCCGTCCATGAAGTTGCGGACGAATTTCGCCATCCGGCCAAGGTTGACGCCCAGCATGTCGTGCATGACCAGCACCTGCCCGGCCGTGCCGCGGCCTGCGCCGATACCGATGGTGGCGCAGGCAAGCAGGTCGGCGGTGATCGTCGCCGCAAGCGCGGCCGGCACCATTTCCAGGACCAGCATCGTGGCCCCGGCGGCCTCCAGCGCCGCGCTGTCCTCGCGTAAGCGGGCCGCGGCCTCGTCCGTGCGGCCTTGCACGCGAAATCCGCCCAGCGACGAAACCGTCTGAGGCGTCAGCCCCAGATGGCCGCACACCGGCACGCCGCGTTCCACCAGGAAGCGCGCCGTCTCCGCCACCCATCCCCCGCCCTCAAGCTTGACCATCTGCGCGCCGGCGCTCATCAGCGCCACGGCCGAAGCGATCGCCTGCTCTTTCAAGACCTGATAGCTGCCAAAGGGAAGATCCGCCACGATCAGCGTGCGCCCGCCGGTGCGCCGAACGCCCTCCGCCACGCATCGGGTGTGATAGACCATGTCGTCAAGCGACACCCCGACCGTGCCGTTGCCTCCCTGGCACACCATGCCCAGCGAATCGCCCACCAGCAGCGTGTCGACCCCGGCCGCGTCCGCCACCGCCGCGAACGTGGCGTCGTAGGCGGTCAGCATGGCGATTTTCTCGCCGCGGGCGCGCATGTCCGCAAAGGTTTGGACGCTTACCTTCTTCGGCGTATCAGCCACCCTCAATCCGTAGGGCGCTGCGGCGGGCGGGGAGTTCTGGGGCGTATTCATGGATATCTATGCAGCTATCGGTTTTGGTGTGCGTTGGCGGCGCAGCGTGACGACCTGTTCGGCGCCAACGGCGCGGGCGCGCAGCTGGCCGCAGCCGCCGTCTACATCCTGCCCGGCGCTGTTTCTTACCTTGGTCAATAACCCGCGCTGGTGGAGGTAGTGGACGATCTCGCGGATGCGTTCGGGATCGGGGCGTTGATAGTCGTCCCCTTCAAGACTATTGAAAGGGATGACGTTCAGCACGCAGTACTTGCCCTTGAGCAAGTGCAGGACGGCGTCGAGTTCGTCGTCGCCGTCGTTGACGCCCTTTAGCAACGTCCACTGGTATTGGATGGGGTACCCGGTGTCGCGGGCGTACTTTTCGCCCAGTTCAACCAGCTCCGCCGGCGTAATTTTCGCCGCGCGCGGCAGCAGGTGCTCACGCAGTTCGTTCTTGGTGGTGTGCAGCGACAGTGCCAGCGCGGGTTTGACGCGTTGCCGCGGCAGGGCTTCGAACACACGCAGATCGCCGACAGTCGATAGCACCAGGTTCTTATGGCCAATATTGCCTTCGGTGCCAAGCAGGTCGATGGCTTCAAGCACGTTTTCCAGGTTGTGCGCCGGTTCTCCCATGCCCATGAAGACCACTTTCTTCACGGTGCTCTGGCGCCGTGCCAGCACGACCTGGGCAAGGATCTCCATGCTGGTGACCTGACGGATCAGCCCGCTCTTGCCCGTCATGCAGAAACGACAGCCCACCGCGCAGCCGACTTGCGTGGAAACGCAAAGGCCGTCACGCGGCAGCAGCACGCTTTCCACCATCTGCCCATCTGCCAGTTCAACAAGCAAACGCGAGCCATCGTTGCCAGCGTGTTCCGAGCGGATACGGGCAAGGCCGTCCAGCTCAGCCGTCAGCTCGGGCAGCGCATTGCGCAGCGTCAACGGCAGGAAGTCCTCTGAACGCCTCCGCCGCGTGCCGCTGTCGAGTGCTTGCCCGTTCAGCCAGACGCGCACGACTCGGCCGCGATGGACGGGCCGGGCGCCAAGTGCGGCAAGGCGATGATCGAAGTCGGAATAGCGCATAGGGAACGGATTGTAAGCATCCAACCCATCTTCAGTGCCGGAACTATTCAAATGCTGGCTCAAAATCCACCAAATCCGTTCCCCGCATGCCCAACCCCTTGGCCACCATGCGCCAGCTGTCCAAGGCCTGAGCGACCTCCGCCCAGATGGCAGCGGCTTCATCCGCATCCAATCTGAAGTAACCCGCGCCCTCCATCAGCATATCCCGGCTGTCAATCGATCCGGAATCCTCGGTCAACCATGTTTTGCTCTCGCGGCGATCGCCAGGCATCGGATTGAGGTCGAACGCCGGCGACAGACGCCACCCATGGTTGCGCGCGTCATACAAAAACCCGGTATTACGCAAGTGGTCGTCGGTATTGCAGATCAGAAAATTGAAGACCAAACGGCGCCACAACTCGTGCATGTCGGCAATCGGGTTCGCACCCTCCTGCAGCAGAGCATCCACCAGTTCCGTATACGCATGCGTCGAGCCACGGCCATCAGACTGCAGCATTGTCGCCGCCGATATATAGGGAATACGGCCACCATCGTCGGTACGGTCGAAACGACGAATGATGGCGACTGCCGTCCCATTGATCAATTCCACACGCGCCCTTGCCACTTTGATGCCCGCCTTGGCTGCAAGATGCATGGCCAATACCTCGCCTCGAATGACGTCGCGCTGATCCGCCTGGCTAGGGAACTTACCCAAGGCCAGACGACCGTCCGTGTCTCGAACGGTCGACTTGGGCCGGGCTCCCCCCAGCGAGGTACCTAGCCCAAGCAGATATTGCAGGTCCTGGGTGCTCTCCGTGCCCTTCTCCAGCGCGTGGGCCGCTTGCAAAACCTTGCTCAGCTCTACCAACGGCGGCACCTGCCAATGCGCTCCGCCAGAGCGCAAATAGACGTTGGCTTGAGGATCAAAAAGACGCAGCGCGCCGACACGGGCCTCGTCATCCACCCACATCAAGAAGTCGACAAGCTCCAGCGCAGGCGTCTCACGATCTTGCTGCCGAAACTTCGCATGCGCACGCCGAATCACGCGTTCACCCCACGAGTCCGGCGCAGTGTCCTCCAGCGCGCGGAAGAATACCTGCTGAGGATATTGAGCACCCAAGACTGGCAGCAGGTCGGACGATAGCGTAAAGAACCTTGAATCCCGCAACCAACGCTCGTCGTAACTGAACGCGCTGCGCTTACCGCTATCCAGATGAAGCCGCCCGACGACTTGGCCGCTTGAACCCAGATGCACTTCCAGATCCTGACGTTTGGAAGACTTGATAGCCATCAAAAACCCTCCAGCTCATCGCCGTCATCAGCGGTGCGCTCTTTGGTAGTCGCGGGACGATCAGTTCGCGGTTTGCTGCCGCGAGACATCCGGACCCGTTGCGGCAACAGTTCCCGCACCAGTTCCATCCCCAACACGTCATTCTCCATTGCCATCACATCGACCACAGCGTCAAGACGGCCGAGGACCTGCAGCGCCCGCAGGAAGGTGTGCAAGGCTGTGCCGGGATAACCGTCTTCCATGCGTCTGACGGTACTCAGTGACGTGCCGATACGCTGCGCCAGGTCTTCCTGGCTCAATCGGCGCATACGACGTGCAGTCGAGATGTCCTGCCCAAGTCGGTGCAGCGCGCGTTCAACAGGCCGCGGCAATGCCACCTGTGCGCCAGAACGTCTTTGCTCGGAAGATGGCATGCTGACACCCGTTCAGATATGCATTAAATCGACAACTAAGAGTTCATATTTGAACACATTGGCGAAATTATGGGCGGCCCAATATTATTCGCATAACACGTCATATATAGACACTTATACGCCAATTAAATTCATATTTGACGCTATACGAATAGACCGATGCCGTATCTGCGGTCGGGCTGCGTATCGTGTGCGCGCTAACGCCGCCTGCGCGGTCGAACACCATGCGCATCTTCGGGCGAGTGAGAGTCTTGATTGGAGCGGGTGAAGGGAATCGAACCCTCGTATGAAGCTTGGGAAGCTGCCGTTCTACCATTGAACTACACCCGCTCGGGTGTCGTGCCGCGGCGCAGGGCCGGAGCAGAGCCGATGATTATAGCGCGCCTTTTTTTGGATTCCAGAGGGATTTTCGGCCCCGTCGCGGATCGTTCCGTTGGCTGCGGGATAAATACGTCCCTAATTTAGTCCTTCAGGCCGACTCCGCCCCGCCGCACCTGCCACTACAATTCGGGGCTATGAATACGAACAACCCCGCGGACAAGCCCGCGACGCCCCCCGTGAATACGCCCGACACGACCGCCGACTCCGCTGCGCAAGCCCCCGTTTCCCCGGAAACGCAGGCCGCGCTGGCCAGTACCGCCCACGCCCCGAACAGCCCGGGCGCCACGCACATCCGCAGCTTCGTGCATCGCCGCGGCCACATCACGCAGGGCCAGTTGGCCGCGCTGGAGCGCCTGATGGGCCAATGGTCCATCCCGTACGCCCCCCGCCGCCTGGACCCCGCCGCCGCATTCGGCCGGCAGGCGCCGACCGTGCTTGAGATCGGCTTCGGCATGGGCGAGACCACGGAAAAGATCGCGCTGGCCCGCCCGGACGACAACTTCCTGGGCGTGGAGGTGTTCAACGCCGGCGTCGGCTCGCTGCTGCGCCGCATTGAAGATTCCAACATCCCGAACCTGCGCATCATCCAGCACGACGCCGTTGAAGTCGTTCGCGACATGATCGCGCCGGATTCGCTGGCCGGCGTGCATGTGTACTTCCCGGACCCATGGCCCAAGAAGCGCCATCACAAGCGCCGCCTGCTGCAGCCCGCGTTCGTGTCGCTGCTGGCCAGCCGCATCGCGCCGGGAGGCTACATCCATTGCGCCACCGACTGGGAAGACTACGCGGTGCAGATGCTGGAAGTGCTTAGCGGCGAACCGCTGCTGGCCAACACGGCGGACGGCTACGCGCCCCGCCCCGATTACCGCCCCTTGACCAAATTCGAGACACGCGGCCTGCGTTTGGGCCACGGCGTCTGGGACCTGATATTCAAGCGAGTCGCCTAATGCTCTATCCGCCGATCGAACCGTACCGCCACGGCATTCTGGACACCGGGGACGGCCACCAGATCTATTGGGAAATGTCGGGCAATCCGAACGGCAAGCCCGCCGTCTTCCTGCATGGCGGCCCGGGCAGCGGTTGCTCGCCCGTGCATCGCCAGTTGTTCGACCCGCAGCGCTACAACGTGCTGCTGTTCGATCAGCGCGGTTGTGGCCGCTCCAAGCCGCACGCCAGCCTGGACAACAACACGACCTGGCATCTGGTGTCCGACATCGAGCGCCTGCGCACCGAGATCATGGGCGCGGAAAAGTGGTTGGTGTTCGGCGGATCCTGGGGCTCGACCCTGGCGCTGGCTTATGCGGAAACGCATCCGTCGCACGTCAGCGAAATGGTGCTGCGCGGCATCTTCGGCCTGCGCCGCGCGGAAATCCAATGGTTCTACCAGGAAGGCGCGTCGTGGCTGTTCCCGGACCGCTGGGAAGAGTATCTGGCACCCATCCCTGAAGCCGAGCGCGGCGATCTGGTAGCGGCGTACCACAAGCGCCTGACGGGCAATGACCCCGCCGAGCAACTGCGCGCGGCCAAGGCGTGGAGCAAGTGGGAAGACAGCACCATTACGCTGCTGCCCAGTCCGCGCCACCAGCAGAGCCATGCCGCCGACCGCGCCGCGCTGGCCTTTGCCCGCATCGAAAACCACTACTTCGTGAACGCCGGCTTCATGGAAGAAGGCCAGCTGATCCGCGACGCGCACAAGCTGCGCGGCATTCCCGGCACCATCGTCCAGGGCCGCTACGACGTCTGCACGCCCGCGCGCACCGCGTGGGACTTGCACCGCGCCTGGCCGGAAGCCGATTTTCATCTGGTGCCCGACGCAGGGCACGCATTCGATGAGCCCGGCACGCTGGCGCGCCTGATCGGCGCCACCGACGCCTATGCGAAACAGTGAGGAGACCTGATATGCACATCACCCTGAACGGCGACGCGCGGGAGTTCCCGCTGGACACGACCGTCATCGAACTGCTTCAAACGCTGGGCTATGCCGGCAAGCGCGTGGCCGTGGAGCGCAATGGCGAGATCGTGCCCAAGAGCCAGCACGAGCAAACCACGTTGACCGACGGCGACCAGATCGAAATCGTGGTGGCGGTGGGCGGAGGCTGATTCCGCACCGCATTGCCCGGGCGGCTGCCAAACACCGGACGCAAACAACACGACACAACGCGAAGGGCCGCTGATTCAGCGGCCTTTTGCTTATGCGTTTTCGATCACGTCCGGATGCATGGCGCCTTGCGCCCGAGAGAGTTTGCGTCTGTCGCCCGGTGCTGCCTGCAAACTGACGAGCATTCTTGCGTAGTCTGCCAGTGGGCTAGCAACCTGTTACACGTTAACCCCTCGTCTGCGAGCAAGTCCGCGAGTAATAATCGTTGCTGCTGGCGTTGTTACGTTGTCGTGTTGTTGTTCTAGCGTTGCACATCGCCCCATGGGGCAAGGAGGCATCATGAACACCGCGGTCATCATCAATCTTCTCATCCAGCTTGTGGCTGGCGCAGCCGGTGGCAATGGACTGGGGAAAATGCTCCAGCAGTTCAACCTGGGCCCGCTTGGAAACACCATCGCAGGAGCCATCGGCGGTCTGGCAGGCGGGTCGTGGTTGGCGCCCATGATCACGGCCGGCGCGGGAGCGGCAGCAACGGCAGGCAGTACCGGACTGGATCTTTCAACGATCGCCGGCGATGTAGTAGGCGGCGGTGTCGGTGGCGCCGTGCTGACCTTGATCGTCGGAGTCGTGCGCAAGATGCTGGTGGGCCGCGCGCCCTGAAGGCACTTCTGGTTTTCTCACCGCAACATAGATAAAGGAAACACTATGGGTCTGCTCAATTTCATCAAGGACGTTGGGGAAAAGCTCTTCGGCGCCAGCGAGGCCAAGGCCGCGACGGCAGACGAGTTGAAGAAAGAGCTGGATAAGCACGGCCTGAACGCAGACGGCCTGCAAATCACGGTGGATGGCGACAAGGTCACGGTGGCAGGCGAAGCCCTCAGCACCGAAGACGCCGAGAAAATCTCCCTGGCGCTGGGCAATACCGTCGGCGTCGCAGCGGTCGACAACCAGCTGAAAGTGAAGCAGGCCACGCCGGAAGCCAAGATGTACACGGTGCAAAAGGGCGACAACCTGTGGAAGATCGCCGAAGCGCAATACGGCAAGGGCCAAGGCGCCAAGAATTCGCTGATCTTCGAGGCCAACAAGCCGATGCTGACCAGCCCCGACAAGATCTACCCGGGCCAGGTGCTGCGCATCCCGCCCTTGGCGTAAGCCGCAACGCAATCCAACAACCCGGGAAACACCCATGCGTTTTCCGGATTGTGTCGCGGCAAGGCGCCCCCTGCCTGCCGCGATTGCTTGGCCAGACGCAACGTCTGGCCATTTTTTTTGGCAGGCAGCGCACGCAGTGCGCGCGCCGTGGGGCATCTTTTCCCGCCGGGCCGCCCCAAGGGAAAAGCGCCCCCTTGGGGGGCAGGAAGCGCACGCAGTGCGCGCGCCGTGGGGGCATCACTTCATGCCGAAGCGGCCCAATCCCTTCATGCCGCCCATCGCGCGCATCATCTTGGCCATGCCACCCTTCTTCATCTGCTTCATCATCCCCTGCATCTGCTCGAACTGAGCCAGCAAGCGGTTGACTTCCTGGACCGGCACGCCGGAACCGGTCGCGATGCGGCGCTTGCGGGACGCCTTGATCAGTTCGGGTTTGGCGCGTTCGGCTGCCGTCATGGAATTCAGGATGCCTTCGGTGCGGCGCAACTGCTTTTCCGCCTGCCCGCCCTGCAACTGACCGGCTGCCTGCTGGAACTGGGCCGGTAGCTTTTCAAGCAACGAACCCATGTCGCCCAGCTTCTTCACCTGGCCAAGCTGATCGCGGAAATCGTTCAGATCGAACTTGTTGCCCGATTTGATCTTCGCCGCCAGCTTCTGGGCTTCGGCGATATCGATGTTCTTCTGCGCCTGTTCGACCAGGGAAACGATGTCGCCCATGCCCAGCACGCGTTGCGCCATGCGGTCGGGATAGAACGGCTCCAGGCCGTCCAGCTTTTCCGAGACGCCAACGAACTTCAGCGGCTTGCCGGTCACGTGGCGCACCGACAGGGCCGCGCCGCCGCGGGCATCGCCATCCAGCTTGGTCAGCACCACGCCGGTCAGCGGCAACGCATCGCCAAAGGCGCGCGCGGTGTTGACCGCGTCCTGGCCCTGCATGGCGTCCACGACGAACAGCGTTTCAACGGGCTTGACCAGGTCATGCAAGGCGCGAATTTCGCGCATCATGGCCTCGTCGATGCCCAAGCGGCCGGCCGTGTCGAGGATCAGCACGTCGTAGTGGTGACGCTTGGCATGGTCCACCGCGCCGCGAGCGATGTCTTCGGGCTTCTGGCTGGGGTCGGACGGCAGGAAGTCCACGCCGACCTGCGCCGCGACGCTCTTCAACTGGTCGATAGCGGCCGGACGGTAGACGTCGGCGGACACCACCAGCACTTTCTTCTTGCCCGTCTTGCGGCCGTGCTGCGTGTGCTGACCTTCGGACAGCCAGCGGGCCAGCTTGCCGGTGGTGGTGGTTTTACCGGCGCCCTGCAGGCCGGCCATCAGGATGACGGCGGGCGGCTGCACGGCCAGCGACAATTCGTTGGAATCGGCGCCCAGGTCGCCGCCCATCAAGGCGGTCAGTTCCTTGTGGACGACGCCCACCAGGGCCTGGCCCGGGCTGAGGCTGCCGGCGACTTCTTCGCCCAGCGCCTTGTCCTTCACGCGGGCGACGAATTCGCGGACGACGGGCAACGCCACGTCGGCCTCCAGCAACGCCATGCGCACTTCGCGCAGCATCTCCTGGGTGTTGGCCTCGGTCAGGCGGGCTTCACCGCGCAGCGTCTTGACGACGCGCGATAGGCGTGTAGTTAGGTTATCGAGCATGAGAGGCGTTTCCGCTTAAACTAGTTGATTGAACGGTGGCCGCAGGCGCGGATTCTGCGCTTTCGGGTGACATGCACCCCAAGGCCCCATCCAGACAACGGTTTCTATGTCACTAGGCATTGTATTTCACACAGCGGCTGCCTTGGCCTACGCAGTGCTAGGGGGGTCGCTTTGGATCCGCCTGGCCGGCGCCGGGGAAGTCGAAAAGACGGGCAAAATCGCCCGTCTGTGCCTGTTGGGGGCCCTGGTTCTCCATGGAATCGGCCTGCAACAGGCCATGCTGGGCGCCCAGCACCTGTTCATTGGGTGGGCACTTGCCCTGTCGGCGGCCATCTGGCTGGGCATGGTGGTGTTCTGGCTGGAAAGCCTGCTGGTGCGCATCGACGGCCTGCAATTGCTGCTTTTGCCCGCCGCGGCCATCGCCAGCGCCCTGGCGGCCGTGTTCCCGCAGGGGCAATTCGTGCCCCACGCCGACGACGCCTGGCTGCGCGTCCACCTGCTGATCGCGTTGGCCGCCTACGGCCTGATCACCATCGCCGCCCTACACGCCATGATGATGGCCCTGCTGGACCGCCACCTGCACCGCCCGCTGGACGCGCCCACCGAACGCAGCATCATCGGCCGCGTGCTGGACTCTCAGCCGCCGCTGCTGGTGCAAGAGCAACTGCTGTTCCGTATCATCTGGATCGGTTTCGTGGTGCTGACCCTGGCCGTGGGCTCCGGGTCGGTCGCATCCATGAAGCTGACCGGCAAGATCCTGCCGTTCGACCACAAGACCGTCTTCACCCTGCTGTCCTGGCTGACGTTCGGCGTGCTGCTGGCCGGCCGCCACGTCTGGGGCTGGCGCGGGCGCGTGGCGCTGCGCTGGACGCTGACGGGCTTTGGTTTCCTGATCCTGGCGTATACCGGCAGCCGTTTCGTGCTGGAAATGATTTTGCATCGAGGCTGACGTGGGCAAGTTGCTGTTTTGGGTGGTTCTGATCATCGCGGTGCTGTTTGTCGCCCGTATCGCCGCGCGCATGGCCGCGGCAAAGCAGGCTGGCGCACAGCCCCAAGCCCGCCGCGGGCGGCCGGGGCCGGCCGCCCCCAACCCGGCCACGCCGGAGTCCATGGTGCGTTGCGCGCACTGCGGCATTCACCTGCCGCGCTCCGAAGCCATGCTGCAGAACGGCCTGACGTGGTGCAGCGCCGAACATGCTGCCCTAGGCAAAAAGTAAGCCCCCACTCCCGATTTGGGAGGCAGCGGCAGCCACGGCATAATGCCTGTTGGATTCACCACGCATGTTCTCTCCCATGGCTCTGCTTCTGAATCGACATGGCTGGCTGGCGCCGGCCCCGGGTGTCACCCTCCTGCCTTCGCCCAACCGCGACGCGCGCCCTGCTGGCGCCCAGGTCTCGCTCTTGGTGCTGCACAACATCAGCCTGCCGCCCGGCCAGTTCGGCGGCCCCGAAGTTGCCGGACTATTCCTGAATACGCTGGACCATGCTTCGCACCCCTGGCTGGAACGCCTGCGCGGCTTGCGTGTGTCGGCCCACTTTTTCATCCGCCGCGACGGGCGCATCATCCAGTTCGTATCCACCGAGCAGCGCGCCTGGCACGCTGGCGTGTCGCGCTTTGGCGGGCGCGAACGCTGCAACGACTTCTCCATCGGCATCGAACTGGAAGGCACCGACACCCTGCCCTACGCCGATGAACAGTATCTGGCGCTGCGCAGGCTGACGCCGGTATTGCGGGCGCGCTACCCCCTGGCCGCGGCCTGGGGCCACGAACACATCGCCCCGGGGCGCAAGACCGACCCCGGACCTGCTTTCAACTGGACGCGCTTTTCGCGCGACAGCGGCTTTGCGCGGCGGCAGTTGCCGCCCGTCTGACACAACTCAAGGACTGGATATGTTGAAGATCTGGGGACGCCTGACTTCCGTCAACGTGCAGAAAGTGATGCTGGCCGTGCGCGAGCTGGCGCTTCCGCACACCTTTATCCAGGCCGGCGGGCCGTTCGGCGTGGTGGACACGCCGGAGTTCGCCAAGCTGAATCCCAACCGCACCGTGCCGGTCATCGATGACGGTGGCTTCGTGCTGTGGGAGTCCAACGCCATCGTCCGCTACCTGGCCGCGCGCTATGGCGTGGGCACGCTCTGGCCCGAAGACGCGTGCATGCGCGCCGATGCCGACCGCTGGATGGATTGGCAGACGACGGAATGGCAAGGCGCGATGGTCCCGGCATTCCTGGGCCTGATCCGCACGCCGGAAGACAAGCGCGACGCCGCCGCGATCGAACAGTCGGTCAAGCGGTCGAACGCTCGCGCGTTGATCCTGGACCAGGCATTGCAGGGCCGCGAGTTCATCGCGGGCCGCCATCTGACCATCGGCGACATCGCGCTGGTCAGTTCCGCGCACCGCTGGCTGGCGCTGCCAATCCAGCGCCCCGACACGCCGGCGCTTTCCGCCTGGTACCGTCGCGTCATGATGCGCCCCGCCCCGCAAGGCGTGCTGACGCTGCCGCTGGAATAACCGGTCTTATTCGACCCAAGGCGTTTTCGCCCAGATCTGCCGCAAGCGCGCGTCGTCGCCCTTCAGCCGCTCTTGCCACTGCGGCCCGTCCACGTAGTCCATTTCGGTGAATTGCTGCTTCATCTGGGCCTGGAAATCCGGATTGGCGGCAACCTTGCCCAACGCGCGGCGCAGCTTGTCGGAGACTTCGGGCGGCAAGTCCTTCGGCGCGACGATGCCGCGCTCCGACGCGAACACCAGGTCCACGCCCAGTTCCTTGAACGTTGGCACATCGGGACCCAAAGGCGACCGCTTGTCGCTAGCCTGCGCCAGGACGCGCATGTTCTTGCCGTGATACGGCATGACCTCGCCCAGGTTCAACCCGCCAATGACGGTGTGCCCGCCCAGCACCGAACTGCGCAGCGGCCCGGCGCCGTTGTAAGGCACGTGGTTCAGGCGCGTGCCGGTCAGCGACTGAAACAGCACCAGCGCCAAGTGGTCGTCGGTGCCGACGCCGGTGGACCCGTAGCTGATCGAGCCGGGCCTCTCGCGGGCGGCGGCGATCAAGGCGTCCAGGGTTTGATAAGGGCTATTGCTGGCGACGCTGAACGCGCTGGGATCGCGCACCAGATTCGCTAGATACGTGAAATCAGTGGTGGCGAAGCCCGCCTTGCGCTCGATCGGCAGGGACACCAGCCCCGGCATGTTGGTCATGGCGAGCGTGTAGCCGTCGGGCTTGGCGCGCGCCACATAGGACAAGGCAATGGCGCTGGACGCGCCCGGCTTGTTCTGCACCACCACCGTGGTGCCCAGCTCCTTTTCCAGGAATACCGCCAGCGAACGGGCCGTAAGATCCGTGCCGCCGCCGGGCGCGAACCCGACGATCAGTTCAATCGGATGATCGGGCCAGGCCCACGCTGGCATTGCCGCGCACAAGCCGGTCATGGTCAGCGCGGCGCAAGCCGCCGCCTTGCGTATCAAGAACATGGTTGTCTCCTCGTTATTTATTTTTTAAGTGCCGCGGCGGCTCAAGCGGACGCTTGCGCCTCGCGCCAGGCCAGCAGGCGGGCCACGCCTTCCGCCATGCCCACCTTGGGTTCCCAGCCGATGTGTTGTCCGGCGAGGTCATGCGGAATGTGGAACGCGCCGCCGGAGGTCAGCCGCACCGTACCCGGCGGGTCCGGCTTGATTTCGGGTTGCAGGTCGCTCTTGCAATAGTCCAGCACCAGGCGCACCAGTTCGCCGGTGGTGATGGGCGCGGGGCCTGACACATTCACCGCCACGTCCGTGGCCGCGCTTTGAAACGCGGCGACATTGGCGCGCGCCACGTCCGACACGTGCACGAAATGCTTGGTGTCCGTGCCGTCGCCAGGCAGCACCGGCCGCTCTCCCTTGCGCACGCGATCATAGGTTTCCATGATGTATAGCGAGTTGGCCGCGCGGTAGTGCTGGCGTTCGCCGTAGACGGTGGAATACCGCAGCACCACGTAGTCCAGCCCGGCCTGCTGGTAATACTGCCGGCACAACTGTTCGCCCATGATCTTGGACGCGCCGTACAGGATGGCGGCCGGCGGCGCGCCCACGGAATGGAAGGGACCGTTTTCGACCAGCGCGCCCGCGATGCCGCTGCCGTAGCCGTAGACCGCATTGGAAGACGCGAAGACAATCTTCTTCACCTTGTTCACGCGGCAGGCTTCCAGCATGTTCTGCGCGCCGCGGATATTCACGTCGACGGCCTGCCACGGGGTTTGGGCAAAGCCCAGCGTCATGTAGGCGGCCAGGTGCAGCACGCCGTCCACGCCTTCGGTCGCCGCCAGCAGATCCGGCAGACGCATCAGGTCCCCGCGCACGACTTTCACGCGCGGATTGCCTTGCAGGTGGGCGATGGCCTCGGGCGTGCCGAAGGCAAAGTTGTCCAGCAGAATCACTTCACGCACGCCGGCGGCGAGCAGCGCGTCGGCGGTGTGCGAGCCCACCAGGCTGGCCGCGCCGGCAATCAGGATGCGGGATTCGTTCAGCGGCAGCGCCGCGCTTGTCTTGTCGGTCTTCATGTGTTCACAGTCCCATGGGTTTGTCGTGCAGGCCCCAGTACAGGCTCTTGACCTGGCTGTAGAGGCGCAGGCCGTGCAGGCCTTTTTCGCGTCCGATGCCGCTGGCCTTGAAGCCGCCGAACGGTGTTGCGATATGCGATTGCTTGTAGGTATTGATCCAGATGGAGCCGGCTTCGATCTCGCGCGCCACGCGCCAGGCGCGGGCGTAGTCGCCCGTCCACATGCCGGCCGCCAGGCCGAAGGCCGTGTCGTTGGCCTGGCCGATGACGTCGTCTTCATCCTCGAAAGGCAATGCCACCAGCACGGGCCCGAAGATCTCTTCCTGGCAGACGCGCGCCTGGTTGCCCAGGCCATCGATCACCGTGGGCAGGTAGAACCAGCCATTGGCCAATTCCGACTGCGCCGGCGCCGCGCCGCCCACCAGCACGCGGCCGCCTTCGGCGCGGCCGATGTCCACATAGCCCGCGACCTTGTCACGATGCGCCCGGGACACCAGCGGCCCCATCTGCGTGGCCGGGTCGTCGGGCAAGCCGACGCGCACTTGCGCCGTGCGCGCCACCAACGTTTCCATGAAGCGCTTGTAAATGGACTTCTGCACGAACAGGCGGGACCCTGCGACGCAGCTCTGCCCGGCCGACCCGAATATGCCGGAGATCACGCCGGCCACGGCGCGGTCCAGGTCGGCGTCGTCGAAGACGATGTGCGGTGATTTGCCGCCCAGTTCCAAACCCACCGGGATCAGGCGCTGACCGGCGATGCCGCCGATGGCGCGGCCGGTTTCCGTTCCGCCGGTGAAGGACACCATGCGCACGCCGGGGTGCTTGACCAGCGCCGCGCCCACGTCTTCCCCGTGGCCCGGCAACACGGTCAACAGGCCATCGGGCAGGCCGGCCTCGGTGCAGATGCGCGCCAGTTCCAGCGCCAACTGGGGCGTCTCTTCAGACGGCTTGATCAACACGGCATTGCCGGCGGCCAAGGCCGGCGCGGCCTTTTGGGCCTCGTTCATGATGGGCGAGTTCCACGGCGTGATCGCCGCGACCACGCCGAACGGCTCGGCCAGCGCCATCGAAAAGTACTCGCCGCGCGGCGACGTCATTTCGTTCTGCCAGGTCTCGCACACGGCGGCGTAATAGCGGAAATGCCCCGCCGCGCTATCCACCATGTTCAGGCATTCTTTCCAGGGCTTGCCGCTGTCTTGCATCTGCAGACGGGCCAGCGGCTCACGTTCGGCCGACAGGCGTCGCCCGATCTCGTATAACGTCGCCGCGCGCTGGTCCGGACGCAGCTTGCGCCAGGGCTGGCGCAAGAAGGCATCCTGCGCGATGGCAACGGCCGTGTCCACGTCTTGCGGCAACGCGCGCGTGACGATGCCGGCAATGCTGCCGTCGGCAGGATTGATGGAAGTGATGACGGCGTCGCCGTCTTGGCTGCGGCGCCAATTGGCGCCCAGTCGGAATGGCTTATGGCTAGATGCGTCCATGGCGTCTGTCGAATCCGGAAGGTTCTTCGGTAGACGCCATCATGGTCGGGACCATTCTTAGACACAAATCGATATTTCTGCCCTATTCTTAGCCCATGGCTATGAATATCAAATACCGCCCGCTCAAGGCTTTCCTGCTGGCGGTGGACAGCGGTTCCTTCACGCATGCCGCCAATCAGCTGGGCGTGACGCAACCGTCGTTCACCGCCCTGATCCAGGACTTGGAAGACGTGCTGGGGTTGCGCCTGTTCGAACGCACCACGCGCAGCATCAGCCTGACCTCCGCCGGACAGGATTTCCATTCCCGGGTACAGCGCCCCATCGCCGACCTGGAAGAGGCTTATCGCGGCCTGGCCGACCTGGCCGCCATGCGACGCGGCAACGTCGCGCTGGGCGCCCTGCCGTCGACCGCGCTGACGCTGCTGCCCGCCACCGTGGGCGCGCTGCGCAAGGCCCATCCGGCCTTGAAAGTGCGCGTCGTGGAAGCGCACAACGACGAGCTGGTGGCCCTGCTGCGCACCAATCAGATCGAGTTCGCGGTGGGCGCCCTGGCCGAGCCGGCCCCCGATCTTGCGTTCACGCCATTGACGGAAGATTGCTTTTGCGCGATCTATCCCGCAGGCCATCCGCTGGGCAAGCACAAGCGCACGCTGCATTGGCGCGACGTGCTTCGCTATGACTTGATTCTGCTGTCGCAAGGGTCCAATGCGCGCCAGCAATTCGACCGCGCGGTGCGGGACGAGGTCGGCACACCAGCCACGGCGCTGCGCTACGACGTCACGAACATGGGCACGGCGGCCGGCATGGTGCGCCAGGGGCTGGGGGTCAGCGTGCTGCCTCGCCTGGCGTTACCCGAACTGAACCTGACCGGCCTGCGCTGCACCCCGTTGGGCGATGCGTCCGCACGCCGGTACATCGGGCTGCTGCATCGGCGCGACCGCTCGCTATCGCCCGCCGCGCAGGCGCTGGTTGCGCAGCTTGAGACGGTCATTGCCGGCATCGCGCCGCAACTGCTGCCGTTGCCGCCGCTGGCCCCGGCCCGCTAGATCGCGTCAGCCGCGGTCCACCTTCCAGCCCATCTCGGCAGAAATACCCGCGGCTGCGCCCTGCACCACCGCGACCATTTCGCGCATGCGTTCCAGCGACATATACGGCACGGTGCTGGACACGCTGATGGCCGCCACGATGCCGCTGGAGGCGTCGCGCACAGGCGCGGCCACGCAGCGGATCGAGGGTTCGTTGTCTTCGAGGTCGAACGCATAGCCCTGCGCGGCGTATTCGCGCATGCGGTCGCGGAATGTCTCCCACGTCTGCGGCCCGCCAGGCGTGCGCGACGACACGGGCGCGCCGATACGGTGCAACGCCTTCCATTGCGGCTCTTCGGTATCCAGCAGCAGCGCCTTGCCCACCCCGGTGGCGGCCAGCGGCATGCGATGGCCCACGCGCGAGCGCATTTCCAGCCCCTTTTTGCCGGGGATCTTTTCCAGGTAAAGCACTTCGTCGTTGTCGCGCACAGCCAAGTGAATGGTGTCGCCCGTCAGTTCGGCCAAGCTGTCCAGGTACGGCCGCGCCAGCGTCGCCATGGGAAACGCTTCGCGCGCCTGGAAGCCCAGTTCAATCAGCTTGGGCCCCAGCACGTAGCCCACGCCGGGCAAGGCGCGCAGATAGCGCTCTTGGACCAGGCAACTGGCCAGCCGGTGCGTGGTGCTGCGCGCCACGCCGATACGGGCGCAGATCTCTTTCAAATCGCGTGCGCCATCGGCCACGGCCTGTACCACGGCCAGGCCGCGCATCAGGGTTTGCGTGCCGGCGGGCGCGGCGGCGTCGGGGTCCAGCGAGGGGGAACGAACGGAAGACAGAGCAGCAGAGGTCATGAACGTGGGCAAAGACAGCAAAGGCGGCGGAATTCGATCGCACATCATAGTCCATGCCAACTCAAATTCCCTGTATGTGGGATTTAATTCTATATTTTGAGATTTTTCAAGCACTGATCTAGAATTTTTCGCAACGCGCGCCCCTCGCCTCATGGCAGCCGGCGCGTTCGACAACAAGGTCCGCAACGTCCCGCTGCTCCGCGCGCCACGCGCGATCCGCAGCCGGCATTGCGGCCGGAGACGAGACAGATCAGATGACTACCGGATCGCCCGCCCGCGCGGCGCTTATCGCGCTGGATTGGGGCACCTCATCGTTGCGCGCCTACCGCCTGGATGCCAAGGGCCGCACGCTGGACACCCGCCACCTGCCCTGGGGCATCATGCGCTTGCCGCAACCCTTGCAGGACGGTGCCGCCAGCACCGCCCTGTCCGGCTTTGACCTGGCGTTCGAACAAGCCTGCGGCGACTGGTTGCGCGCCGAGCCCGCATTGCCGGTGATCGCCTGCGGCATGGTCGGCAGCGCGCAAGGGTGGAAGGAAGCCGCCTACCTGGATGTGCCCGTCGATCTGGAACGCATCGGCACGCTGCTGACGAAGGTCGAACGCGGCGACGCGACGCCCGTGCACATCGTGCCCGGCCTGATCCAACGCCACGGCTTGCCCAACGTGATGCGCGGAGAAGAAACGCAGGTCTTCGGCGTGATGTTCGACCAGGTCGGCGCGTCCGACCCGCACGCGACGGAAAGCGTGCTGATCGGCTTGCCCGGCACGCACTCAAAATGGGTTAACGCCCGCCGCGGCCGCGTCACGCATTTCGACACCTTCATGACCGGCGAGGTCTACGCCGCGCTGCGCGGCCACACCATCCTGGGCCGCACGATGAGCGAAGCGCCCGCCGCCGACATGGCCGCGTTCGAGCGCGGCGTGAAAGTGGCGGGCGCCCCCGCCGGACGCGCGGGCGTGCTGTCCACCATCTTCAGCACGCGCGCGCTGGGCCTGACCGGCGAACTGCCGTCCGCCTCGCAAGCCGACTATCTGTCAGGCCTCTTGATCGGCCACGAAGTCGCCGCGCTTGCCGAGATGCTGCGCCAGCAAGGCGAACCGCTTCGCATCGTGCTGTGCGGCGATCCGGCGCTGTGCCAGCGCTACATCGTGGCCATGCGCCACTACGGCCTGGGCACGCCCGAACAGGCCCAGAACGCGACCGAACGCGGCTTATGGCATCTGGCGGTCTGCGCCGGACTGGTCGCCTCGGAAACCCCTTCTTCGGCATCCGTCTAGGAGCTCAACATGAACCATCCCGGTCTGCAAACCGCCATGGCCCACTGCGGCCTGATCGCCATCCTGCGCGGCATCAAACCCGCCGAAGCAGAGCCCATCGGCCTTGAACTCTATCGCGCGGGCTTCCGCCTGATCGAAGTGCCGCTGAATTCGCCCGACCCGTTGGACAGCATCCGCGCGATGCGCGCGGCGCTGCCTACCGATTGCCTGATCGGTGCGGGCACCGTGCTGAACCCCGACGACTGCGCCCGCGTCCAGGACGCAGGCGGCGAGTTGATCGTCATGCCGCACAGCGATGCCGCGGTGATCCGCGCCGCCAAGGCGCTGGGCATGGCGTCCTGCCCCGGGGTCGCCACGCCCACGGAAGCCTTCGCCGCGCTGGCCGCCGGCGCCGACGTGCTGAAGATGTTCCCCGCCGAACAGCTGGGCCCCGCCGTGCTGAAGGCCTGGCGCGCAGTGATGCGCCCGCCGATCGCGCTGGTGCCCGTCGGCGGCATCACGCCCGACAACCTTTCCATTTACGCCCAGGCGGGCGCCAGTGGCTTCGGCCTGGGCTCCGCCTTGTACAAACCCGGCCTGTCGGCCACCGAAGTCGGCCAGAACGCGCGCGCATTCATTGCGGCCTGGCAACGCGCCTATCCCGTCCAGGAGACCCAAGCATGAAGATCACCAAGCTCACCACCTACATCGTGCCGCCCCGGTGGTGCTTCCTGAAAA
Source organism: Achromobacter maghribensis (assembly GCF_057334215.1). Taxonomy (NCBI): domain Bacteria; kingdom Pseudomonadati; phylum Pseudomonadota; class Betaproteobacteria; order Burkholderiales; family Alcaligenaceae; genus Achromobacter; species Achromobacter maghribensis. The sequence continues at coordinate 124,744 of NZ_JBHFII010000061.1, read as the reverse complement.
TCGAAACGGACGAGGGCATCGTCGGCTGGGGCGAACCCGTCGTCGAAGGCCGCGCCCATTCGGTGGCCGCCGCCGTTGAAGAACTGTCCGACTACCTGATCGGCAAAGACCCGCGCAACATCGAAGACCACTGGACGGTGCTGTACCGCGGCGGCTTCTACCGCGGCGGCGCCATCCACATGAGCGCGCTGGCCGGCATCGACCAGGCACTGTGGGACATCAAGGGCAAGCACCTGGGCGTGCCGGTGTCGCAATTGCTGGGCGGCAACGTCCGCGACCGCATCCGGGTGTATTCGTGGATCGGTGGCGACCGGCCGGCCGACACCGCGGCCGCCGCCAAGAGCGCCGTGGACCGCGGGTTCACCGCCGTGAAGATGAACGGCACCGAAGAACTGCAATACATCGATTCGTTCGACAAGGTCGAGAAGTGCCTGGAGAACGTGGCTGCCGTGCGCGACGCGGTGGGGCCCAATGTGGGCATCGGCGTGGACTTCCACGGCCGCGTGCACAAGCCCATGGCCAAGGTCCTGATGAAAGAGCTGGACCCGTTCAAGCTGATGTTCATTGAAGAGCCTGTGCTGAGCGAACACTACGAAGCGCTGAAGGAACTGGCGCCGCTGACGTCGACGCCGATCGCGCTGGGCGAACGCCTGTTTTCCCGCTGGGACTTCAAGCGCGTGCTGTCCGAAGGCTATGTGGACATCATCCAGCCCGATCCCTCGCACGCCGGCGGCATCACCGAAACCCGCAAGATCGCCGCGATGGCCGAGGCCTATGACGTGGCGCTGGCGCTGCACTGCCCGCTGGGCCCGATCGCGCTGGCCACGTGCCTGCAGATCGACGCCGGTTGCTACAACGCCTTCATCCAGGAACAGAGCCTGGGCATCCACTACAACGCCGCCAACGACCTGCTGGACTACGTCAGCAACCGCGAAGTCTTCGCCTACGAAGACGGCATGGTCGCGATTCCGCAGGGCCCGGGCCTGGGCATCGAGGTCAACGAGGAATACGTGAAGGAACGCGCCGCCGTGGGCCACCGCTGGCGCAACCCGATCTGGCGCCATGCCGACGGCAGCTTCGCCGAGTGGTAACCGGATAAAAAGAGAGGAGACACCCTTGTCCACCGCCACCCACGCGGGCCTGCAAAGCGCCCAGCGGCCCACCCGCAGCCGCTACCTCATCATGGTGATGCTGTTCATCACCGTCGTCATCAACTATCTGGACCGCAGCAACCTGTCCATCGCCGCGCCCGCCCTCAAGGACGAGTTCGGCCTGGACACGGTGCATGAAGGCCTGATCCTGTCCGCCTTCGGCTGGACCTACGCCGCCATGCAGATCCCCGGCGGCTGGCTGGTCGACCGCGTGTCGCCCCGCGTGCTGTATGCCGCCGCACTGATCCTGTGGTCGGCGGCCACGTTCTTCATGGGATTCGCCGGCAGCTTCGTCATCCTGTTCGTGCTGCGCCTGGCCGTCGGCGCGCTGGAAGCCCCGGCCTACCCCATCAACAACCGCGTGGTCACGACCTGGTTCCCCGAAAAGGAACGCGCCACCGCCATTGGCTTCTACACGTCCGGCCAGTTCGTCGGCCTGGCGTTCCTGACGCCCGTGCTGGCCTGGCTGCAGCACCACTACGGCTGGCACATGGTGTTTGTCAGCACGGGGTTGCTGGGCATCGTCTGGGGCGTGCTGTGGTACCTGATCTACCGCGAGCCGCGCCAGTTCAAGGGCACGAACGCCGCCGAGATCGAACTGATCCAGCAAGGCGGCGGCGTGGTCGACCTGGACCGCAACGCCCGCGCCAAGAAGGCCCCCTTCGACTGGAACGACCTGGCGCTGGTCATGACCAAGCGCAAGCTGTGGGGCGTGTACCTGGGCCAGTTCTGCCTGACCTCCACGCTGTGGTTCTTCCTGACGTGGTTCCCGACATACCTGGTGAAGTACCGAGGCATGGATTTCATCAAGTCCGGCTTCCTGGCGTCGGTGCCGTTCCTGGCGGCATTCGTCGGCGTGCTTTGCTCCGGCGTGCTGTCCGACTTCCTGATCCGACGCGGCGCCACCGTGGGCTTGGCGCGCAAGTTGCCAATCATCCTGGGCCTGTTGATCTCGACGTCGATGATCGGCGCCAACTTCACTGATTCCACGCCGTGGGTCATCTTCTTTTTGGCCGTGGCCTTCTTCGGCAATGGACTGGCGTCGATCACGTGGTCGCTGGTGTCGACGCTGGCGCCCGTGCGGCTGTTGGGCCTGACGGGCGGCGTCTTCAACTTTGTCGGCAACCTGTCGTCGATCTGCACACCCATCGTCATCGGCTTCCTGGTGTCGAAAGACAGCTTCGCGCCGGCGATCGTGTATGTATCGTCGCTGGCCTTGCTGGGCGCGCTGTCGTACATCCTGCTGGTCGGGAAAGTGGAGCGGATCGAGGCCTGACCCGCCCTGCCGCCGTTTCCGTCCGAAGTGGGCGCCCGCAAGGGTGCCCATTTTTTTTGCGTATTGGCCGGTGACATGCGTTGCGATTCGGCATGACGCTGTCGGGCTCTTCTGTTTTATTGTTATGATATAACGTATCAATAATGACACTTGAACCCAGGAAGGACCCGCCGTGCTCGAAGCCATCGGCCTGACCAAACGCTACGGCGACCAGATCGCGCTGCATCCGCTGGATCTGCGTATCGAGCCGGGCGAGATCTATTGCCTGCTCGGCGCCAACGGCGCGGGTAAGACCACCACGATCAACCTGTTCCTGAACTTCATCCAGCCCGACGGCGGGCAGGCGCTGATCCATGGCCTGGACGTGGTGCGCGAGCCCTTGGCCACCAAACAGCACGTGGCGTACATCCCGGAACAGGTGAACCTCTACGGCACGCTGACGGGGTTGGAGAACCTGCGCTACTTCGCCGCGTTGGCCTTGGGGCACGCCCCGCCGCGCGACCGCCTGATGGCGCTGATGGACGAAGTGGGGCTGGACGCCGCCGCGGCGGACAAGCGCGTCGCGGCGTACTCCAAAGGCATGCGCCAGAAGGTCTGGATCGCGGTGGCGATGGCCAAGAACGCCCGCGCCCTGCTGCTGGATGAGCCGACGTCCGGCCTGGACCCGTCGGCAGCCGCCGAGTTCACCCGGCTGCTGCAGCGAGCCAGCGAATCCGGCGTGGCGATCCTGGCCACTACCCACGATCTGTTCCACGCCCGGCAAACCGCGACTCGCGTCGGCATCATGAAGCGCGGCCGCCTGGTCGACAGCCTGGACAGCCGGCAGATCGGCGCCACGGACCTGCAGGCCCTGTACCTGGACCACATGAGGGCCGGCGCATGATCCTGCTGATCGCGATCAAGGATCTGCGCGAACGCCTGCGCGACGGCAGGCTGTACTGGGCGGGCGGCATCGTTGCCTTACTGCTGCTGACGGCGCTGGCCGTGGGCTATTCGCACCAGCAGGAGGCGCGCGCCGAGCAGGCCGCCGCGCAGAATGCCGACTACCGCGACTGGCTGCGTCAGGGCGCACGCCACCCGCACGACGCGGCGCACCAGGGCATGCACGTTTTCAAGCCCGAAGCCGCACTGTCATTGCTGGACCCCGGCATCAATCCATACATCGGCAGCACGGTGTGGCTCCAGGCCCATCGTCAAAGCGAAGTGAAGTTCCGGCCCGCGCAGGACGCCACTGGGCTGCAGCGCTTTGGCGACCTGTCGGCCGCCTGGATCCTGCAGGCGCTGGGACCGCTGCTGGTCATCGTATTGGGATTCAACGCCTTTTCGGGTGAGCGCGAACAGGGCATCCTGCGCCAGACGCTTAGCCTGGGCGTTGCCCCGTGGCGCCTGTTGTGGGGCAAGGCGGCGGCGCTGGGCATGAGTCTGGGGCTGTTGCTGGCGCCTGCGGCGCTGATCGCGGCAGGCGCCGTCTGGATCGCCGGCGGCCGTGCCGACGCGCTGTTCCGGTTCGCGGCGCTGGCATCCGGTTATGCACTGTATCTGGCGGCCTTCGTCTTCATCACCCTGGGCGTGTCGGCGGCCGCGCGTTCGTCCCGCATCGCCATCACCCTTTTGCTGGCCATCTGGATCGCCAATACCGTCGTGGCGCCCCGCGTGATGGCCGAGCTATCGCGCGCGCTGTACCCCAGTCCGACACGGCTGGAATTCAACCAGGCGTTGAACGCCGACCTGAAGGCCACGTCCGACCGCGTGTGGATGCAGGCGTTCGGCACCACCGAACGCTGGAGCCGCGACGTGCCGCTGAACCAATGGGGCCTGGCCCTGAAGCTGGACGACCAGTCCAGCTACGCCGTCTACGACCGCCATTTCGGCGGCTTGTGGGATACGTGGGAACGGCAACAGACAGTGCAGGAAGGGGCGGGATGGCTAATGCCCATGTTGGCCATTCGCGCATTTTCGGCCGCCATGGCGGGGACGGATTTCGCGCATCACCGGAACTTCACCGTGGCGGCCGAACAGCAGCGGCGCGTCATCCAGGACATCGTCAGCGAAGACCTGGTGCAGCACGCCGACACGCAAGACCACGCGCACTTTTCGTATCAGGCCGACCCCAAACTCTGGGCGCGCGTGCCTGAATTCCAGTACCAGACGCCGACCGCCGGCTGGGCGCTGCGGCGCGGCGCCATGGGCCTGCTGATGCTCTGCGCCGGCCTGCTGCTGAGCATCGCCTTCGCGTGGCGCGCGGTGGCCCGGCAGCAACCCCTGTAGGAGCTTTTCCCGGTGCACGCTTTCCAGTTTCCCCGCTTCAGGCTGATCGTCCGGCACGAGCTGCGCCTGATGGCCAAAGAACGCCTGCTATGGATCGCCGGCGGCCTGTTCCTGCTGCTGGTCGGCTATGCCGTCTTCAACGGTTTGCTGCAGACGTCCCTGCGCGACAACGCGCAGGCGGCGCTGGCAAACGCCGATGCCCAGACGCGCGGCGAACAGCTTGCGCAACTGCATCGCATCATGGCGGGCGAAGAAACGCCGACGCCGTTCGGCAACCCCGCCAGCCCCGCCAACATGGGCGGCGGCCTGGGCGCGCACTACGCCATCATGCCCAGCGTGGCCATGGCGCCCGTGGCGCTGGGGCAGACCGACCTGTTCCCGTCCCAGTTTCGGGTGACCTATCAAAGCAAGGTCAATTTCATTCACAACAACGACATCGAAAACCCCTGGCATCTGCTCAGCGGCCACTTCGACCTGGCGTTCGTGGTGGTCTATCTGCTGCCGCTGCTGATTTTCGCGTTGGGCTACAACCTGCTGTCCGGCGAAAAGGAAGACGGCACGCTGCGGCTATTGCTGTCGCAACCGCTTGCCTTGGCCACGCTGATCGCGGGCAAGATCGCGGTGCGCGCAGGCGTGCTGCTGGGCGCGGCGGTGCTGACGCCCCTTGCCGTGCTGCTGCTTGCGCGTCCCCAGGTATTGCAGGCGTCGGACGCCACGCTCTGGTGGGTGCTGCTGGTCGGCGCGTACGCGCTGTTCTGGTTTGCCGTGGTGGTGGCGGTCAACGCCTTGGGGAAATCGTCGGCGGCCAACGCCATGATGCTGATGGTGGCGTGGGTTGCCCTGGTGCTGGTGACGCCCGTGCTGTTGAACATCGCCGCCGCATTCGCCAGCCCCGCGCCGTCGCGCGCCGAACTGGCCACGCGCACGCGGCTGGCCACCGCCCAGGCCATGCACGACAACGTGGCGTTGCTGTCATCAGACTATGAACACATGGACCAGCCCGCTGCGCTGATGCCCCGCGACGGCAGCATTCACATCAGCGGCCGTCCGTTGGGGCAGGCGCGGGTCGAACGCCAGGTTGACGACATCATGGCGCCGGAACTGTCGCGCTTCGAGGCGCAGCTCAAGCGCCAGCAAGCGCTGGTGGCGCGCTACAGCGTGTTGTCCCCCGCAGCGGTGGCCTATGAAGGCATCACCGCGCTGGCGGGCACCGGGCAGCGTCGGCACGCGCATTTCATGGCGCAGATCGACACCTATCACCACGCCTGGAAGGCGTTCTTCCTGCCCCGCATCGAACAGGGTCGCGCCATCACCGCAGCGGACTTTTCGGCCATGCCGGCATTTCATTGGCAAGAGGAAGACCGCGCCGCCATCCACACGCAAGCGCTGCGAGCGCTTCTGCAATTGCTGGCGCCCGCCCTGCTTTTGCTGACCTTCGCGGCGTGGCGGCTGCGCCGTTACCGCGTCGTCTGACGCCCTGCGTCTACGCATTACTTATCAAGTCCATCGGGAAAGATCATGAGGAAAGTCGTATCCGCCGCCGCGATCGCGGCCTGCGCGGCCGTGCCTGCCGTTCAAGCGCAAGAGGACGAAAAGGAGCTGCCGGCCATCCGCGTCGAAGCCGCCAGCGAAACAGAAGGGCTGGCGCTGAACGCCAAAAGCGGCACGGCATCGCGCCTGGGCCTGACGCTGCGGGAAACGCCCGCATCGGTGGAAATCGTCTCGCAGGACGCGATGCGCCAGCGTGGCGCCAGCACGCTGAGCGAAGCGTTGCGCGGGGTCACCGGCATGGCAGGCGGTGGCCCGCCTTCGTCGCCCACCACGCTGTCTTCGCGCGGGTTTACCGACATCCTGTACCTGTACGACGGCCTGCGCATGTCTGGCGCGGGCTCGACCAATCGCGTCCAGGACACCTGGAACTACGAACGTATCGAAGTGCTGAAAGGCCCGGCGTCCGTGCTTCAAGGCGACAGCGCCATCGGCGGCATCGTCAATTTCCAGACCAAGCGCCCCGACCGCGACAACCCCGGCCGCGAAGCGATGGTGTCTTACGGCAGTTACGGCACCACGCGCACCGGCATCGGCCTGGGCGACAATTTCGGGCAGACCGGCGCGTATCGCATCGACTACAGCCATAACCAGACCCAGGTTGGCACGATCGAGCGCAACACCAACAAACTGGACCACCTGACCACGGGCGTCGCCTTCGACGTGGCGCCCGCCACCCGACTGGACCTGTCGTTCGATTATTCCCGGGACACGGGCCATGCCTACTGGGGCACGCCGCTGGTCCCGCGCAGCATCGCCACGTCGCCCTCCGGCGCCGTCAGCACGCCCGACGGCCGCGTGCTTGACCGCGACCTGGTGCGCAACAACTACAACGTGCTGGACGACAGGAACGAAGCGGAGGCGTACTGGCTGCGAGCCCGCGTCACCCATGACCTGACCTCTGCCTGGAGCCTGCGCAACGAATTCGCGGTGAACAAGGTCGACCGCCTGTGGAAGAACTCGGAATCCGCGGTGTTCCGCGCGCCGTCGTGGGTGGACCGCGACCAGACGACGATCACCCACAATCAGCGCTACCTGATCGACCGCTTCGACGCCACGCACACCGGCCAGGTGGCCGGTGTGCAAAACAAATTCGTGATTGGCGGGGAACTCAGCAAGACCCGGCTGGACAGCGAACGGCGCTTTTCGAACCGGGCTGCGGCCACGGGCGACGCGCTGCGCGTCTCGCTGCGCCAACCCGACGTGGGCTACTACAACGACGATCCCGCCTTGATGAGCGGCCCCGGCAACCGCACCGACTTCTCGACCGACGTGCGCGGCGCGGCGCTGTTCGTCGAAGATTCGCTCAAGCTTGCCGACCCGTGGACCGTCGTGGCCGGCTACCGGTACGACCGCATCCGCGTGGACCGCAGCGTGACCGACTTGAACGCCGGCAAGCGCAGCGAATTCGGCACGCGGTATTCCGCCAACTCCGCGCGCCTGGGGACGGTCGTGGATCTGACGCCCTCGTCGTCCGTCTATGCGCAATACACCAACGCCACCCTACCCGTGGGTTCGCTGTTCTTGCTGTCGCAGTCCGATTCGGACTTCCCGCTATCCAAGGGCGAGCAATGGGAATTGGGCTTCAAGCAGAGCCTGGACACGGTGGAATGGACGGCAGCCGTCTATCACATCAAGCTGGACAACGTGCTGTCGCGGGATCCCGCCAACGCCGCCCTGACGGTGAACAACGGCAAGCAATCGTCGCGCGGCGTGGAGCTCTCGGCCGACTGGCGCGTGACGCCCCAGCTTACGTTGTCGGGCAATGTCGCCATGCTGAACGCCCGTTACGACTCCCTGATTGAAGGCGATGGCACGTCGCGCATCGGCAACACCCCGCCGAACGTACCCGAACGCATCTTCAACGTGTACGCCAATTACCGCTTCAAGGACGTGCCGATGAACCTTTTCGTCGGCCTGAACCATACTGGCAAGCTCTACACCGACCGCGCCAACCAGATCCGCATTAACGGCTACACCACCGTGGACGCGGCCATCAGCTACCGGGTCCGTCCCGCGCTGCTGACCTTCCGCGTGCGCAACCTGACCGACAAGCTGTATGCCTACTACGGCGGACGTGACACCAGCCAGGTCCTGGTGGCGCCCGGGCGAACCTACGAGCTTGCCGCATCGTTCGACTTCTAGACAACAAAAAGCCGACCCCGTTTACGTCGGGGCCGGCTTTTTCCATGCAGGAATCAGCAGCCCTGCATCGCCAGCCTGCGGCGCTGGTTGGCGGCGCGTTGCACCAGCACCAGGGCCAGGCCGGCCGTGGCGATGACGGCGCCGGCGATGGGCACGGCGGCGTAGCCCATGCCGGCGGAAATCACCGCGCCGCCCGCCGCGGCGCCGACCGCGTTGCCCAGGTTGAAGGCGCCCACGTTGACCGACGACGCCAGGCCCGGCGCTTCCGTCGCGGCGCGCATCACGCCCATCTGCAACGGCGGCACCACCGCGAACGTTGCCACGCCGAAGATCAGCAGCGAAACGGCCGCGCCAACCGGCGTGGACCCGATCCACGGGAACGCCAGCAGGTCGACGATGACAATCACCAGGAACGTGATCAACGTGCCGTCCAGCGAACGGTCGGCCATGCGGCCGCCCAGGCCATTGCCCAACGTAAAGCCCAGTCCGATCAGCACCAGCATGCCGGTAATGAAACCGGGCGACGCGCCGGTGATGTCCGCCAGGGTCGGCGCGATATAGGTGTAGAGCGTGAACATGGCGCCCGCGCCCAACACGGTGGTCAACAGCGCCAGCAGCACGACGGGGCTCTTCAGCACGGCCAGTTCATGGCGCACGTTGGGACGGCGGCCGGCCTCTCCGGCAGGCAGCGCAAACCACAGAGACAGCATGGCAACCAGGCCAAGCACGGCCGTCGCGGCAAACGACATGCGCCAGCCGATCGCCTGGCCAAGCCATGTCGCGGCAGGCACCCCGCCCACGTTGGCGATCGTCAGCCCCATGAACATGGTTGCCACCGCGCTCGCCTGCTTGTGGCGCGGCACCACGCTGGCCGCCACCAACGAGCCCAAGCCGAAGAACGCGCCGTGGTTCAGGCTGGTGACCAGACGCGCCAGCAGCAGCGTCGTGTAATTCGGGGATAGCGCAGACAGGATGTTGCCGATGGTGAAGATGGCCATCAGCAGGATCAGCGCCTTGCGCCGCGACCAGCGCGAAAACGCCAGCGTCATGAGCGGCGCGCCGACCATGACGCCGATCGCGTAAGCGCTGATCAGCATGCCGGCGCTGGGGATGGACACGTTCACGCCCTCGGCGATGACAGGCAGCAGCCCCATGGGAGAGAACTCGGTCACACCGATGCCGAACGCACCGACGGCGAGCGCCAACAATGGCAGGCCGGCTTTCACCGGCGGGGTTTCTTGCGGGTTCATGCGGATTCCTCGAGTTCGATCGCGCCGGCAGGGTGTTCCTGGGGCGTGGCCGGCCAGAATTGGCGGGCATATCGGCTAGACAGGCGTGCAGTATGACGGCGGGACCCTTGCGGAAAAAGCCGTCTGACGGGCAAACACTTTTGACTTGGGGTCACGAATCCGGCTAGGTCAGCCCCAGCAGCCGTTCCGTCTCGCGCGCCAGGGCCACCAGGCGGGGGCCGATGTCCGCGGCGCGCTCCCGGTAGGGGCCATCGCCGGAAGGCACGCCACAATTGAACACATACAGCAGCGACTGATAGGGACGGCAGAGCGGCGCCGCAAAGCCGAAGGCGTCCGGGCGCCACTGCATGTTGTTGCCGCAATAGCCTTTGCGCTCCAGATCGCGGCCGGCGGTCTCCAGGGTGGGGAAATGTTCCGCGTAGTAGCGCGCGTCGGCCACGCGCAGCTGGTTAAGCACGGCGGCCCGCTCGCTGTCTGGCGCCCGGCAGAGCCAGGCCTTGCCGGCCGCGCTGGCCAGCAGCGGCAACGATCCGCCGATGTCCGGGCGGGTTTGCAAGGCGTCGTTGGACCTGGCGGTTTCCACGAACACCATTTGCAGCCGGTCGCGCACCACCAGCGACACCGCACCCCGGGCGTGGTCGGCCAACTGCTTCATCAGCGGCCGCGCCAGTTGGCGGATCTGCATGCTGGCCAGCAACGGGTAGCTCAGCGCCAGCACGGACGCGCCCAGCCGATACCGGGCCGGCGGCCCCGAACGCTGCAGAAAGCCCAGTTCCACCAGCGTGTGCGTCAATCGCGCCACCGCGCTCTTGGACAGGCCGGTCTGTTGCGCGAAATCCTTGTTGGCCAGCTCGGGGCGATCCGCCCGGAAACACGCCAGGATGTCGATGCCATGCGCCAGGGTGGTGGCAAAATCGCGGTCCCGGTCAGGCGCCATCCTGACGCTCCAGCATTTTTTCAACCCGCGCCACCAGGCTCAGCAAACGCGGCGCGATGCGTAGGCGCAGGTCGCGGCCGCGCAGCCGCCGTATCGGCACGCCGCAATTGAACACAAAGACCTGCCCGTCCACGCGCCGCCGCATCGGCACCGCCACGGCATGCACATCGGTGTGCCAATCACCTTCGGCCAGGCAGTAACCATGCTGCGCATAATCCCGGCGCGCCAGTTCCCATCCCGCCTCGTTGCGTTGCCACGCCGCGGGATCCTCGGCGCGCAACGCCTCCAGCAGCGCAGCGGCTTCGGCGGCATCGGCCTGCGCCAGCCACGCACGCCCCATGGCGGACTGCAACATGGGCAGCATCGCCCCAATATCCGGCCGGAACGCCACGGCGTCGTGGCCGCGGCAGGTCTCCAGGTACACCATGTGCATGCCGTGGTGCATGCCCAGCGACGCCGATCCGCCGGCCGCATTCGCCAGGCGCGTCATCAGCGGGCGCGCCAGCTGCCGCAGCTTGATGCTGGCCAATAGGGGATAGCTGAGCGACAGCAGGGCCGTGCCCAGCCGGTAGCGGCGCAGGCTGCCGTCGTACCGCAGCAGGCCTCGCTGCACCAGCGTATAGGTCAGCCGTGAAATCGTCGCTTTGGACAGGCCGGTGCGATCCGCCAGTTCGCGGTTGCTTAGCGCCGGTTCGCCATGCCGAAACGTCTGCAGCAAGGACAGGCCGTGCGCCAACGTGGTGGCGAAAGCAGGATCGGGGTGGCGGCCGCCCAAGGGCGTGGTCATGGTCGCTATCCGGTAGTCGGCGCCGCGGCGAATGCGCGGGCCCTTGCCGTCGATGATAGAGCAACACCGCCTGCTCCGGCTTGCCGTGCGTTCAAGATAGCAAAACACTTGTCTCGCATTTGGCGGCGCTTTGCTAGCCTGGGTTTCCAGTCGCCCGGGCCGGTACACCCCGCTCGGCAGGCATGGCACTTAGAAAAACGGAGACACTTCATGATCAGGGACCCCGACGGCTTTCCCGCCTTTCTCGATTCACTGCGCCGCTTTGTCCGCGAACAGCTGACACCGCGCGAGGCCGAAGTGGCGCGGTTGGACGAGGTGCCGGACGATCTGGTGCGCGCCATGGCCGCCCAGGGCATGTTCGGCTACTCGATTCCCGAAGCCTACGGCGGCGCAGGCATGAGCACCGAAGAGCTGATCCGCGCCGCGATTGAACTGTCGCAATGCTCCGTGGCGTTCCGCGCCCGGGTCGGCACCAACACCGGCATCGGTTCCGAAGCCCTGGTGGCCGACGGCACCGAACAACAGAAGGCGCACTACCTGCCCCGCATGGCGTCTGGCGAACTCACGGGCTGCTTCGCCCTGACCGAACCGCAGGCCGGCTCGGACGCCACCGCGCTGCGCACGACCGCCGTGCGCGACGGCGACAGCTATGTGCTGAACGGCGAAAAGTGCTTCATCACCAATGCGCCGCTGGCCGGCCTGTTCACCGTCATGACGCGCACCGACCCGAACGCGCCGGGCGCTCGCGGCATCTCCGCTTTCATCGTGGAGCGCGGCACGCCCGGGTTGTCCACCGGCCAGCCCTACGACAAGATGGGCCAGGCCGGCTCGCCCGTCTCGTCCGTGCATTTCGACGACTGCCGCGTGCCCGCCGCCAATATCATCGGCGGCCAGGAAGGCATGGGCTTCAAGACGGCCATGAAAGTCCTGAACAAGCAGCGCATCCATCTGGCCGCGTTGTGCATTGGGCCGGCCATCCGCATGCTGGACGACACCATGCGGTTCGTGGCCCAGCGCCAGCAGTTCGGCAAGCCGCTGATGGACTTTCAATTGATCCAGGCGATGCTGGCCGACTGTCAGACGGAAATCCAGGCCGCGCTGGCGCTGGTGCTGCAAACGGCGCGCGAACGCGACGCCGGCCAGGACGTGACGCTGAACGCCTCGATCTGCAAGTACTTCGCGTCGGAAATGTGCGGCCGCGTGGCGGACCGTTGCGTGCAGATGCATGGCGGCTACGGCTACATCGCCGACCAGGGCATTGAACGCTTCTATCGCGACGTGCGCCTGTTCCGCCTGTACGAAGGCACCAGCCAGATCCATCAACTGACCATCGCCCGCCACACGCTGACCCAGGCGGGCTACGCGCCCGGCCGCTAGGCCTGGGCGAACCCGGGACCGCAGCCAATAGAAGCCGGCGGCCCATCCGGCCCGTTCAACAAAACGGGCCTTGAACCAAAGGAGAGACTGACATGCTGCATAAGCACTTGCCCAAATGGATCGCCGCCACGGCGGCCGCCTTGGCATTCGCCGCGGTGGCGCCCCAGACCGTGGCTGCCTACCCGGACAAGCCCGTCCGGCTGATCATTCCGTTTGCCCCGGGGGGGTCCGCCGACATCCTTGGGCGTCTGCTGGCCGAAGCGCTGCACCCCATCCTGGGCCAGTCCGTCATCGTCGAGAACAAGCCCGGCGCTGGCGGCAACATCGGCGGCGACTACGTCGCCCGGTCCGCCCCCGACGGCTACACGCTGCTGCTGGCCGCCGCTGGCCCCACGGTCATCAACCCCAGCCTGTACGCCAACATGCCGTTCAACCCGGCCAAGGACCTCGCCGCCATCACCTGCATCGAAAAAGAGCACAACCTGATGGTGGTCACGAAGTCCCTGCCGGCCAAGACCCTGCAGGAATTCCTGCAATACGTCCGCGCCAATCCCGGCAAGCTCTCTTTTGGCTCACCGGGCAACGGATCGCCCGCGCAACTGGCTGGCGAACTGCTCAAGCAGAAGGCCGACCTGCAAGCCGTGCATGTGCCTTACAAGGGCACCGGCCCCGCCATTACGGACCTGGTGGCGGGCCACATCGACTTCATGATCGACAACATGCCCGCGCTGCTGCCGCAGGTAAAAGCGGGCACCATCCGCGCCTTGGCCGTGCCCAGCGACCAGCGCGCCTCCGCGGCGCCAGACATCCCGACCTTCGGCGAAGCCGGCCAACCGGGGTTCGTGGTGATGGCCTGGAAAGGGCTGATGGCGCGGGCCGGCACCCCGCCGGCCGTCGTCGACCGCTTGCACACTGCCGTGGTCAAGGCCTTGCAGGACCCGCAACTGCGAAAGCGATTCCAGGAATTAGGCGCCGAGCCATTGGGGAGTTCGCCGGCGGAATTCGCCAAGCAGATCGCCGACGAAACCGTGTGGTGGGGCAAGCTGGTGCAGTCCACCGGGACCAAGATCCAATAGCGCTGGACGGAGAACACCATGCATCCATTCGCCCATATGCTGCGCGCCCTGTGCGCCGCTGCGCTGATCGGAACGGCCGGCGCGCCGCTGGCCGCCGCCGCGGCCTATCCAGAAAAGCCCATCCGGCTGATCGTGCCTTACGCCGCAGGCGGCGGCACCGACACCGCCGCCCGCATGATCGCCCGCAAGCTCGCCCCGCTGATCGGACAGACCGTGGTGGTCGAGAACAAGCCCGGCGGCGCCACGCAGATCGGCACCGCCTACGTGGCCGCGGCAGCCCCCGACGGCTACACCTTGTTGATGGGCACCGCCAACCTGGCCACCAACAGCGTGCTTTACCGCAAGCTTCCCTATGACGTGCAAAAACGCCTGACGCCTGTCGTGTGGGCCACCGACGTGCCGGTGTATCTGCTATTGCCGGCCGCCAGCCCCATCCGCAGTCTGGACGCGCTCAAGCTGGCCGCGACGCAACAGCAGGGACTGACCTTCGCGACGGCGGGCACCGGCAGCATCCCGCACCTGGCCGGCGAGCAATTCGCCAATCAGACCGGCATCCCGTTGCGGCACATTCCGTACAAGGGCAGCAGCGAAGCCGCCACCGCGCTGGTCGGTGGCCAAGTGCAACTCAGCTTCGACAACCTGGCCCCGGTCTATGCGCAGGTGCAAGCCGGCCGCCTCCGGCCCGTCGCCATCGCCGCGGCGGCACGCAATCCGGAACTGCCGGACGTGCCCACGCTGACCGAATTGGGCGTGCCGCTGGTCGCCTCATCCTGGTGGGGGGTGATGGCGCCTACCGGCACCCCGCCCGCCGCCATCGCCTTGCTGAACAACCAGATCAATGCCGTGCTGGCGGACCCCGAAGTCCGCCGCTATTTCGCCGGGCTGGGCATGCAGGCCGTGGGCGGCACCCCGGACGCGTTCGGCCGGCATATCGCCGCCGAGACCGACAAATGGCGCGCCGTGGTCCATCAGGCCGGCGTGAAGATCGAGGAATAACACCATGCAACCCAACTCGCAACCCAGCGGCCACGCCGCGCTGCAAGACCTGTGCGCTCGCGTGCGCCAGTTCGTGGATGACATCGCCATCCCTGCCGAGTCCCCCGCCATTGCCCGCGATGTGGCCGCCTTGGACCGCTGCGTGGCCAGCCTGCGCGACCAAGCCCGCCAGGCCGGCCTGTATGCCCCGCAGCTGCCCGCGGAATGGGGCGGGCTGGGCCTGGGCTGGCACGCGCTGGCCCACGTGCTTGAAGAGGCGGGGCGTGGTTTCCTGGGCCCCGCCGCCCTGAACTGCGCGGCCCCCGACCAGCCCAACATGCTGACCTTGCTACGCCTGGGCACGCCCGCCCAACAGGAGCGTTATCTGCGGCCCCTGGTCCGCGCGCAACAGCGCGCCTGCTTCGCCATGACGGAACCCGCGCCTGGCGCCGGCTCCGACCCGTCCATGCTGCGCACCCGCGCCGAACGGCGCGGCCAGCGATGGGTGCTGAACGGCCACAAGCAGTTCATCAGCGGCGGCGTCGGCGCGGATTTCGCGTTGGTGCTGGCGCAGACCGACGTGGGCGTCACGCTGTTCGTCGTTCCCGCCGACACACCGGGCTATCGGGTCGTGCGCGATATCGGCATGGTCACGGGCTATCAGATCGGCGGCCACGCCGAGATCGAACTGGACGGCTGCGACGTGGGCGACGACGCGGTGCTGGGCGAACCCGGCCGGGGCTTGGAATATGCCCAGTTGCGGCTGGAGCCCGCACGCCTGTCGCACTGCATGCGCTACATCGGCCGCAGCCGCCGCGCACTGGAGACCGCGCAGGCCTATGTCACACAGCGCGAGTCCTTCGGCGCGCGGCTGGCCGATCTGCAGCAGATCCAGGCCATGGTTGCCGACTCGCACATCGACCTGCACGCCAGCCGGCTGATGACGCTGGACTGCGCGCAGCGCATGGATCAAGGGCTGTCCGTGAAACAGCACAGCGCCATGACCAAGGTGTTCGTGTCCGAAGCGGTGAACCGCGTGGCCGACCGCGCCGTGCAAATGATGGGCGCCACGGGACTGTCGGACGACACCCCCGTCGCCATGATCTGGCAGGAAATGCGCCCTTTCCGCATCTACGACGGCGCCAACGAGCTACACCGCGCCACGCTGGCGCGCCGCCTGCTGGCGCGCGCCTGACCCCATCTTTTGGAGA
This sequence comes from Achromobacter maghribensis, assembly GCF_057334215.1. Taxonomy (NCBI): domain Bacteria; kingdom Pseudomonadati; phylum Pseudomonadota; class Betaproteobacteria; order Burkholderiales; family Alcaligenaceae; genus Achromobacter; species Achromobacter maghribensis. Next base: position 108,743 of record NZ_JBHFII010000061.1, on the reverse strand, counting down.
CCCCTATGGCTTCCCTCGAATTCCAGGCTTACCGCCTGCATGCCGGCCAGGCCGGCGCCGCCCCGCAAGGCCGTTTCGACACGCTGACGGCCGATGCGCTGTCCGCTGGAGACACGTTGATCAAGGTGGCCTACGCCGGCTTGAACTACAAGGACGCGCTGGCCCAGGCCGGACGCGGCAACGTCATCCGCGACTATCCGCGTATCGGCGGCATCGACCTCTCCGGCACCGTGGTCCATTCCGCCGACCCGGCGCTTGCGCCCGGCCAGGAGGTGGTGGTGCACGGTTTCGGCATCGGCGTGGATTGCGACGGCGGCTACGCGGAATATGCGCGCGTGCCGCATGAATGGGTGTTGCCCTTGCCGAACGGCATCAGCTTGCGCGACGCCGCCGTGCTGGGCGCGGCCGGCTACACCGCCGCCTTGTCGCTGCACTGGATGGAACACTGCGGCCTGACGCCCGAACAGGGCGAAGTGCTGGTCACCGGCGCCACCGGCGGCGTGGCGGGCATTGCCATCGACATCCTCAGCCAGCGCGGCTACACGGTCTGCGCCATGTCCGGCAAGCCGGAAGCCGCTGATTACTTGCGGTCGCTGGGCGCCGCGAACGTCGTCGCGCCCCCCGACCTGTCCGGCGCGCTCAAACCGCTGATGAGCGCGCGCTGGGCCGGCGTCATCGATTCGGTCGGCGGCAAGCTGCTGGCCCATGCCCTGGCTTGCGTGCGGCCCGACGGCGTCGTCGCCGCCTTCGGCAACGCGGGCGGCGCGGAACTGCCCGCCTCGGTCATCCCGTTCATCCTGCGCGGGGTCAAGCTGCTGGGTATCAACGCGAACAGTCCGATGCCGCTGCGCCGCGCCCTATGGCAAAAGCTGGCCACCGACTACCGCCCGACGCGCCTTGCGCTGGCCTCACGCGTGATCGACCCCCGCGACCTGCCACAGGCCTTGGCCGCCATGCTTGAACGCGGCAGCACCGGCCGCAGCGTCGTGCGCTTTTCCTAAGCGCTTTTCCTAAGCGCTTTTCTTAAGCGTCTTTCGTAAGCGCCCTTCTGATCGCGTTTCCTGAATCTTCTTCGCACAGACCATGACCCAGCATTCCGATTCCTCGTTGACCCGCCTGTTCAACCCCGGCAGCATCGCCATCGTGGGTGCATCCGCCACGCCCGGCAAGATCGGCGCCATGCCGGTCACCCTGCTGCGCCAGCATGGCTACGACGGCCGCATCCTGCCCATCAACCCCCGCGCGGAATCCATCCAGGGCCTGCCCGCCGCGCCTGACCTGGCCGCCCTGGACACCGAGGCCGATCTGGTCATCCTGGCCGTGCCGGCGGCGCGCGCCGCGCAGGCGCTGGAACGGGCGCGTCCGGGCCAGGTTGGCGGCGCGGTGGTGTTCACGTCGGGCTTCTCGGAAATCGGCGCCTCCGGCGCCGCCATGCAAGAGCAACTGTGTGCCATCGCCCGCGAACGCGGCATCCGGTTGCTGGGGCCCAACTGTCTGGGGTTCATGAACATCCGGCGCAACCTCTACGCCACGTTCTCGCCCGCCCCCGCCAACGGCACCGTGGCCGCGGGTGGCATCGGCATGGTGTCGCAAAGCGGCGCGTTCGGCGCCTATGCCTATTGCATGGCGCGCGACCGCGGCTTAGGGCTGTCGCACTGGATCAGCACCGGCAACGAGGCCGATATCGACGTGGCGGACTGCATCGAATGGCTGGCCCGCGATGACGACACGCGAGTCATCATGACGTACATGGAAGGCTGCCGCGACGGCGACAAGCTGCGCCGCGCCCTATCCGCCGCGCGCGACGCCGGCAAGCCCGTCGTCGTCACCAAGATCGGCCGCACCCAGGCCGGCGCGCAGGCCGCCGCCTCGCACACCGCCGCCCTGGCGGGCGACGACGCCGTCTATGACGCCCTGTTCCGCCAATACGGCGCGGTACGCGCCCGCACCATCGAAGAATTCTTCAACCTGGGCTACGCGCTGGACACCTGGAAGCAACGGCCCCAAGGCAAGCGCCTGGGCATCTTCACGATCTCGGGCGGCGTCGGGGCGCTGATGGCGGACGACGCCGAAGACGCCGGCCTGTCGCTGCCCGAGCCCGCCGCGGATGCCCAAGCCAGACTGCTGGAAAAAGTACCCTTCGCCAGCGGCCGCAACCCTGTCGATGTCACGGGCCAGGTCGTCTCCGAACCGGGGCTGCTGTTGGCCACCGCCGAAGACATGCTGGCCGACGGCCGCTACGACGCCCTGGCGGTGTTCCTGGCCGCGGCGGGCTCGTCCAACGCGCTTTGGCCTACCTTCGAAACCTTTGCCCGGGAAATGCGCGCCCGCCGGCCGGACGTGCCGCTGGCCATCAGCGCGCTGTTCCCACCCGACCGCCGCCGCGAACTCGAACGCCTGGGCACGCTGGTTTTCACCGACCCAAGCGCTGCGATCCGGACGATCGGCGCGGTAGCGAGCCTGGCGGATCAGGCAGACGCCGAACCGGATCAAGCCATCCCGGTTGCGGACGCCACCGCGCCGCGGCTGGCTTCCTACAACGAAGTGCAGGCAATGGACGTGCTGCGCCAGGCCGGCCTGCCCGTGCCCGACTGCACGCTGGCCAAGGACGCCGACGCCGCCGTGCGCGCCGCCGTCCGGCTTGGCGTCCCGGTCGTGATGAAAGTCGTGTCGCCCGACATCCTGCACAAGAGTGATGTCGGCGGCGTGAAGCTGGCCTTGTCCGGCGACGACGCGGTGCGCGGCGCTTACGCCGCCATCCTGGACAGCGTCCGCACGCATCGCCCCGACGCACGCATCGATGGCGTGCTGGTCGCGCCGATGGCGCAACAAGGCGTGGAGTGCATCGCGGGCGTGCATTGCGACCCCGTGTTCGGACCGGTCGTCATGTTCGGATTAGGCGGTGTCTTCGTGGAAGTACTGAAAGACGTCAGCTTCCGCCTGGCGCCCTTCGGCCGCCAGCAGGCGCTATCGATGATCCGCGAAATCAAGGGCTATGCACTGCTGCAAGGCGCGCGCGGCACGCCGCCCTGCGATATCGATGCGCTGGCCGACGCGCTGGTCGCGCTGTCCCGCTTCGCCTATTCGCGACGCCACGACTTCAGCTCGGCCGAGATCAACCCATTGCTGGCCTTGCCCGTGGGCCAAGGCGCGCTGGCCCTGGACGCGGTGCTTATTCCCACCGTTTAGCGTGTTTGCGGGCGTTCGATGTGATCCACCGGCCCAGGCGTTCGATCAGCGTGCGTTCTGTGCCGGCGGCGACTTGTTCCAGCAGCGATGATTGCACCTGAGCCAATGCTTCAGGTTTATGGCCCCTTCGAGGACAAAGGCCGCTATTTATTACCGATCGGGAATTTTTGGCAGTCTGACGATCAGTTTTAGGAAAAAAGTACCGAGCGGTAATGTTGGCATCGCGGCAACAAAAAAAGGGCACCTCCCAGGTGCCCTTTTCTTCACCACGCGTACCGCTTACTTCAGCAGCAGCGCGTTCAACCGTTTCACGAAAGCCGCCGGATCCGCGATCTGCGCGCCTTCGGCCAGCAGGGCCTGGTCCAGCAGCAGACGTGCCCATTGGTCGAACTCGCCGTCTTCCGCCGCGCGAATGCGCGCCAGCAGCGGGTGTTCCGGGTTGATTTCAAGCACCGGCTTCACGTTCGGCGCTTCCTGGCCGGCGGCCTTCAGCATACGCAGCAGGTGCGGGCTGAGTTCATTCTGGCCCACCACCACGCACGCCGGCGAATCCACCAGACGCAAGGTCACGCGCACTTCCTTGACCTGATCTTCCAGCGTCTTCTGCAGACGCTCGACCAAAGGCTTGAAGTCCTCGGCCACTTCGGCCTGGTGCTTCTTTTCTTCTTCGTCGGCCAGCTCGGCCAGGTCCAGGCCGCCCTTGGCGACCGACACCAGCGACTTGCCATCGAATTCGCGCAGGTAGGACAGCATCCATTCGTCCACGCGGTCCGACAGCAGCAGCACTTCGATGCCCTTCTTGCGGAAGATCTCCAGATGCGGGCTGTTGCTGGCCGCGGCGAACGTATCCGCCGTCACGTAGTAGATCTTGTCCTGGCCTTCCTTCATGCGCGACACGTAGTCGGCGAACGACACCGTCTGCGCCTGATCGCCCGAATGCGTGGACGCAAAACGCATCAGCTTGGCGATACGTTCCAGGTTGGCCGAGTCTTCGCCCGCGCCTTCCTTCAGCACCTGGCCGAATTCCGACCAGAACGTGGCGTAGTCTTCCGCCTTGTTTTCGGCCAGGTCTTCCAGCAACGACAGGATGCGCTTGGCCGACCCTTCGCGGATCGCGCGCACGTCACGGCTTTCCTGCAGGATTTCACGCGACACGTTCAGCGGCAGGTCGGCGGAATCAATCACGCCGCGCACAAAGCGCAGGTACGACGGCAACAGTTGGTCGGCGTCGTCCATGATGAAAACACGCTTCACGTACAGCTTCACGCCATGGCGGCCGTCGCGGTCCCACATGTCCATCGGGGCATGCTTCGGCACATACAGCAGCTGCGTATATTCGCTGCGGCCTTCCACGCGGTTGTGCGTCCAGGCCAACGGATCGTCGTAGTCGTGCGACACCGTCTTGTAGAACTCGCGGTACTGCTCTTCCGTCACGTCCGACTTGCTGCGGGCCCACAGCGCGTTCGCCTGGTTCACCGTTTCCAGTTCGTCGGTCTTGACCTGTTCGCCCTTCTCTTGATCCCACTCTTCCTTGGCCATGCGGATCGGCAAGGAGATGTGGTCGGAATAGCGGCGCAGAATCTCGCGCAGCTTCCAGCCGTTCAGCAATTCGTCTTCATCGGCGCGCAGGTGCAGCGTCACGTCGGTGCCGCGCGTGGATTTCTCGGCGGCGGCAATCGTGAATTCGCCCTGGCCGTCCGATTCCCACTGGATTGCGTCCGTGGCGCCAGCGCGGCGGCTGACCACCGTGACCTTGTCGGCCACGATGAACGACGAATAGAAGCCCACGCCAAACTGGCCGATCAGCTGCGCGTCCTTCTGCTTGTCGCCCGTCAGCTGGGAAAAGAACTCCCGCGTGCCGGAACGCGCGATCGTGCCCAGGTTGGCCACGGCCTCGTCTCGCGACAGGCCGATGCCGTTGTCCGAAATCGTGATCGTGCGAGCGGCCTTGTCATAGCTGACCGTGATAGCCAGTTCGCCATTGCCTTCCAGCAGCTCGGGCTGGTCAATGGCTTCAAAGCGCAGCTTGTCGCAAGCGTCCGATGCGTTCGACACCAGCTCGCGCAGGAAAATTTCCTTGTTGCTGTACAGCGAATGGATCATCAGGTGCAGCAGCTGCTTCACCTCGGCCTGGAACCCCAGGGTTTCGGACGTGGAAGACGTGGCGGTTTGGCTCATAGTTTTACGTGAAGGTCGAAAAAATTAGGGACAAATAACGGGGCATCCCGGGGCGGCAACCGCGCCTGGCATCCCGGAGACCCTACTGATGTGGGGGCTATCAGGCACTTTTCAAGACGGGTCAAAACCAGGACAGGCCCCCCCGATACCGGACCTTCGCTTCAAGCACCTCGTCGCTGGCCGGCGCCACCAGCTTTCCCCCCCGGATCAGCTTGCGGATATCGTCCATCCGGATCTCCAGGGTCTGCTGCGACCGCAGCAGGAAATCCGCCGTTTCGCGGTCCATGATCTGGTAAATGGGGCTGAAGACCAGTTGGCTGCTGCCCGTCTGATCCAGGTAATACCGCTGGTCGCCGTTTTGCCAGACCGAACCGAACTGGTGATACACGTCGCCCAGTTTTTTCCATTCGCCGCTCGGTGCGTCCTTCATGCGCTTGATCAGCGTCGAGCGGGAAACCAGCCCGCCGCCGCCTCGGGACGAGCCCCAAGATTCCGCCCCCTTCAAAAACAGCACCTGCTTGCCGTCCCAGAACACGAAAGGCGACAGCGCGGTAAAGCCGCCGGAGGCGAACGGGTCGTCGCCGGCCCGCTCCATCCGCCGTTTTTCATTGTTATAGAAGTAAATACCGTCCCGGCCGGTGAACAGCGCCTGCTTCAGATGCTGGCCGTGCTCGCTAAGCAGCCGATACGGCGCATGCGCCGCATCAAAGCTCTGCGTGCCCACGTACACCATGCCGTCGCTCGGATCATAGAGATAGGGCTGGCGATCCAGGTCCCCCACCCCGAACGCGCGAAGCCCCGGATCGTCCGACACAGGCAGCAACGCCTCGTGGAAATAGACGCGGCGCCCATCGGCGAAGAAATCATCGCTTAGCCGTTCCCCACCGTCACGGGACTGGGGCAACCGCCGCATCGTGCCCGCATTCGCCTGCGGCAATTCGTTGCCACGGTAGAACACCTTGGTGCCGTTAGTGGCCAGATCGCGGTCCAACACGGGCCGGTACGGCTGCGTGCTGGCAGGCAGCGCGGTAAAGGGATACAGGTAGTTCTGCGGCTTGGCGCCGCGCCCCATCCCGAAGAGGACCGTCTGCCAGACCTCTTTCACGGCGCCCAGCTCGTCGTTCACCACCGAGAAGAGCGAGCAGTAATAGGTCGTTGACCCATCGCTGAAATAGCTGTTGCCCAGGTACTGCGTGGACGCCGGCTTCATGCCGGGCAATATCCGGTTGCCGCAATACACATTGCGGGCGTCTTTCCCCGCCTGGCGTCCATCGAAGACCGGCGTATCGAACTGCTGAAAACTCGCCGGGTCCGCCTCGTCCACCGGGTAATAGCCGTTGCTGGGGACGGCGGCGTAAATAACGCCCTGGTAGCGCTTATAGATACTGGACCGATAGGCCTCGCCTTTATCGGCCGCCGCGTAGGGATCACCGTCCAGCACGAATAGCAGCAGGGACATCGGTAAACCCGCGATGACCAAGGCCAGGACAATTCCGATCCATCTAGTGCGTTTCTGCATCACGGTTTCTGCATCGCAATCGGGCCCGGCGGGTGCCCGGCGGCATGAGGTGGGCGGCATAAGGTTGGCGGCACAGATTCTATCAAGCAGGCGTGCCCCGGGGCTCCCGCGCGAGCGTTACCCGGGCGGACCCGGGGCTTCCCCGCTAAAATCCCGCACTTTCCCTCCTACCCCCACCTGCCCGGCCCCCCGCCATGCAACCCGCCTCCCTCTCCCAACCCGCCCCCCATAGCGCCGCCGACGACGCGCCCAGCCATGACCTGGTCTACGGCCCCGACGATCGCCCCGCGCCTCCCGTCGCCTTCGTCGCCGCGCTGCAACACCTGCTGGCCATCCTGGTTCCCATCGTCACCCCCGGCCTCTTGATCTGCCAGGCGCTTGGCGTCAGCTCCCGCGACACGACGCTGATCGTGTCCATGTCGCTGGTCATCTCGGGCATCGCCACCTACGTGCAATGCAAGCGCTTCGGCCCCCTGGGCGCGGGGCTGCTCATCGTGCAGGGCACCAGCTTCAACTTCGTCGGACCGTTGATCGCGGGCGGCTCGGTCATGGTCAAGCAAGGCACGCCGGTCGAAGCCGTCATGGCCGCGATCTTCGGCGTCGTCATCGCCGGCTCGTTCGTCGAAATGGGCATCAGCCGCATCCTGCCCTTCGTCAAACGCCTGATCACCCCGCTGGTCACCGGCATCGTCGTGCTGCTGATCGGCCTGACGCTGATCAAGGTCGGCCTGATCAGCATGGGCGGCGGCTTCGGCGCCATGGCCAACGGCACCTTCGCCAGCGCGGAAAACCTGACCCTGTCCGGCCTGGTCCTGGGCACCATCATCCTGCTGAACCGCGTGCCGGTCGTCTGGATCCGCAGCACCGCCCTGGTCCTGGCGCTGGCCGTCGGCTACATCGCCGCCGCCGCCATGGGCCGCCTGGACTTCACCGGCGCCCGCGAAGCCGCCCTCTTCCAGATCCCCGTGCCGCTGCACTTCGGCCTGGGCTTCTCGTGGGCGCTGTTCGTGCCGATGCTGATCATCTACCTGGTCACGTCCCTGGAAGCCATCGGCGACGTCACCGCCACCAGCAAAGTGTCCAAGCAGCCCGTCGAAGGCCCGCTGTGGATGCAGCGCATCAAGGGCGGCGTCCTGGTCAACGGCGCGAACTCGCTTCTGGCCGGCGTCTTCAACACCTTCCCCAGCTCGGTCTTCGCGCAAAACAACGGCGTGATCCAGTTGACCGGCATCGCCAGCCGCCACGTCGGCGTGTGGATCGCCGGCATGCTGATCCTGCTGGGCCTGTTCCCGGGCGTGGCGGGCGTGCTGCAAGCCGTGCCGGAACCCGTCCTGGGCGGCGCCGCCATGGTCATGTTCGGCGCCGTCGCCGCGTCCGGCATCAACATCCTGGCCGGCATCCACCTGGACCGCCGCGCCCTGCTGATCATCGCCGTGTCCCTGGCCCTGGGCCTGGGCGTGTCGCAAGTGCCGGAAATCCTGTCGCACCTGCCGCATGCGGTGAAGAGCGTGCTGGAATCGGGCGTCGCCACCGGGGGCATTTGTGCCCTGGTGATGAACTGGTTCCTGCCTGAAAAGAAGTAAGTTCTGAAACGGGCCGATCGAGGTTGCCGCCTGCGGGCAGCGCCCGAATCGGCCTCGTCGGACGGCCTCGATTTCGGGCCACCTGACAATTTACGAAAGTCCGCATATAATCGCTGTCTTCGTTCTCCCGCAGCCGTCATCTGGACGTGTTCGCGACCCCCCTTGCCCGGGTGGTGAAATTGGTAGACGCAGGGGACTCAAAATCCCCCGCCGCAAGGCGTGCCGGTTCGATTCCGGCCCCGGGCACCATTATCAAGAAAACCGTTAAGATACAACGCTTTAACGCTTTTTCAATCGCCGACTATTTGCATAGTCTTGCAAAGTCGATTTGCCGGCGGTGACAGTCCTGTGCACAGTTTCGAGCATAATTGCCTCACATACAGTGCCACGCATCCCACACTAGTGTTTCTATACTCCCTCGGACGTCATCGGACTAAACGATGACACACCGGACGGTCGAGAGAAGTTCCCCGCTCGCGGCCAGAGGAAATACTTGCTTCGATTGAGGACACATTTGCCGGACAACCTACGGGGTTGAGACTGTGCGATGTCCTTTACCACCAAATCCGTCACCGCATCCAACACTGCGGAGTCCTTCCTGCGCTTGGGCGATGTTCTTCGCAGGATTCCTGTTTCGCGAGCCACCTGGTACGCGGGAGTGAAGTCCGGGCGGTACCCCGCCCAGGTAAAACTCGGCCCACGGGCCGCAGCCTGGCGATGCAGCGACATTGACAAGCTGGCCGCGTCGTTCACGCGCGAAGGCTTTGCATGAAGCAAGCCGAGACGACATATGCCAAGGTCGCGCCATGCGCAGTGCGTACCGCAGGACTCTTCTGCAAAGCATCCAGCTGCGAACCCGGTCGGGCACTCGACGTATCCAGGGAAATCGAAGGCCTGCTCTATCGCTTCACGGCCCCGATGCAACTAACCGAAAGGGAGCTGGAAGTGTTGCTGGCACTCACCGCGATTGGCTGCTCCCAAGACGGCACCTTCTACACGACGCGTCAGTTCTCTGGTCCCGACGCGACGACACGGGCCCGCAAGCAACTGGAGGCAAAAGTCGAGATTCGGACTTCGTACAGCACGCTCGCGCGCGAGTTGGGCCGCTCCACAGGTGGAGACACCTGGCCTCATATCAGCCAGGCTCTCGCACGCTTGTTTGCGGTCAGCGTGTTTGTGAAACCCGCCTCGGTCGTGAACTGGCATAGGTACAGCGCGGGGCATTTGCTCGATGCGCTGACGGCCGACGTGACCGGCGACACCATTGCGGTAAGCCTGTCACCTGTCCTCGCCTCTGCCGTGCTGGGAGGCAGGGGCGAGTTTATTCGCGTCCCAATGGAAGAGGTACGTGAGTTGCGAGCTGACAGGTCCGGCATTACGCGGCTGCTTCACTTTCATCTGCACGGGCTCCCAGCGGGTGAGACATGCCGCATCACAGAGGGCAGGCTGATGTCATTGATTTTCGGCTCTGATGCTGTTCAAGGCTCAACACTCCGAATGCGTACGAGTGCACTTCGTAAAGCGATGGTACGGCTTGGACTGCTCCCGGGATGGAAAACGAGCCGTAACGGTGCCACGCACTATGTGAGGCGGCCGAAGTCCGCGCGAAGTAGTAGACAGGTAGCTGAGCACTAAAAGATCTCGTAGCTCCGTTGACTTTCTTCGTAGCTCGATTGACGTTCTTCGTAGCTTCCTTGACGCTGCTTCGTAGGAACGCTGACAAATGCTCGTAGAAGAGTTGACGCAATATGCAAAATCGCCCAGCACCGCCGAGTACTTTTTCGATCTCCAATAATCTATATAAGCGTGGCTGGCTTCGCGGCGCCCCGCCACTGAGGACTCCGAAAGGTGCACTTTGCGCTCGTACGGACGAGCGCCCTGTCTGAACTCAATCGGCTCACTTGGCCAGCGGCCAATCCCTTTTACGTAGGCCGCCCAATGCAGCGAACTTCGACGCCAGGCTCGGTTAGGATTGGCCGGGCGGCCTACGTTTTGCTTACCAGGCCAAGGCGCATGGGCGCGCAGCGACCACGCATCACCGCCGTTTCAAGATAGAGAACTCATCCGACCAAAGCGTCGAAGCACGAACCAGGGAGAGCACGTCTTGAACCGGATGACTGCGGTTGACGCTCTGCCATCGCGATCATGTAGCCGTCGCACTACGTAAACGTGCGAAGAAACGTCGATAGATCAGAGGGGTGCGGGGCCTTAAAAAATTCGCGGGGTACCATCTAAGGAGATCAGCAAGACAAATTCTCTTTTGCCCCCCGCATTAGCAATCGCTTCGTAAGCACTCCCAAGCGTGGGCATGTGTGGCATGTCGATCAACTCGACCTTTGCTTTCTCTCTGCCACGACGAAGGATTCAAGTAGTTCTGTGGCATTTTTGATCATGCTAGGAATTGAGAGAGGTCTATGCATGGCGTCGTTGAGCTGGGAGTGTGAATGCCTATTTGCGCTCAGTTGGAGCGCGCGGAGAAGTGCCAGCTGCCTTTGGTAACGAAAGGTGGTCCAAATTACGCATGAATTCGGTATACGACACGTTCAATGCAGAACACCACATCCTCAATTCAACGACGTCTAGCCGCCTCTGGCCTCTCTCGCACTTGCTGATGAACGACTGGGTCTCCTCCAGTGCCGCCGCAAGATCTTCCTGCGTCATCTTGACGCTCTCCCTGGCGGCGAGAAGAAGCTTCAACATTTGCCCGTAGTTGTAGCTATAGATCGACTTGTCCATGTGTGTGCCAGTGCTATTGATTGGCACAAAGGTTGAAGTTCGTTTTCAAATAGTCCAAAATCGACTATTCTCAGTGGTATGTCGTGAATCAACCGTGAAAGGGAAAAGACGTGGTTAGGCATAGCATGGATCGGGCGTTGGAGGCCCTTTTGGGGCCGAAGGATCCCCCGATTCCAGCGCTCAGCGAGACCGGGTTCTGCTGGAGAAAGCAGGTTGCAGACCCAGGCGGGCTTTCCGGCGTGGGGCTTATTCAGGCGATGCTCCAAGCTGACGGGGTCGCGGCGCTGCGCCTTGGTCCATCAGGTCTGACCTATGTCGATGGCTCTGACACGTACGTGGTCGATGAGCGGCCGGCTAGCGTCCGCGTCCTGGAGGCGAACAAGGTCTTGGAACTAATGGGAGCGGACTTCGCTCAGGAACACCAGGCAACCTTCATGGAGCTGGCACATGGCTATACGTGCTTCATGGCCGGATGCAGCGCCACGGGAAGCACCAAGGGCGAGGCGTCGATTCGGGCCTGGCTGCTACACAAGGCGTCGAAGGAAAAGGCACTCCATGACCGGTCGTGATCCACAAGTTCATGAATGCCCGTTTCCCAGCGAACCGGTGGATCTCACCGTTGCTAAGCGTGTTCTAGGCGAGCTTGCCCAAGAGGATGGGGACTTAGGCGCGGCGTACTGGCACTCGGTGTTGAACCTGCTTTGCTGTGCTGGCCAGATGCACACCGAGCTCCTGGCTGCGGCGGCGAGCAGCTGTGCGGGAGAGTCAACTCGTGACCTCACCGATTGGACCTGAATACGCGACGAATGATAGTTGGCTCAACATATTCTGAAGCCCCGGGGCGAGAGATTGGGGAGAAGCCCGGCGTCCATTCCATCTTCACTGAGCCGCTCCTCAACTGGTTCGCCTTCCCCTCGACACTTGCCGCCTGACGTGTCATCAAGCGCCGGACCGTTTTTCAAGCACCACTGGTCCAAGTGAAACGCCGGCCGGCTCTCCAGCTGAATCGTTGCTATGCCTCAATTCACCCTGCTCGCCCTCGACTTAGAAGGGACTTTGATATCGAATGCGATCAGCCAAATTCCCCGTCCGGGACTTTCGAACTTCTTGATCAACTGCTGCTCGCTATTTCCTCGCATTGTCATGTACACGACCGTGCGCGAAGCCCGGTTTCGCGCAATAGCGCATTTACTCATTTCCGAAGGCGCAGCGCCAAACTGGTTTGCGGAACTCGAAGTCGTCGCTTGGTCCGGGAAGACGAAAGACCTGACTCTGATATCGGGGGCGACTCTCGAGGACTGCCTCCTCGTAGATGACTTCGAAGGGTATGTACACTGCGGGCAACGCGAACAATGGGTGAAGGTCGCCTGTTTTGGCCCCCCTACGTTAAGTCGGACCGGGAGCTTGAGAACACTCTTCGCGAGTTGAGACAACGGATCAACCGCATTGATCCTTGCATGGCAGCTCCAGGTGCGTAACTTTTCAGCGAGTGGCCTGTAGCCGAACTGTGCTAAGTGGCACGGTGTATGCGTCGGTCATCCTCCAGGTAGGTAACCCACCAGCCGTGAAGATGTACCTCAGTGAGGTTCCGACCCGCAACCCCACAATGGGTGGTGGCGTTGGTGGTATCCGAGGAGGTGCGTCGTGGAACAAAGTTCTGTTTTCAACACAATCGCAGCCAGGCCTTAAGGGTGCCCAAAGCCGCAGCACTTCCCGAGAATGTGAAACGGGTTGATATCCTTGCGGGAGGCCAAGCCAGGGTCTTAACGCCTGCCTGCGAATGCTCAGATAAGATTCCGCGAATCTTGCATGTCAACTATCGACAACGTGCTGGCCTGGCAACACCCATTCCGGTGGGCAGCCGGCCCGGGCGTGAATGCGGCCGCCCATTTTCCTTGAGCCACCACTAAACCCCATGAGCAAATACGCACCATTAGGTGACCATCTCCGTAAAGCGACCGGCAACGAACTCATGCTGACATTTGACCAGGTCGAGGAGATCATCGGCACCAATTTACCGCCGTCCGCGTCGAAGCACGACGAGTGGTGGCAGAACTCCACGCCCGGGAGTGATTCTCACGTCCAGGCCCTCGCTTGGATGACGACCGGCTGGCGCAAGTCGCGTGTCGATCGCTCCGCCCGCTACGTGACGTTCAGTCGCGCCGGGAGCAACCCCGACGCAGAGGCATTGGAGAATCTGGCGCCGCATCGCAAAGAGGTCATCTACGACATCTTGCAGCGAGCCAACATTTCGGTCGAAGACTGGCACTGGACAAAAAACGACACCGAGGTCAAAGACTTCCGTTCAAACCCCCAGTTTTGTTACAACTGGTCGTTCGGCTCCCGGGCTGAAGGCTACGTTTTGTGCTTGTGGCACGGAACGCTCCAAGCAGCCGGTGGCATCCCCCACTTCTCCGAATCAGTGCTTGACACGGCAAGCGAGTTGCGGCGAATCGCGAATGATCCTAAGCGAAGTACCTCAGCGCGATCGCGGGCCTTTGATCAATCGATTCGCGCCCTAAATCTCGACGCAGCCATACGCGAGTCGTACGAACAAGGATTGCCAGTTGGCGTCATCGTATGCGACGGCGACCGTCGTTCGCGCAACGAACTCGCCGAAAGAGCTTCGGCGGTGAGCCGGCGCATCCTAGATAGCGAGCCTTGGTATGTGCACCGCCACGATCCTGTGTCGGGCGAGTGCAAGATAGTTCGTGGCGTGAAACCGGACCTCGACCTCACGCAGGCGAACAGTGATACCGAGGATAGGGACGGCACCGAGGACGCCATCCAACAGCGCGCCATTAAGACTCGACGTGGCCAGAAAGACTTCCGTGACCGCCTGCTTACAGCATACCGCCGCCGGTGCGCCGTTACCGGCTCCATGGTCGATGCAATTCTGGAGGCGGCGCACATCGTTCCGCACGCTGAGAAGACAGATTACCTGACGCGCAATGGGATCCTACTCCGCGCCGATATTCACACACTGTTTGACCTGGACTTACTGGCGGTCGACAGCCGCTACCGCGTCAGAATCTCGAAGGTGCTTTGGCACTCTGAGTACAAAGACTACGATGGCAAGATCTTGAAAGTCCTACCAGATCGGTCTGAGGACCAGCCGTCGGCGAATGCACTTGAGCAGCGCTTACGAGCCTTTGACGCCGAGGAAGCGAAACGCTAACGTTAGACCCCTCTGAATTCCCACTGAGGCCACATGAACGTAGCATTTCTCTTCAATTCAGATCATCCAGCCTTAGGAAGCTACTACGGCGGCCCCGTGTTGGAGTTGATTTTAGGTGCGAATGTTCTACAAGCGGAGTCGCGCTCGATGCGAGTTTCCGTGGGTGACGTTCTCACTTACAGGCTGGCGTCTCAAAGCAAAGATTCAACTTACGCCGCTCTCGACAAACTGTGTCGCGCTGTGTATGTGCCCGTCTCATTCGACCAGCTCAATAAGCCCAAACTAGAGGCGACGTACACGACTGCGACTGTCTATTGCTGGCTATTTCAGAATATGACGCAGGCTGCCGCGGAGAAGCTAAACCATGAATTGCGGTTTGCTGACTTTTACTTAGGCTGCATGGACGTTATTTTCTCTAGCCGGCTTCATCTCCAGCTTTTTCGGAATAGCTTGATCGAGAAGTTCAGGATCACGGGCACGAAGTGCGCCATGTTCTATGACATGGGGCATAACGAAGACCCCGACGTTTGCGTCAAGGAGGCATTCGAGCGAGCGGGTTTTGAAGTTGAGTACGAGGACCAAGGTGCTCGTCGGTCGATCTTCGACAATTATGATTCTCTGGAGCATTTCAAGCGCGTAGAGTCATTTCACACTTTCTGCTCAAGGCTGCCTGCTTTAAGCGATGATGATGCTTCGGCAATTACACACAGCCTAGAAGAGCTCCATCCAAAACTGTTTGATGCATTAGCAGCAGCAGCGAGAACACTGGACCGAGCTGAAACCGAAGAGGACTATGCTCAAGCGGCTGTTTCAGGTAGGCGGCTGCTCGAACGGACCGCAGACGCTCTGTTTCCTCCCCAAGAGGCTGAGTGGAAGGGGCGGAAGGTCGGCCCCGCTCAGTACAAAAATCGTCTTTGCGCATACATAGAGAATGCGCTTGTTAGCACTGATGCACCAACTGGCCGCCTGGAGGTTCTTGGAAAGGAGGCAAACCGTCTCATCGAGCTATTCAACTCAGGGCTGCACGCTAGTCCAACTCGAGAAAAAGTCGAGCTAGCGTTTCGCGACCTCGTTATCTGGCTTTCTTCTGTTATTGATATAAACCCATCGATGGCCCGAGACCCATATCAGCCTTACGGCTTAGCAATAGACTCGTTCATGCGAAAAATCCTCAATGAGATTGACGACGGCGTCTAACAATCCCTTCAGGACGATGCCATTTCGTGGTACGCCTTAACTTAGGCGTTGAGCGTCCATTTCCCTTGGTCGCCACTGACTGGTGTTGGCCAGCAAGCGACCGTTCGCCGGCCGGCATGCATCAAATCTCGGTTTGCTCTGCCACCTCAAGAGCATCGTCGAGCTCGATGCCGAGATAGCGAACCGTGCTTTCCAGCTTCGTATGCCCCAGCAGCAGCTGTACCGCCCGAAGACTCTTCGTCCGGCGGTAGATCAGCGAGGCTTTTGTTCGGCGCGTAGTCTGGGTGCCATATGCGGGATCGTCGAGGCGAATCGATGCGATCCAGCGATGCACAATCCGGGCGTACGCCGCGGCGGCAGATGCGGCGGCGTATGCAACCGGCTCGGAAACAAAAAATCCGCCGCCTTTAACTCCCGCGCCTCGATCCATGCCTCAAGGTTCTCACGGGTTTGCTCCGTGATATCAAATTGGACCGGACGCTGGGTCTTTTTGTTGCATGACGGTGGATCTCGCGGCCACATGGCTTCCGTGACGGACGTCCTGCACCTGCAATCGCGTAAGATTGCACGGTTGAAGCTTGCTATCGGTTGCGGGATTGAAAATCGCAAGTTCCCGGATGTTCGATGCCATCTGAGGTCTCCTTTGGATTGCCCAAATTTCTCGGAGCTTTAGCGGCGGCTTCTGTCCGGTGAGTTAGCCCTTGTTCGATGGAACACGACGACCAACGGTGACATTTTGGGATGTCATGACAATCTCCTTCAAGTAAAGGGAGATTCAGAGTGCTCCTGCGGAGGGTTGCTATTCGACCAAAGCGACATCGCTCGTACCTGCACGAAACCCTTTTGGATGGCTCCTGGCAAGATCGTTGGGTCTGATTAAACGCCAGCTTATCGTGGCCGAAATTACCGACTATAAGATCGTGTCGTATCAGACATCTAGTCCATACAGTACGCTATGGATAAGTGGCATAATCGGACGAGCGAGGGCTGACTACTAAGTGGTTGGAGTTGAATATGAGAGATCCGGACATCTCACTTACGTCCAAAGAGCACACACTGTTCTTAAAGATCCGTTTCGATTGGCGGAACCACGAGGATCTGCGGGGCTCGCTTGCGCCTATGGAGGCTCTCGCGTCGAGCATTCTGAAGCGCGGCGTGGTTCCTGAAGTGCGAATTGCCTATTTTACTGATCCGGAATTCAACGTCGGAGGTAGAGGAAAGTCCCGCCAAGACATCTTCGATAGGAACGGCACATCTGGTGATGACATACTGAGACATCCGCACTTTCTCAAACACTTAGAATATTTTGTTTGTGGCCCTGACTTGCCTGCCGAAGCTATTGAGAAATTTAAGCGCGAGGCCTCCGGAGGCCGCTTCAGCGGAAGCGACGTTATCGATCTAACCCCGTACGCACGGTCATGTGTTCGTCAGAACCACCTGGAGCCGCATCACGCGGCAGATGAGTTTTTCAAGCTGGCAGTGGAATGTGGAGCAATGCCAGGGTTTGCCGAGAACCTTCGCAAGTCTATTCGTGCCATTAAACTGCGCTAGATTAGGCCCCGATAATTCATTTAAGTAGACACCGCTTCGCAGCGCGGCATAGTTCAGGCGTTAGCCTTCTTAACGAGACTATTGTAAAATGTTTCTGGGCGATGATGTAAGGGAAAACATGCTCCGCGAGGAGAGTATTTGTGGGGTTCGAATCCCCACCGCCAAAGGTCATTCGAGGAGTGACCTTTGGCGGTGACAATTCCAGCTAGAGCGCCTAGCAAGTTGTATATAAATCATGTAGCAAATCTCCGTGAGCTAGAGCGTGCGATAGTTCAGACAGCAAGACTTGCCAAAGCGGAGATTGCCGGTTGTGACCCTCAGCAGAGCCTTCGCTCATTGCTGCGCCTTTACTCCTTTCTGCTGGGCGCGTGGGCAGAGTGCCGGCTTCGAAAACTGTTGCATGAGCAGTACGGATTTACCGACGGCGAACGTGACCAAGTTTTAGCTGCGGACACCCAGCTGGGACAATGGCAGCGCACAGTTGACCTGGCATTTCGCAAGCATCACAAGATTCCTAAGGCAAACCTAGATGCTCGCGTCCTTGGCGTCTCCCATGCCGCTCGCCGTGAGTCACTCCACAGCGTTCTATTGGGCGAGCTAAGAATCATCATCGAAATCCGTAACAAGCTCGCTCACGGCCAATGGGTATATCCATTCAACAATGAAGGAACCAAGGTCGAGAGCGATAAATACCAACTGATTAATAAAGAAAACCTACAATCACTTCAATTCAAGTACGCGATGCTGGGTCACCTTGCAGACGCAGTCCACGACTTGGTAGTGAGCCCAATGACTTTTCAGCGTGACTTCGACAGGCATTTCAAGCGGCTTGAGCAAGTTCGAATAAATCTTTCCGTCAAGAGCTACGAGAACTACGAGAGATTGTTGGTGGAAAGTCGAAGGAGGCACAGGGCATCACGGGAAGAAGCCTAATTCACTCAAACCGACACCGTTTCGCGCCACGGTTTAGCTCAGGTGTTCGATGTCCACTTCTGGCCGATTCTGGTGAAAACGCCTTCCGGCGGCGCTCGACCACGTCTTGAGGAGTGCTGCACCCCTTTGCCCGGCATGAGATCGTTGATTTGGTGCCGATCTGAACGGTCGTTTTTTTAATCTCGTTGCGATGGCGCGAGGAGATCGGGTTTTTCAACAGAATCGGCCGGAAGCCGCCGGCGGGAAAGGGCCGCTTCAAGCCCTTGATGATCGGTTGGCTAATCGCAAGAGCGGACCGTTTTCGGTTCCGGATTTCGAACAACCCTACTAAAAATTTGGAGCGGGGAGTTCGGCAAATGAGCTAGGCCGGGCGGTTAAGCAAGGAGAGAAAACGTCCTCATTCGCTGAATGTCCACATCCTATGGGTTCGTAGCTTTCGGCTACTGCTTGCGGTGCGCCTACCTTCTGGCGAACGCTAGTGTGCGCCGGGCGAAGTTAACTAGCGCCAAGTCATTAATGACCTGCGTTGCCCAAGCCGGGTTGCTGTCGTGGTGGAACAAATTGGCATAGTCCAACAGCGCCCGAAGCTCCGCTATGTCGGCCTGTCCCAGAATCTGTGCGGGCGTGTTTACCCTCTGCTCGCAAATGCCGAGGAATGGCCCGAGCAGCGCACCCGGCGGGAATGTGGCGGGGTAAGCAACACGTGAAAATGCTTCCAAAATGGGACGCAGGGCAGCCGCCACCTGGCGTTCGACAGCCGGGTCAGCGGCTTGAAGATAGCCCGTCACGAGATCGTGACGGCGGTCATGCTCCGTGATGCAATCCTGACGGACATCCCATTGAGCGAATGATGAGCCCGCTGCCGCGCGAACAAGCCGGATGGCGGAGCGGTCTGCTACGCTCGCACCCTCCCACAGTTGGCACAGAAAGGGCTTCGAGTGCGAGAGCACGATCACCTGGGAAACGCGAGGAAGCAGGCGTCGCATCTCCTGCACTGTGGTCAATGAACGATGCTCATCTAGGCTCGTCATGGGGTCATCGATGACCACGATCTTCTGCGCGAGTTGGTCGTCCCGTTCGAGCGAGGCGAAGAAGAACGCGAGCGCAAGAGCATTGCGATCCCCGGCGCTAAGCGTGTTTCGGAACGATGGCCCTTCATCGGCAGTCTGCGGCACTGCTGCATTGTTAATTAACACGCTGTAGGTACATGCCGATCCCCCTCGTGTATTGACTGAGTCGACCTGACCAAGGCGAAAGCCGGCGTTGAAACGGCCGAGGTAATCGTTGATTACGCTCTGGTAATCCGGAAATATGTTCTGTCGGTAATCGTTTAGAGCTTCGCGTGCCTGCGCTCTTAAAGTTTCTGTGTGCGTTTTAGCCCGCTTCTCCGCCAAGTACGCGGCGCAATGCGGGGCCACGGCCGCTGAATGACGCGCCTGAGTGCTTCGCAGTCTCGCCAGTTCCGAGACCAATGTTGCCACGCTGGCCTCTGCCACGCGCTCTTTGACGAGCGCGATCTGGGCATTACAGGCCACCAGGGCGTCCGAACAGGCGGCGACGCCCCCCTTGGCTGTTTCATAGGCTGCGATGGTGGCCAGCGCGGATGCGGGCAGCAGGCTGCCTTCCAGAGGGGCGGCCTGCTTTGATTTGACAGCTTCGGCGACCGCATCGCGTGCTTGATTCCAGGCAGATATCAGTGCAGCGGTGTCGACTGCAATCTCCGGCGCTTGCAGGAACGAGCCCCAAAAGGTGCAACGTTGCTCCGCTGCTCGGACAGACCTTTCAAAGGTGAGAGCAGCAGACGCGCCGTGGGTATCGTTCAATGCCTGCACCTGCTGCGCTATTTCGCGTTTCAACCTATCGTAGGCCGCACTGAAATATGCCTGGTAATGGCGCAGTAGTGGCGAACCCGCCAAGTCCTGAGCACAAAAAGGGCAGATCTCAACCTCCAGGCCGGCAGAGGCTTTGGCGACGCTTTGCATGCCATCACCGACCCACGTTGCGCCTTCACGGCCAAGCTTGGCAAGATGAGCCTGGACGGCAGCGGCTGCGGCGGCCTCAAGATCGGGCAGAGTTTGGGCAAGAAGCGAGCTGATGGCCTGGGTGTTGAAGGTGGGTAAGCTGAACGCGATAAACGGCTCAGCCTGCCGCACGGCGTCGGCCGACTGTGCAGCAGCCAAGTTGCGCTCCGCCTCCCGGATCGCGCCGTCGATGCTGGCGTCTGCCTCCAGAGCGCAAAAGGCGTCAACTGTAAGTGCGCCGCGTGCTTCCGAAGGGATCGCATCGCTGAGCGCACGCAAGCTCCGGTTATGCTCTTCGATACGAATCACGTGCTCTTGCAGGGCGGCGTTCAACTCGACGCCTTGCGCGCCAAGAATAAGCTCGTGCAGGTTCTGTCGATGTAATGGTCCGATCTCAACGCCGGCGCAGATGTTCTGTGCTACGAAGTAATCATCGAACACAGAGGTATTCGGCAGCGTGCTGGACCATGCACCATTCTGAAAGACAAGCGGTGGGCCTGCCTGAGTAGTTAGGACTAGGTGCGGCGGGTGTTGAGACCCGAGGCGATGACGCTCGGTGACGAGTTGGGGATTGCCTGTGCTCGCCGATCGCAGGATGGAAGCGAGCGTTGTCTTCCCTCGACCATTTTCTGCATAGATCAGCGCCAAGCGCGTCAGCGGTAGCTGCCCCCCCTCGCTCGCCGAGTCAAATTGCCCAACGTTCCGAAGTAACTGGAGGCGATCAAGGCTCATGCACAGGTCTCCGGAAGCCGAATCTTGTAATTAATGTTTGCCCGTCGGGCGTGTCAAGTTAACGATTATCGACGATTCTGCTCCGAAATTCATACCACGCATCCTAAGTTCCGCCTGGAAGCAATGCCCCTTTCCATACCGGGGCCCACCGACGGCTCTTGGCCGATTCTGTTGAAAAACTCCTTCCAGTGACGCTCGACCACGTCCTTAAGAGTGCTTCACCCCTTGCCGGGGAGGAGATCGTTGATCTGGTGCCGATCTGAAGGGTCAATTTGTCGATCTCGGCGAGATGGCGCGCGAAGATCGAGTTTTTCAACAGAATCGGCCGGACGCTGACTCTCGTAGCCTTTCGCTTCCAACCCATTGCCACCGAGCACGGCTCGAGCACTAGTTATTATCGGACACGATTGCGAACCGATCGTTCGCCTCCCGCTTCTGGCCTGAGTGCCCCCTTTACCGCCGATGGTTTTCGATCTCAGAGCGAAACGATCACCCCCGTGGAAAAGCGAGATATGTGACCGCGATCCCGCTGCGGCCCTACGAGGGATTCCTCTGGTTCAAACGCAGAGGATGCGTTCCCCTTGCGCCACCTTCCGAATGTAGTAAAGGACAGGGAGTTCCCCCCTGTACCCACTCCGGCGAGCGAACTCGCCAAGTCTCCAGGATTGCCCCCTGACACCATGGAATCCAGGCTGCCTCGCGGCATTCTGGAGGAGCACCTTAGCATCTCCCCAACGTCGGCGCTTCAGGTGATCCTCAAGTTGCCAGTAGATTTCCCGCATAACCTCGTCCGGACGCTTCCAGGTCCAGCGCGTCCGACCGTTGTGAGCGTAGCGGGTTAGTTCGTAGCCCAGCCACCCCAAACGCGGCTTGTCGAGGACGAACCGCAGCTCCTCGTGCGCCCCCAGGTCGCCCGCCGTGAATAGCATCAGCCATTGTGCTTTCTCGCGCATTTGGAAAGTGCTTGCGTCAGCGCCTGGCGAATCGCCCCCACAGGCACCCGTCTCGGCACCCATACCGTTGCCGGCGTAGGAATGATCCGGGCAATACAGGACCAAGAGAGCATTGGCCTGGCCAAGCTTTTTTCTACGAATGCGTTGGGCAGGTGTAGCAGCGATGGCGTGGAGACTGTGGAGCTTCTTGGCCAGCGTCGGAATTTTTTCCGGGGCAATGACTCCACAGGTGTAGCGATCGTAACCATGAGGAACGCTGTTCAGAATCCGCGAAAGCGCTGCGGTTTTGCTGCTAGCGATGGGTGTTGTGGGCGAAGGCATGATCGCTCCGAAAGTCTTCTTACCTGGGTATAGCGAAATCAGGTAAAAAAACGCTCAGCGATGCATATGCGATTGATCGAGAGACTGTAGGCAAATAATGATGTTCCGAGCAACGCTCGGGCAACGCGTCTGCGTTGCTCTATGAATGCACGCGTCAGGGCTGCGAGAAACGGATGGACGCCACTGCGCACGGCCTCGCGACGAGGAGCTCCAATGCGAGCTGGTAACGCCGCTTCCGGCGTTCGCGAGGGCTCGCTGAGCTGCCTAGTCACTGGGCCGCCGCCACGCCTCCACTTGCGCCGTGCGTTGCTTCGCGAGATCTTCAGCCGTACTCGCAGCGACGAGTGGCCAGATTGATCCGCCACCCTCGCGGGACCCGGCGACGAACAATACCCAAGCTTCCGAGTACTCGCTCCATCGATCCTGAGACTCGTTAAACGCCTCCACCTCGCCTGGGGTTAGGCGTGCCCGCAGATCGTCAGCGACTTGTCGCAAACGCGCTTCTGCTTCGTGATACGAGTCCGCAGCCGCGATGTTCATGTCAGTCTGCGTAAGCGGCGCCCCGGGATGCAGTGTTTCCGACACAAACTCGTCGGCCGCCTGAAGAAAGGACACACAGCTGTGAAAACAGCGTCCGATCTCCTCGACATCGATCTCGTACGCAGACGCGATCTCATGGCAAATGATGTGTCGAAGTTCGAAGGTTCGGCGAACGTCCGCATAAACTTGGTTCGGATCGCTCAGGATCGGCTCAGCTGGCAGCCCGTTCACCTCATGAGCCCATCGATCTTTGATGGCGCTGAGACCAGCCTTGAAGTCCCTTCCTAGAAGGCTACTCATGGTCGACTCCACCTGCTCCAGTCGACTCAGCTGAAGGTTGTGCGCGACAATTTCGCCAACGGTCACAGTCTTGCCGTGGACGGCGCGAAGCACGGAAAAGTCTAACTTGATTCCTGAGGCCGGCTTCTCGGCGTTGCTAAGAAACGGCTCTCCAGAGTCAATGAGGTCGGTGACGACCATCCGAAAGTAACCTTCGACGCAGGCGATCAAGGCAACAGGAAAGTACTTGGAGAGTTCCGCGGTGGAGCGATCGTATTGAGCGAACGCATGCTCCAAGGCAAACAGCCGTAGCGGTAGCTCGGCCATCGAAGAGCCGAATAAGCGGCGTCCGCGGACGTCGGCAATCTCTTGAATGATGTCGCGAGTTAAACGGCTCATATAAATTTGCCAATTGTCGGGAGCATCCATGGTAATCGGTGAGCACGATCGCTGGTCACCTATCCGGAGCCTCGAGCCGTCTGGACGAGAGTGCAGGTTCGCCACCGACGTGGTGCTATACGGTAGGGAGGCACGATGCTGCGCCGGGCAGAAGCCCGACGCCCTTGCATCGGCGGTCTTGCCCAGTGCGTCTCGTGAAGGCTCACCGGGCAGGACCGCCAACTTGCAAATCACACACATGGGGATTTCTCCCCGCGCAACGACCCGCCAAGTCGTTGCAAACCGCCGTAGCTTTGTGCCGCTTAACCGTGGCTGGCAAGGCTGCAACGGGCGCTGTGATGAGACATCATCACTTCGACCCAATCCAGGCCCTGGGAGGCCTTGAGGTTGGGCGACTCGGAAACGGGAGCTGTGGTAACACAGACCAACCCGGTTCATGTGGATAGCGGTAACCAATCCGCCCTTGGGACAGCTGGAAGCGAACGGCTGTGACGAGGACTTGGCAGGTGGGCTGATGAGGCCGTGGTAACGCGGCAGGGGCACGAGGGGAAACCTGGACTGCCTGGCACCTCGCTGATAACGCGAGGGTCTCTGGATAGCTTAAGCCTGTAATGGGGGGTGGGAGCCTCCTTCTGAGTAATCACCTTGGGCCAGCCCCTGCGGGGGTGATTCGCTGGCGACGGGTTGGGCAAGTAAGCCTAGCTATGGAACATCGAGGGCTGAAACCGGCAAACCGGGTAAGCGTATGCGATGCACCAACCCTGAAGCGACTGAGCCTTGAATCGTGGTGAGACCACTTGAACTAACGTGGGAATCTCCGACCTGCGCTGACCTGGGTGGCACCAGGAAGCAGAGGAGAGGGAGCGGCGGATAGTAGAGTCCGAGCGGATCGCGAGCCCTAATCAGGTAAGCGTGACACGACGTCCTATGGACACTCGAAAACTGCCAGCGGTTGAAAATGTGTGTGCCCCGCAAGGGGTTTTGAGCTTGGCGGCTCGTTGCAGGTTTGATAGCCCGAAGTGCTTGGCGGCACCGAAGGCGAACACCCATGCTTGGCGGCATAGGGGCAGCAAGGTAATGGAAAGAACGATCTACTAGGAGGGAAAATATCAGAGCTGCGTTAAAACGAGAGTTTTGCGGCCTCTCAGCCCCCACCCACACGTGGGGGCTTCTAGCCCTGAGACCGTTCCCGCCTGATCCCATTCCATGGAGTCCACAGCACTATGCGTATGCCGATACCCGCCCCAGTGATTGCAGCTTGTGCTGGTGTTATTGCTGAGCGAGAAACCCACGCTTCGCTGGACCGGCTTTTCATGCATGCCGGTGCGCCAGGAGATCCGCCCGAAGGTAGCAAGCCAGTCAAAGCGCAGGAATGGCTCCGCAGGATCAATGCAGACCAGACCGTCACACCTTTGAAGGTGCTCGGGTTGCTAATCGAAGGCTACATGGAGGAGGAGCCTCCCGAAGCACCTCCATTCAGCGACCTACCGGCACCGATCGAGACCGAGGATCAAGCGAAAATAAGAAAAGCGCTGACCCGTTACCAACTCCAGTATGTTCGGGGAGGGTCGGTGGTCTCGGGAAGCTTGTCCTCACCGTCCAAGGCGCTTGAAGACTTCATTAAGGACCGGGACGTACCCGCACTGGATCAAGAATTCAAGCGCGCCCTGTCGAATGTGGACCAGAGTCCTCGCGAAGCGGTCTCCGCCGCAAGCAACATCCTCGAAAGCGTCTGCAAGGTGTACATCGCCGAACGTGGGATTGAGATGCCGGCCAAGCAAGACTTGAAGCCCGTCTGGACAGTCGTCCGCAAAGACCTCGGCTTTGATCCAGGCGCTATAGAGGACCAGGACCTCCAAGTGATCCTGACTGGCTTGATTGCGGTGGTGGAGGGAATCGGAGCCCTTCGAACTCACGCGAGTTCCGCGCACGGGGCTGGGAAGAAGCAATACAAACTCGAACCGCGCCATGCACGACTGGCAATACACGCGGCCCACACCGTAGCGCTGTTTGTTCTTGAGACATGGGCGAAGCGGGGCAAATAACTCCACCGGTGAGCGGGCTCACTCTTCGCTAGCCAGAAACCGGTACATCGCCTCGAGAGCTGCTTGCTTTTCCTGGTGATAGTCGTACATGTTGTAGTGCTTGGTCTCCACTCCAGTCTGGTCATGCGACTGCAAACTATCGCGGACCTCTTTCCGGATCCCTAGCTTGGTCAGCAACGTGGTCACCCCCGACCTGACACGCTTCAGTTCGAAGCCCGAAATCTTGTCGCGGACCAGACCCTTTGCCCACGTGCGCATGGTCGTAGGGCTCAAATGTTTGCCCGGCGTGACCGAGATAGCGAAGCCCTCACTGGGCGCAAGTTGACCAAGCGCTTCATCTACCACCGCCATGCGTGGAATGTAGATGGGGCGAACAGTGCCTGTCCTACCCTTCGAATCCATCAGGGTGATGACGTCCTGTCCGATGTGGTTGCTCCGCATGCGCACGAACTGCTCTAGGCGCTGGCCTCCTAGCATCAGGTGCAGCCTCAGAACCGCAGCCTCTCGGCCGGGAGCATTGATGAGCCGCCAATACTCGCGCATCTCAGCGACGCTCAGCGGATTTTTGTCAGCGCTCCTCGTCAGCCGGATGCCCCTGATTGACGCGACAGGATTGTTCTTTAGCTTGAACCTCATCCACTCTTCGGACACCGCTGCATTGCTCTCTGGATCCAACCCCTTCTCGTATGCGGAGCTCAGATACGCCTTAAGCTTCCTCGCAGTGGTCTTATGCCCCCTCACAATCAGCGGCCGTAGCACCTCAGTGATTTGCTCTGTCGTCACCTTGTTGGCTTGAGTTCCAGCCACCTGCGGGAACGACCCTGTCACGTTTTTCGCGAAGAGGTTCCTGGCTTGTTTTGCCGTCTCCGCGTTCCTTTCTTTCAGATGCAGTACGTACACCTCGAAAAGGCGACTTAGCGTGTGCCCTTTCGCGGCCTCCTCATCCTCGCGAGCCTTTACTTCGGCTTTCTGATCGGCGAGTACCGCGGCGTAACCGCCTCGGTCGAGCGCTGCGTTGTGCATCGCCGCCATGTCTTCGGCGGCCCTCCGCGCGGCGGCCAGCGAATAACCCTTGTCCGTAGGTTTTGCAGTCTTAGGTGGGGCTGACGAGTCATACCGTCCAATCGGGTTCTGCTTGGTCTGGTTCTTGTAAGTGACACGCCAGTAGAACTTCAAAACTCCATTGCCTTCTTTCCTCAGCCACAGTGAGCCATGCGTCAGCTTCTCAAGCCTTATGAACCCTCTGGGCTTGCAAACCTCCCCCGCCTCTCGAATCGTCATGCCCTTGCTCATTCAGTGCCACCTTCGCCGTGTTGACAGTTCAGTGCACAGTTTATCCCTAGATGGCATGGGAAGTCACTGGACGTAAATAGACAACAAGTAGAGCAATAACAGCGGCTTACAGGTAAGCAATCGTCCAACCAGATCTAACAACATCTACAATTCGGGGACTCAAAATCCCCCGCCGCAAGGCGTGCCGGTTCGATTCCGGCCCCGGGCACCATCTAAAAATCCCTAGTGTTTACAAACATCTAGTGCGATTCGTTGTCTTGCCCCATCGTTCAATTCCCTCTCAGTGCTTGTGAGGCCGTCATTCCAAATGATGGGCTAGTCGCGTTCGTCCAGACACTCCGAGCCAAACGCGACGTCGAGCACTAAGCCAGACTTACCAGGAATTCACGCGGGCGTCCGGGCACAAAAGTGCAACTCGCCTTCGAGCGGTCTATCATCCGTTGCACCAACCTCTCCCAAGAAAGGCAGGAAATGGAACACGTCATTCAACGACTGCGCCAGTTCCGCGACGAGCGAAACTGGCAGCAATTCCACAACCCTAAAGATCTGGCCGTGGCCCTCAGCATCGAGGCCAGCGAGCTGCTGGAAGTCTTCCTTTGGAAGGCCCCTGAAGCCGCCGACCCAGAAAAGGTGAAGGAAGAGCTTGCGGATGTCTTGGCCTATGCGTTGCTGTTGTCCGATGCGTACAACTTCGACATCGAGAAGATCATTCTAGAAAAAATCGAAAGGAATGAAGAAAAGTATCCGGTACACAAGGCAAAGGGAACCGCAAAAAAATATAACGAGCTATGAGTCAAGTACGCCGTTGGATGAATATCGCTATCGGGTAGTAGGCGAGTTTCTGGAGATGGTGAGCAATTGATCTATTTGCAGATTATGGCCCAATGATTACGCGAGTTTCCCAACCATCGAGGTCAGAATTTTGGACCCATCTAATGGGAGACATTCGGGGAAGGAACGCGTCCGCAGCGAAAAAGAGACGGAAGGAGAGGTGCCTGGTTGCAATTTTGTCGACTAAGTTTTGCAGTCCGACACCTTTATTTATTGGGATAACCGACAGCCAGACAGCGAAGAGAAAATTTGGCATGCGAATCTACTAGTGGTTCGTCTTAATGGAAATGCAAAGTCTGGTTTTCTCTTTACAACGAATACCATATGTCGGTAATCCTCAATGTTTGGAACTCATTACTCCCAGTCGGCGCAGACCGCTGCTGGCCGAGCAGACCTGCGCGGCGGCCCGCTTTCGACCCGAAACAGTCATTCATATACTGCTGCCCGAACAGTCAAAGAATAACGGTCGGCTGTCACGGAAATGTGCGCTCAAAGGCGAGAACGCTTACGTAGCAGATCGCACATAGACGATGGCGTCCAACATGGCGGCTCGCACCTGCCAAATTCGTGCGTCCTCTGCATCTGCGGGAGGTTCCTTGCACCACCATGGCGTCAGAAGGATAGTCTCAATTACGGTGTCCCAATAGTTCTCGGGAGATTGCAAAGCCTTTTTCGGAACGCCAAGCTGCCTTGCAAGTCTCTCCGTATTGGTGCTGGTAACAGGTACGAAATAGTCCGGTCTCTTTAGACAAGCAAGCCGCGTCGCTCCAACAATGCCAATGCCGCCATCCTCACCTGCGGCTGCTTTCAAGGCGGCCCAATAGGCTTGCCAATCCGACCGTGTGGGCGCGCCTTCAGGTGGAATTAGGTCCAAAGCCGCAGCCAACTCACTGGGATTATCCTTCTCCACAAGGCGAGCATAGGAGTGTCCGAACCGACGCGCATTTGTCATCGCGCCGAAGAGGTTCCATTCAATGTCACTATCGC
Organism: Achromobacter maghribensis; assembly: GCF_057334215.1. Taxonomy (NCBI): domain Bacteria; kingdom Pseudomonadati; phylum Pseudomonadota; class Betaproteobacteria; order Burkholderiales; family Alcaligenaceae; genus Achromobacter; species Achromobacter maghribensis. The sequence goes on along the minus strand of NZ_JBHFII010000061.1, from coordinate 80,278 downwards.
TCTTGGGCTGCTCCATGCTAATGCCCGCAACTCTCCGACGGTCCTCTAGCGGTAATCGCAGGAATCCGTTGGGCTGCTGTAGCAGTCTCCGCACTTGATCCAACATGTCCAACCGACGAACGCGGCCGTTTCTTGGCTCGTCGTTAACCATTGTGAGCCACTCCTCCCATCCCATGTGAATAGGAGCATCCGTTCGTCGCTTTTCTTCAACGTTGTCCGGCTCTTCCTTATACAGATCGTCTATGGTCTGTCTCTGGCGTTGGGCCGCGCGATAGCTCGCTCTGTAGCGACTAATGAACGCGTTTGTCGGTGTGATGCATGGACCTTGCGCCATGTTTTCGATGAAACTCCGCAGCGTGCTCACGATAGCGTCATCTTTTTCAAACTCAAGCAGGGTACTGAGTTCCACATTGTGCTCAAATGCGCCACGAGTCATGTTATGGCTGCCGATAAGAGCCATATATCGATCGTCGTGTTCAAACACGTAGAGCTTGGGATGAAAGAGTGGCCCCTTTGCGCTACGAAAGAAGGCCCAGTTCTTGTTAGCTAATCGCTCAATGCAGTCGGGAGCGGTGAGGGAACCGTGTGTGCCGATAACCACATATTGCAGCTTCACTTCCTGGCGAACCATCTCTAAGAATACTTCGTTTTCGGTAGCCCAAGCTACTGCGATCCACGCGCGTCTGCATGTCCGAAGTTGGCCAATAATAGCTTTGACCATTTGGCTGGAGTCGACTAATACACTAACTGCCTTCACGCCCGCACCTTCGTCGTTGTAGTGTTTACAGTATGGCCGAACCTGGTAAAAAGATGAAAGGCCGATTGTTTTCGCTTAACTTAGCTATGTCGTAGTTTATTGCTAAGTGAGCTGGCGAGCGAGGGTTTGCGGCAGATGAGCGGCGTTTCCAACCGGGAGCCTCTTTGACGACAGATAGCTCCCGACCCGAAGCGGACGCCCAAACTATCGAGCGTTGATTGATCGCTTGTGGAATGGAGCACTCTTTCATCACACGTTGACGTGCGAAGCGAGGCCTTTTTAGCCAGGTAACAGAGATGCTTGGCCGCTTCTGGAAATAAAGTCAAATGCTGTAGGTCGACTGCTTAAGGCTATCTGAGACGAACGTCTACTAAAACTTCTGTCGTAAACTAGCAACTGTCCGAGAAAAGGGAATATACATCCCAACAGGAGTCAGTAGATGAGCATCGCAGGCATACGCTCCAACCGAGGTGACGGCTATCAAACAATGGTGGCATTTGATTGGGCATTAACAGTCCTATCCGATCCAGAATGCCTTTGGCTTGAAATCGACTCGATAACGTATTCGGTAGACGATGTGGTGGTCGGCAAAGCCGACGGTACTCTGATCGCCTGTCAGTGCAAGAAGAATCAAACCGATTTCAAGGCTTGGTCAATAGCCGATCTTGCGGACGAGTTGGACAAAGCCGCTAGCTTGCTGAGAAATAACAAGAATGCTGAGGTGCGATTCTACTCACGCAACAACTTTGGCGACCTCGCCAAACTGAGAGAACACAGCGCGACACAGAATGATGACTCTAGTTATAAAATGAGTTTGGGCAAGGAGCATCAAACAACAGATGCTGCTTTGAGGGCACGGCTTGCTGCGTCCACCCCTGGTCTTTCCCCCTACGAATTTCTGCGCCGTACAAAATTTGTGACCAGCGATGAACTGGAACGCTTGGTCGATCTTCTACGCGAACGCTTGCGCAACATGGCGAGCAATCCGGGTGCAGCATTTGATGCCCTTTGGGGGCACCTCGATCAACTCGGGGCACGCGTCGGGGGCGATAACACCTCCGCAACTCGGCATCGATTAACCAAAAGCGACCTAAAAGCCATTCTTCATAGAGTTGGGGCCATGTTGGTTCCTCCCATGGATCTTGCCGAAGTACGTTTGTCGTTTGCCAGTACATCCGCAATCGGCAGATCATGGCGGAGAGATATTGCGGGGCAAAAAATTCCCAGCTCGACCGTGAACGAGCTGATTACCGCAATCCGTGCAAAGAAGCAGGCCATCTTGCTCACCGGGTTGCCCGGTTCTGGGAAAACCTGCGTACTGCTTGCGTTGCAAGAGGCATTGGAGCAACAAGCACAAACTTGTTCAGACATTGCGCCGATCTTCATTCAATCGCGTGAATTCGCAGACCTCCCCACGGCACAAGATCGACATTCGCAAGGCTTGCCTGAGCAATGGGTCGAACAAGTCGCCCGTCTGGCTGAAAACGCGCATGTAGTCGTCGTCATCGATTCGCTGGATGTCCTGTCCATCGCTCGCGACCATCGCGTGCTGACCTACTTTTTGGCGCAGATAGACCGTTTGCTATTGATTTCCAATGTCACCGTGGTTACCGCCTGCCGCGATTTTGATCGACATTACGACCGTCGAATCGCCGAAAGGAAATGGGATTGCGAATTTAATTGTCAGTCTTTGGACTGGGCTGCTGATGTTGCACCACTGCTCGATAAGCTGGGGATTGCAACGCTCCCCATCGATGCGACTACTCGCCAGCTGATAGAGAACCCACGCGAACTGGCCTTATTCGTCGATTTAGCACAACGTGAGGGCAGCTTCAATGTGGTGACTAGCCAAGCGTTGGCGCAGCGCTATCTCGATACTATCGTGCGAGCCAACAGCGCACTGGGAGACGCGGCAATACAAGCGATAGAAGCCATTGCCTCGGATATGCTGAATTCACGCAGCTTGGCTGTGCCATATCAACGTTTCGACGCATCGCAAGAGATTCTCCGCCTGCTTTGCAGCCTCAATGTGATGCAGGCAACGCAGGATGGGAAGCTGACATTTGGACATCAAACCCTGCTGGACGTATTGGTCATCAGTGGAGCGGTGCGCAGTGGCATCACGCTGAATGGATTTCTTCAGGGTCTACCACCCGTTCCTTTCGTCCGTCCCAGCATCCGCAGTTTTATCGCCCAATTGGCGCTAGGCGAGCGTCGAAAATTCAGGAAGCAGCTACGTACCGTCTTGACGGGTAGTGCGGCCTTCCACATCAGGCGATTGGTGGCAGAATCATTTGCAGAACAGAAGCCTCAGGACGATGACTGGCCATTGATACATGCCCTGCGCGAAAGGCACCGCGACGTATTTCAGGTGATCTATGGTGCCAATGCTATTGAGTGGCACCACTTCTGGTCAAAACATCTCGTCCCGAGGTTGAGGAGTGCGCGGGATGTCGAAGGAATGACAAGACATGTTTATCGAATAGCACAGTGGGGAAGCGCAGATACCGCTGGCGTGTTGGCGTTATGGACGGAGGCGCTATCACTCGATTGGCTGGATAGCAACAGTATTGCAGAGCAACTTAGCTTTCATCTATCCAAGGTTAAACCTGAGAATATTGCACTGATTGTTCCGCTACTTGAGCGGCTGCTCGATTTACCGCGCTCGCAGCATAGCTTCCTTGGAAAACTGATCGCGCGTTGTGTGGCGGCGGGTGTGGCGGATGATTTCCTGCTTTGGCGCTATATCGCAGATAGCGTTAGCGACGACGACTTACTTGAATTCAGGTTTGATAATAAACTGCGTTGCAATTCCCATGAATTTGACGACCGGGAGGGAGATTTCCTCCGTCAACGCATGGAACAGTCCACAGCATTGCTGGACTTAGCGTTAGAATCGATTCAGCGCTGGAGCAATGTTCGCAAATCGATCTATGGTGAAACTCGTATTGGATACCGACATGGATTTTTGAGCGATACCTCATACGATGATGCGCACAGTCAGGGAGATATTCGCAACGCAGACAGTATAAATGTCCTGTTCGATGCGCTTGAGGCGGCCATAATTTATCACGCCAAAGCGAATTCGGAGTGGTGGCGAAGGAACCGAGAACGTCTATGTTCCAGTCACGAAGGGGCATTGGTCTACTTCGCCATTCTCGCTTGCACTGCGTCACCTGAAACCAACATCGATTTGATCGGACGTATATTGTGCGACAAGGATTTGCTGGAATTTGAGCTATCCTTCGAATTAGGGACGCTGATTCAGTCGGCATTCACCCTCATTGACACCTCAATGCAAGATGTTGTGACCGCGAAACTCTTAAATCTGTGGGATGAAGAGATTTCCGATGAACCTAGCCGTTTCTGGATATTGGAAAGACGGGCGGAATTTATAGTCTCCATTCCTTGCTACCAGCGCTCGCCAGAAGCGCAAGCGGTGTTGAATAAATACGAAAATAAGGCTGGTGCGTTGATTCGGCAACCGCGCATACGCTCGCGGGGCGGCATAGTAAGTGCGCCGTTCTCATACGAAGTATTTCTCCATTCTGGCAATGCCGGGGTGCTGTGCTTGTTATTACACTACGCTGGATATGAAAGTCATTTCGATGATTTTCTGGTCGGGGGTGAGCGCGAAGTGGGCAGGCAACTGCATGAGGCCTCTTCCCGCCATCCGGCGCGATTTCTGGATTTTTTGGTCAACCATTGGTCAAATATTTCAGGACGATTCCGGGATGACATAATGGACGGCGTTGCCACGTATCTATCTTATGGTTATGGCAATTTGCAAACCAATAGTGCGTGGAAACCTATCGAAGAGCCCGATGCTGCTGTCTTGGCAAGTCTGATTCTTGATGAGCTGGAAAGGCATCCGATGCATTGGAAACACCGACGCTCCGCAGCAAAAGCGTTGGAGGCTTGTTCTAACGTCATATCTGAAGTGCAAAGTGTAAGACGAGTAGTTTTTCTTGCCATAGGATTTGAAGCCCTTCATGAAGACGATCCTATAAGAGGCGAAAACGTCGGGTTGGTTTCCATAGGAATCAATATGATTAAGGGTGATATTGCCGAAGCCCTGATGATTTTAGTGAATAATCTACGTAAGCACGGTAGTGAATTTCCCGACTTGTTGGCGCCTACCTTGCGCCGTTTCGCGAATGACGAAAATCCTGCGATTCGTGCGCTGATTCTGCGCCGCTTGCCATACTTTCAAAGCAAAGATTTTCGTCTGGGCTGGGATTTGTTTTATCAAACCATGAAGAATGCGGAGAGGCTTTGGGAAGTCGCGGAGCCCTGCCTCTACTACGCCTATCACAATAATTTTGAAGTGGTGAGGCCTTTGCTGACGCGTCTTCGCGACGAGGGTAGCGGCAAAGACTTGGGAACTTGGGGGCGTATTTCAGCGCTGGCCAGCATGGCTCGCAAAATCGAATTCAGCGAGTTATTGGACGACTTGAAAGTATTAAATAGGACGGAAGCCTGGCAGGGGGCTGCGGCTGTTTGGACAAATTTTGAAAATATCCGACAGCACCACGAGCAGTGCCTTCGTGGTTTAGATGCAGGTTTAAATGCTGGCCCTGACCATGCCCGACTAGTTGCAGAGCGAATGGGGAATTTTTTTCGTGACAAGTCAGCAGTTGTCTCCGTACCCATAGAGCTGATTCGACGTTGTTTCGATGTGTTCAAGAACGATGCCGATAGGGGGAAACACCATCATCGCCTTTTCGAATTTCACAAATGGCTCAATGCGACCTCGCAACATGATCCCGAACAAGCCTTGGCTGTCACAGAGATTTATTTGGCCTATTCCACCCATTGCGAGCCATATATGTATGACCATGAGGATAATCTTGCCCAGCTGATGACCCGCCTCTTTGCTGAAGCAGAAGAACGAGAAGAGTCCGACGCTGGCGCGATGCTACAACGTGTGGTCGTCGCACAAGACACTCTACTTTCTCTGGGAGTAAATAGTATGGCTGCTTGGTTGAAGGCGGCCGAGCGCCCATGATGAAAAATAATGGTTTCTGAAATTGTAATCTGACACTGAGGTTTAGGCGAACATCGGAGCGAGGTGCGAGCATGTCCGCTTCTGGCCGGCAAGCGACAGCTTGCTGGTCGGGATGCATCAAACCTCTGTTTGTTCAGCCATCTCAAGAGCATCGTCGACCTCGATGCCAAGGTAGCTACCCTATGATTCATCTGATGGGAATCCTCGGTTGAGATTTTTGGGGGACTATCAAATGTCACTCGTGGCCATTCGTCGCATCTGCAATGTGGGCTACGACAAAGTTAATCTTCGAGCCAGGGGAGTTCTTCGTTGGGGCCGTAAATGTAGTCGTCAGAAATGTAGAACTTTCCGCTCTTCTTCGGACCGTAGATGTAGCCATCTGAGATGTAGTACTTGCCGCTATTTTTTGGCCCATAAATGTAGCCATTCTGAATATAGAAACGACCTGACTCTTTGAAGCCGTAGATGTAACCATTGGAAATGTAGTATTTGCCAGAACTCATACACCTCTCCTCTTGAGTTTTTCTTAACTCGTTAATTTACAGGACTAATTTCCGTTTTTGGCCGGATTACGGTGCGCGGGCTAGTGACCGGTCTTGGCCGATTTCTGCCGCATATTTCGAACGGCGCTCGACTCCCTTATGCTGTTGTTCAAAGCCCGCAACCTGCATTGCGAGCTGCCTTTTTCATAGCCTCTCTGGGATCTTGCCCGAGCACGATTGCCACGCAATCCGCACAAAGCGAGAACTGTCGATACCAGTATGGCCAATGGCCTTGTTGCGACACAGCGCCAATAGAACAATCCGTTTCGAACCTTACTTCGACAGGATTGGGCGCATGAAAATCTCGTTTTTGCACACGATGGAAAGTAACGAAGCGGTCTTTGGGCACGCAGCGGTGAAAGCGGGCTGGGCATCGGACCAGATTCGTCATGCGACGCGCGAGGACCTTCGGCAGGCCATGGCGCAGCCGTCGGCGGCAGGCGGCAGCGTGCACGGCCTGGTCCATGAGGCGCTGCGGGAATTGATGGCCGATGCCGACGCGGTAATCGTGACGTGCGCGACGCTGGGTCCCGCGGTCGACACCATGCAAGCCGCATCGGTTCCCATCATCCGGGCCGATGCGGCCCTGGCTAAAGCGGCGTCGCACGCCGGAAGCAACCTTGCCGTGCTCTGTGCGGTCGAAGCAAGCGTTGCACCGAACCGGGCGCTCTTCGAACACTATGCGGCCGCCACCGGCGCCAGTGTGACGGTTCAAGTGATTCCCGGCGTCTGGGCGCTTTACCAGGAAGGCAAACAAGCGGCATGCCTGGCGGCATGCGCGCAACACGCGGATGAGGCGTATGCCCAGGGCTTTGATGTCGTGGCCTACGCCCACCCATGGATGGCGGGAGCCGCGGAGTGCGTGGAAAGCACGCGCCGACCGATCCACGGCGTTCAGGCGGCGCTAGACGCGGTCCGCGCCGTACGAGAGGTGTAGGGCGCCCCATCCCGGACAGGAACCCATCACACCGCCAACCCGGACCGGCATCCGAATACCAGGCGCCGATGGAAGGAAACTCGATAGTTCAACACTACGTTGCAGAAGCGCCAGCCACCTTGGACGGATGTCGATCGACTCCGCCTTGAATGCGTATCATGCGTTCATTCCAGCCAAACAAGGTTGCGTGTCGGTGGCACTGTAGGTACCTGTCAATCAGCTGGCCTTACCTACGACTCCTGGAACGCCACGTCGGATATCGTGGGAAAAACTGCCTTCGTCTTGCGACTCGCGCGCTCGATCCGTGTATCGGCCTTTCGATCGGTATTCCGTGGGAGAGCTTGCGCCGGCTAGCGCGCCCAACGCGAAAAGATATTCCGGCAGGTATCCGGAGAGAAGTACGCGGTAGTCTAAAGGAAGGCCGGGGACGATGCGATCCGCCAGTTGGTATACGAGCGTAGTGCAGTTCGCAGTGATCGTATTGTAGAAGCGCGGTTTCTTGATCAGGGAATTTGCCGTGTCGACGTAAGCAAGGAACAGTGCGGATGCGGCAGCCTGGTCCATCACGACGCGGTATAGGTAGCCGTCTTCGCCACGAACGTTGGTTCTTACCTTAAGACTGTCTTCTTCAGTAGAGGCCAATACTGCCAGCTCGTATTGCCTGAAGAATCCGCCTATTTCCGAGAATTTGTCGCCGCGTTTGCGGCGTATTTCGACGGAAAACAACGCGTATTCACCGCCCTCAAAACCAAACGACACCATTGCATGCGCAACGGCCGGCCTGCCCCAGTAAGACAAGATCAAGTCAACAGAAGCAAGCCGCGATAGATCATAGTCACGGGATACCCAGCGGGGATCAAATTCCTCTGAAGACACCCACCTGAAATCTCGAACATTGTGCAAACGGACCATGCCGTCAACGGCTGAACCATAGGTTTGACGCGAGACTTCGGGCATCCATGCACGGTCATTCTGCGGACGTACCAAGCAGAACCACCACAGCAGCAGCAGTCCCAACATGCCGGCGTACAACCAAAGGCACCATAAATGTCCGCCGAGGAAGCCGACAAGCATCGTGGCAGAGAGTGCCGCCCACAAGGCGGGGAGCGCCCAGCGCGCGCGTCCCGCCGCAGGCGATTTGAACCAAAGCGCCATCGCGCCCCACGTCGCACTGACAACGATGAGAACCAGCGTCAGAAAGGTCGTCATACCCGAAGTGCCGCGTTGCGAGGGCTCATCATATTGTCCATGCTGTCTGCAAAAAAGCCCGCTACTTTCGCAGACGGGCATTTGAAACCAAATCGGCTGTCAACCAAAAGAGTGGCGCCGTTTATGGGAGCCTGGATACGATGAAGGCGACTTCGTTTCGATGGTTGGGATATCGACTATTCAGCAGTGCGGCGAAGTCTTGCTTGGCGATTCGGTGGCGGTAAGCGTCATGCAAAGAAACCAAAAACTGGTTTGCTTCGGCTTCCGTATCGATGGGCATGCGCTTGTAGGAGGGGTCCGCCTTTATCTGTTCCACCAGCGAGTCGAACCATGCAGAGAACGGCTTGTCTTCGACCGCCGCCTCAACGCGAGGATCGGTATTCGTCGCACATCCTTGTATCGCGGGCACGGCCAGCACGCATGCTAGTAGAACGGCGCGACCGAACTTGCCAACTTTCATCTTCATGTTTGCAGCTCCATGGCAGTCTAATCCGAAGGTGTGAAGATACCGCGATATACGTGAAATCGGCACAAAGGCCCTATCAAGAAATGCAAAAAACCCGCTGCTTTCGCACGCGGGCTTTCTATGCACGCACTTATTCAAAGTGACTAAACAGCAAAAACTTTAGTCGAGAAAATACGACCTCGCAATAGGTCGATCACATAGACATTTTGCAGACAATAGGCGCTCGCCGTCGAACCCGACGGCGATACCACCACGTCAACGCGGCCCCTAGCAGTGCCCAAACACCCAGGATCACAGCGATGAAGGGCCAGAATATGAAGGTGGAGACATCGTCCCAGCCGGGCGCGGTGCGCTTGAGGCCGATGGGCGCGCTGATTTCCAGTTCGATCTGCTCGCCCTGAAGCGTCGGCCCGACCTCTTCAACCGTGAAAGAGAGATGCGAAGTGCCTTTCGCCAGCTTCGGGAAGGGCGCCGTGGTTTCGGGCCGTGCACCATCGGTATGACTTTCAGGCCATAGCGCGCGATAGAAATGCGTCGCGCTGGCCGCGCTGCGCGGGGCCGCGACCACCACGACGTCCAGCCCCCTGCCATCGCTCACACGAATCCGCACCGGCTCTCCAGGATTGACGAAGCCTGGTGTCGCGTCCGGTGCGCCCACACGGGTCGTGGACGCTCCCAATTCGGGCCGCTCGCTGCCCGTCTGGCCGCCAAAACGCGCCTGCAGCCATAGTGGCGCTTCGCGGATGCGATAAACCTCGGCTTGCGCCGTCTGTTTGGGCGCAAGTGTGATTAGCGTCAGCGTGGGATCGGCGGACAGCACATACCGCAGCATGCCCACCGCGAACCACGCCATGGCAGCCAGCCAAAGCACCCAACTGATCGTTAACAACATCTTGCAGAACGTGCGCCACATATCGTGCTGTCCAGAATTTTCCAGCGTTGGAGCGTACCCGATTTGGTCGGGGCGATTCGACGCGATATCGGTTCGGATGCCCATCGCTATCGGGCAGTTTCGATCACCCATTCATCAAGGGCGCAGTGTCAGGTACAGTTCCAGTACCGCAATAATGCGCAAGCCCAAAAGATATTCCGCTACCGGCGCGATGACGACAAAAACCTACCGGCACTACCTTTTCGGCATCATCCTCTCGATCGCTTTGGCGGGTTGGCTTGCCGCGCTTGGCATTATCGCGGTGGCTACCCCGAACCTGGGCTGGGGAATCGTGGCCCTGCTTACCGGTGCGATCTGGGTGGGCGTGCCGCTGGCGATTCTGCTTGCGATCACGTGGATCGCTTATATGGTGCGTGATCGGGGGCAAGTGCCGGGACGCGTGCATGCGCTGCTTTTCGTGCCTGCGCTGCTGGCGATGTTGATCTACCCGGTCAGCGATTCCATCGAACGAGGCAAGTACGACGCGTTCAGCGCGGCCCATCCTCCCATTGGAGAGACACACGTCAATCTAAGCGGCAATGACCTGTGGATCGATACCAAGCCCTCGGCCAGCACCTCTTCCGGCGCCGGCCCGAACCTGCCGCTTGTGGCCAGCAAGCCGGAGCAGTTCGCGGCTTTTATCCGCTACCCCACACCGACAACCGACGCCAACGCGGCCTCCGCATTTCCGTACGATGGCGCGCGGTTCAATGACAAGATCCAGCAGTACACCTATCGCCTTGCGTCGGGCGACGCGGGTGCTTCGCTACCGTTGAAGCGCCTTCCCTATCCGGATCTGACGCCGCTCTTTTCCGCGTTGGGAAAAAAAAAAGCGACGATGGTTCGATATTTCTATTTCCACTATCCCGATCATGTGGAAGTGGCGCCCGCGCTGCAACGTCTGGCCGGTATGACAGAGCAACAGCTGGACGGCAAGAAGCAGACAGGGCTGGTCCTTTTCAAGACACAGAACTACATGCCGAACGGTATCGCTCGTTTGGAGATCAATGGGCAGACGCTGGATATCGGCGAACGCGCGCTAGCGCCGGTCATGCCGCTTCCCGCGTCATGTCAGGACTATCCGTACCCGGCGGGCGGGGCTTTTGCCGATCTGGGCCAACCGTTGACGTTGCGCTGGCAAACGCTGGACGCCCCGCAGACGTGGCATACAGCCACGTTGCCGGTTCCCGCTTTCCGCCAGCCTGGGCGGATGGACGGTGAATCAACGCTGTTGCGCGTCCAGCTTTATTTCCTGCCGGACGGCACCGTCGAGGGCGAGCGGTTTGTGGAAGTTCGGCAGGCGCGGGATCAATTGGCGATTCGCGCAACGGGCGTGCCGCAACGCGCGGCCGTCTATACCCGCTGCGGCGGCGCATTCAGTGCGTTCAATCCGCAAACGGTGAAGCTGCTGGCGGACTGACTTCCGGTTCACACGAAACCCGCCAACGCTCAAACCGTGTACCGTTGACAAAAGTCATGATATTCATCGCAGTACTTCAGATAGGCTTATGCGCACTATGAAAGGCAAGTCCTCGTCCACGAAGGATGGCTATTTGTTTTCTGATCAGATAGGTCACCTGCTGCGGCGTGTCTATCAGCGGCATACCGCACTATTCCAGCAATACATACCCGATTCGCAACTCACCGCCGCTCAATTCGTGGTGTTGTGTTCCGTGCGGGACAATGGCGCGAGTTCGCTGGCGGATCTGGTCAAGGCAACGGTTATCGATCAGGCCACCGTGCGCGGCGTGGTAGACCGGTTGAAGCAGCGCGAACTGGTCCAGGTAGACCACGACCCCATCGACCGCCGTAAAGTCGTTATCAACCTGACGCCTATCGGGCAGGAACTGGTTGCCCAGATGGAGCCGTTTGCCAAGCAGATTACCGAAAGCACCTACGGCAACTTGAACCCCGCCGAACGCCTGGCGCTGGATTTCCTGTTGACCAAAATGCTGAACGGCGACGAGCAGGCATAAAGCCTGTTCGTCGCCGTCAGTCAATCAGCCTGGCAGTCAGCCAGGCGATCATTCAAGCCCCGATCATTCCAACGCGCGGTTGCGTGATTCCACGTCGACCGACCAGATGGAGATTGCACCCGCCACCAGCATGCTGGACAGCACGACCAGCGACAGCGTGAAGTGGCTGCTCATGATTGGCGCGATGATGGCCGGCGCAAATAGCCCGCCGAAACGCGCCACGGCGCCCGCCATGCCCATGCCGCTTGCGCGCAGGTCGGTCGGGTAGACCTCGGGCGTGAATGCGTACAAGGCGCCCCACGTGCCCAGCAACGAGAAGCTCATCAACAAGGTCGAACCGATCACCACGGCGGGCGACGTGCCCAGGCTGTACAACATGCACCCCACGGCGCTCAGGATCAGGAAGCCGACCAGCGTGGGCTTGCGGCCCCAGCGTTCCACGCCATAAGCCGACAGCGCGAAGCCGGGCAACTGCACCAATGCCAGCAGCACCAGGAATTCCTGGCCGCGCATGAAGGCGAAGCCTTCAGTGCTGAGCTTGACGGGCAGATAGACGAAGACGCCGTAGTACGCGATGGAGATCAGCGCCCATGCCAGGAACAGGCCGATGCTGCGGCGCCGGTAACCGGCCGAGAACAGGGCGAACATGGACTTGTGCCCCGGCGTTTCGGGCTGCAGGTGGGGCATTTCCACGTCGCGACGGTTGACGCGGGCAACCCGCTCCAGCACCTTGCGCGCCTGATCCGATTTACCGTTTCGGTTCAGGAACATCGGCGACTCGGGGATATAGAAGCGCAGCACCACGCCGATCAGGGCAGGCAGCCCGGTCACGAAGAAAATTACGCGCCACGCGTCATCGCCCCACGAGGCTGCGGCCAGGGCCAGCAGCGCCAGGAAAATCGTGCCCACGGCCCAGAACGATTCCAGCAAGACCAGCCAGCGTCCGCGCCGGTCGCTGGGCAGGAATTCGGCCATCATCGTGTAGTCCACAGGCAGCGTGCCGCCCACGCCGATACCGGTCAGGAAGCGCAGGAACAGCAGCCACGTGAATTCCGGCGCGAAGGCCGAGGCCACGCCGGCGCAGGCGTCGATGACCACCGCGATCATCAGGACCGGACGCCGCCCGATGCGGTCTGCCATCCGGCCGAACACGAATGCGCCGATCAACATGCCGATGAAGAAAAACGTGCCGCTCTGCAATGCCTGCGGCACGGTGATGCCGAAGGTCTTGGCGATCGACGGCGCACTGAAGCCGATCGACAGCACCTGCATGGCGTCGGCCAGCCAGACCAGGCCGAATATCACGAAGAGCCGGTACTGGAACTTGCCGACACCCGCCACCTGGATGGCTTTGTCCACTGAAACCAATGAAGCTGACATAGATGAAAAACCCCTTGTTGTGATCAACACAAACTGCTGCACGCGTTGTGGCCGCGCTTCCTTTAGTTCAGCTCCGCGTGCTCGCGCAGCCTGCTAATCGTGTCCGTCGAATCTGGCCAGGCGTCCTTGCCTGGCGCATGGCGTTCCCGCAAATAGCCGATCAAATCCGCGATCTGCCTGTCGTCCAGCGCGTCCTTGAATCCCGGCATATAGCCCAGCTCGTCGTTGGCGGGCGTCTGGATGCCGTTGAGGATCACCTGGATCAGGTTGTCGGGCGTCGCGGCGTGCAAATTGGTGTTCGCGCTTAACAGGGGCTTCACGCCGAACAGCGTGGGGCCGCTACCGGCTTCATGGCACACCGCGCATGCGTTCTGATAGACGCGTTCGCCGTTTGCGCGGCGGCCCTGAAGGGACTGGATCGTGGCGGCGGCTGGCGCGGGGTGCGCGGCAGGTGTCGATGCGGACGGTTCCGGCTTGGCGTTGGCAGCACCCGCCGCCTGCGGCAGATCCAGCAAATACGTGGTGATGGCCTTGACGTCGCTGTCGGGCAATTCCGCCAGGCCATGGATCACGGGCGCCATCGGACCGGCCGCGACGCCATGGCGAGGCGAATAGCCCGTGCGCAGATACTGGAACAGATCATCGCCCGTCCAGGCGCGGGCGCCCGTGGCCAGTTGGTTCAGCGCGGGTGCGGTCCAGCCCTCGGCCTCGCCGCCCGCCAGGTAGTTCAGGCCCGTCTTTTCCGCGCCCAGGCGGTTGCGGGGCGAGTGGCATGCCGCGCAATGGCCGGCGCCCTGCACCAGATACGCGCCACGCAGCCATTCCGCGCTGCGAGAGGGATCCGGCGTGAACGGCTTGGCATCGTGGAACAGGGCGTTCCAGCCCGCCAGCAGCGGACGGACGTTGAAGGGAAACGCCAACTGCGTCTTGGGCGGTTCGGCGCGCACACCGGGCTGCGACATCAGATAGCCGTAAAGCGCCTGCATGTCCGCGTCGCTTAACTTGGCGTAAGCCGTGTACGGAAACGCGGGATACAGCTGGCGTCCGTCTTGATGCACGCCTTGGCGCATGGCGCGCTCGAACGCGGGGTATGACCAACGGCCGATGCCGGTGTCATTGTCGGGCGTGATATTGGTGGTGTAGATGGTGCCGAACGGCGTATCCAGCGCCAGGCCGCCCGCGTTGGCCTTGCCACCGGGCGCGGTGTGGCACGCGATGCAATCGCCCGCAGCCGCCACCAGGCGTCCGCGCTCGATCGCGCCCGCGGAATACAGCGATACGTCCGGCCCTGCCGTTAGCGGCAGCGCAGGCTTCATGGGCCACAGCGCGACGGCCATTCCGGCCACGCCCGCCATCCCCGCCGCCAGCCAGCCCCACCCCCGCGCCAACGGATTGCGCGGCCGCTCGCGGCGGCTACCGGCTAACGCCAGCCGCAGTTGCTCGGGGTCAAACGGAGCCTGCCGCAGGCGCACGCCCGTTGCGTCGTGGATGGCGTTGGCGATGGCAGCGGCCGCAGGCAGCGTCACGACGCCGTCCACGCCCAGTTGTCCTTGCGTCACCACGCCGCCGTCGGCAAGACCCGCTAGAGACAAGCCTTTTTGCCCTTCATGCTTGCTTAGCGCGCTGCCGGGTTCGGCTGCCGCGCTCGCCCCTGGACTGATCCAGTCATCAAACGCCGGCGGCCCGGCCAGGAGCCGGCGCGCGCTGGCAAGCAGCCGTGGCGTCTGATGCTCGATTTCGGGCAACACGGGCGCAATCTGCGCGGGCTGCAACGGCTGACTGTCGTGCCCGGCCACCACCCGCGTCACCTCGACCCGGCCGGTCTGGGGCTGCACCGTCACTTCGGCGACCCAGGCGCTCCAGACCATGCGGTCAGCGCCGGTCTCGTCCACGCACTGCACTTGCGCAGCCGCGAATCCCGTGCCTCGCAACGTGCCGATTTCCGCCACAGCCTCATCGGCCGCAGCAGGCAATTCCGCCCGTGCCACCACCTGGCGCGCCAGCTCCAGCCCTTGCCCCGCTGGCAGGTGGCGCAACCGCCACGCCACAGGGTCTTCACCCCGGGCCACGGCCTGTTCGTGCCACAGGCTTTCCTCGGCAAACACCTGCGCCGCATTCAACTCATCCACGCTGGCGTGTAGCGGTCGAGTAGCGCCCTTGTTCGCGTGCACCGTCACGTCACTGCGCACCGTCGCTTGCGCGAATGCGCGGGCATGCCCGGGCTGGCTCAACAGCCGCGCCACGCTCGGGCGCATTGCCCAGGGCGCATCCGACCACAACACCATGGGCGACGGTTGGTCGGCGCCGGCATCGGGCACCGGCGCTTTTGCATCCGGAGCAGGCGCCGACGCTACCGCCGATTGCCGCACGTGCAGCACCAGTTCATCCGCCGTTCCGGCATGGCAGGCCACGCAAACCGGCCGACCCGCCGCCTGCGAAAGCAGCGCCGCGTCGGCCGCCGCATCCAGCAGGTCCAGCGGATGCGGCGCGTCTTGCCGGGCTGCGGCCGTGTCGCCGGCATCCATGACCGTCAACCGTATCGCGGCCAGGGGTTGCTGCAGCAAGACGGACAGCTCGCGCCGCAGTTGTTGTTGAACATCGTGCGCGCAGGCGGGCAGCCACACGCCGGTGTGCCCGTTAATGCTCCACACCGTAACCCGACCCGCTGCCTTGGATTCGCCTGACGGCAGCCGCAATCCGTAGCGCAGCCGATCCGTGTCGGGCGCAGACAGGCGCGGCGCCTGGTTTGTATCCGGGGCTTGCCAGACGGCAGCCAACGCCACCGCCGCTTGCCGGGCGTACAGCGAGGTCACCGCCACGACGCCCGCGAAATGTTCGTGCTGCACCGTCGCGACCACGCCCGCCAGGCTGCGAGCATCTGACAGACGCACGCTAAGCAGCCGGCTTCCGCGATAGCGCGTGCCATCCCAAGTCAGCTCGGGGGGACGCAGGGCGATACCGTGCAATAGGTCCGTGGGCAATGCGGGCGACAGGCCGGCGTTTGCCGACGGCGCTGCAAAAGCGTTCGCGCTCATCGTGGGAAGTCTTCCGCAGCG
Organism: Achromobacter maghribensis; assembly: GCF_057334215.1. Classification (NCBI taxonomy): domain Bacteria; kingdom Pseudomonadati; phylum Pseudomonadota; class Betaproteobacteria; order Burkholderiales; family Alcaligenaceae; genus Achromobacter; species Achromobacter maghribensis. Next base: position 64,016 of record NZ_JBHFII010000061.1, on the reverse strand, counting down.
CCCGCCGCGCGCAATTGCACGGCCCGTAGCGCCGCCTGCATGATTTCCACATGCGTGCCGCAACGGCAAAGGTTGTGTTGCAGTTCGCTGCGCAGGGCTTGCTCCGTAGGGCAGGGATCTCGGCGCAGCAGGGCTTCCACCGTCATGATCATTCCGTTCAGGCAATAGCCGCATTGCGCCGCCTGGCAGTCGATGAACGCCTGCTGGGTCGGCCCGGGGTGCTGCCGCGTGCCCAGCCCCTCCAGCGTGGTCACCGCCCTTCCCTCTGCCGCCCTGACCGGGATCACGCAGGACCGCGCCGCCACGCCGTCGATCAGCACCGTGCAGGCGCCGCATTCACCCAGGCCACAGCCGTACTTGGGACCGTTGAGTTCCAGGTCATTGCGCAGCACGTGCAGCAACGCCGTATCGGGCGTCGCCGGCACGTCGTGCGCGCCCCCGTTGACCGTCAAACGGAGGGAAGGCGGAGCGTTGCTTGGAGTGGCTGAGGATCCCATGGGCGTGACGCGTGGCGGCAGTGTGAAAGGGTGAAAGGTTGCCGCTACGCGGGCCGGGGAGCAAGCCCCTTCTTTTGCCGGGACAGGTTTCCGGGCGGCGCAGCGGAGAACATCACGCCGCGGCCTGCGACTTGGGGTCGACCAGCGGCTCGCTGAACACGTCGTAACCGAAGCACCACGAGGGGTCCTCATTGGTGCGCAGCCAGGTGTTGTCGTGAGAGATGCGCTGCACCTTGCTGGCGCGTTCGGCGCGGTTGGCCTCATACAACGCGAACGCAAGTTCATGGTTGTGCACGCCCACTTCCTTGAAGCACCGCGCCAGCATCGCGCCGTCTTCAATGGCCATGGCCGCGCCCTGCGCCATGTGAGGCTTCATGGGGTGGCAGGCGTCGCCCAGCAGCACCAGACGGCCGCGGCTCCACAGCGGCAACGGATCGCGCTCCAGCAGCGACCACTTGGTCACTTCCACCGTGGCGTCGATCAGCGCCTGCACCGTGGGATGCCAACCGTTGAAGGCCTCGCGCATTTCGTCCTTGCTGCTAGGCACCCAGCGGTCGTTCAGGTCCCAATGCTCGACCGGCACGCCGGTAACGTAATAGAGCTCGTCGGCCTTGCCGGTCACGAAGTAGGTCATCATGTGGCGGTCGTCGCTCCACCACTTCACGCAGGCGTCGAAGGGCAGCATTCCAGCCTTGACCTGCGGGGTGGGGAACACGGCCCGGTGCGCCAGATAGCCTGCGTACTTGGGCAGTTCCGGCCCCAGTAGTTCTTCGCGAATACGGGAGTTCACGCCGTCGGCGCCGATCACGATGTCGGCCTCTTCCGAGGTGCCGTCGGCAAAGTGCATCACCACCACATTGCCCCGGTCCTCTACCTGAGTCAACGACTTGTCGTAGGCAACGGCGCTTTTCGGCAAGGCGTCGATCAGCAAGGCATGGAAGTCGCCACGATGCACGGTGAGGTACGACGCACCGTAGTGCTTGACGGCGTAGTCGCCCAGCGGAATCTGCGCCAGGATGTCGCCCGTTTGCCAATGGCGGCTGTACCAGTAATCCGGGTGGGAGCCTTGGGCGTTCAGCGCGTCCTCCACGCCAATCCGGCGCAGGATCTTCATGACGTTGGGGCCCACATGGATGCCGGCCCCTAGCCGCGAAAAGCCCGGCGCCTGCTCGTAGACACGGACATTCAGTCCTTCTTTGAGCAACAGCGCCGCGGTTGCGGCGCC
>NZ_JBHFII010000061.1:49369-62274 GCF_057334215.1 Achromobacter maghribensis | reverse complement strand
GCGGCGCCGCCAAGACCGGCGCCAACGATGGCGATACGGGGGGATGTGGACACGGGGCTTCTCCTTGCTGAATGGTGAATGACTGGATAAGTGAATGCTTGAACACGTTGCGGGCCATCTCGCGGCAGCGCCGGCGCACGGCCATGGAATTTGAAAAATTATGAAGTACACACTTCATTTTTAGATATCAAATTTTTCAATCCACGCGTAAACCCGAAGACAGCTCACCAAAATAGTGCATGTTTTTCACCGTATTAGGTGAAAACCACTACGAAAACCAGGTTGGCTATCTGCCTCGCTCTTTGCAAGAATAGAGCGTATACGCTTCTTTTGAATTTATCGGAAACCCTAGGCCCACCCCTCAAGGCACCCCATGACGAAGAATTTTCGAATCGGCCAGATCGTCCCCAGTTCCAACACGACCATGGAAACCGAAGTCCCCGCGATGCTGCAGGCGCATTCGTCGCTTCGGCCCCAGAACCGCTTCACCTTCCATTCCAGCCGGATGCGCATGAAGAAGGTGCAAAAGGAAGAACTGGCCGCCATGGACGCCGAAAGCGACCGCTGCGCACTGGAGCTCAGCGACGCGCGGGTCGATGTGCTGGGTTACGCCTGCCTGGTGGCCATCATGGCCATGGGTCGCGGCTACCACCGGGTCTCGCAGAAGCGCCTGTCCGAGCGCACGGCCGAGAACGGCGCGTCGGCGCCCGTGATCACCAGCGCCGGCGCCCTGGTCGACGCGTTGCACGTCATGGGTGCGAAGAAGATTGCGCTGGTGGCGCCCTACATGGTGCCGCTGACCGAACTGGTCATGGACTACATCGCCGCCGAAGGCTTCCAGATCGTGGACTGGCGCGCGTTGGAAATTCCCGACAATCTTGAAGTGGGCCGCCACGACCCCGCCCGCCTGCCCGGCATCGTTGCCGGCATGAACGTCGCCGACGCCGATGTGATCGTGCTGTCCGCCTGCGTGCAGATGCCGTCGCTGCCTGCCGTCTCGCAAGTCGAAGCCGAAACAGGCAAACCCGTGCTGACCGCCTCCATCGCCACCACCTACGCGATCCTGAAAGAGCTGGGCCTGGACCCGGTGGTGCCGGGCGCGGGCGCCCTGCTCTCGGGCGCATATCCCTATTCCAGGAACGCACAATGAGCCACGCAGCCAGCACCTACCTCTACGGCGGCCACGTCCACGCGAACGGCATCCGCCAGCACTATCTTCGCTATGGCGGCAACGCGGGCGAACGCGCCGAACGCGTGTCCGTCATCATCATCCCCGGCATCACCAGCCCCGCCGTGACGTGGGGATTCGTGGCCGAACACCTGGGCCGCCAATTCGACACCTATGTGCTGGACGTGCGCGGACGCGGGTTGTCGGCATCCGGCCCGGGGCTGGACTACGGGCTGGACGCGCAAGCCGCCGACGTGACGGCCTTCGCCCAGGCGTTGGGCCTGGACCAGTACGCGCTGGTCGGCCACTCCATGGGCGGGCGCATCGCCGTGCGCGCCGCCGGCCAGAAACCTCAGGGCCTGGCGCGCCTGGTGATCGTCGACCCGCCGGTATCCGGCCCGGGCCGCCGCGCCTATCCCGCCAACCTGGCCTGGTACGTGGACTCCATCCGCCAAGCCACCCACGGCATGACCGCCGAAGACATGCGCGCGTTCTGCCCCACCTGGACGGACGCGCAACGCCAACTGCGCGCCCAGTGGCTGCACACCTGCCATGAACCCGCCATTGTGCAGAGCTTCGAAGATTTCGGGCGTGACGACATTCATGCCGACTTGCCCGGTATCGCCGTGCCCCTGCTGCTGATGACGGCCGAGAAGGGCGGCGTCGTCGGCGACGACGACGTGGCCGAATGGCAAAGCCTGGCGCCGCAGACCCAGCATGTGCGGGTGCCCGGCGCCGGCCACATGATTCCCTGGGACAACGAAGCCGGGTTCTACGCCGCCTTCGGCGACTTCCTGGGCGCCCCGCTGGACTGAACCGCCGCCCATCCCTTCCCTCTGCCGCCTTCCCAAGGAAATCCCATGTCCGTCAGCGATATCGACCTGATCCACGCCTGGAAACAGGTGCTTGCGCTCTCCCGGCTAGAGGCCGGCCAGATCGTCACCGTGCTTACCGGCGCCGACACGCATCCGCAAACCCTGCGCTGCGCCATCGCCGCCGCAACCGACATGGGCGCCCGCGTCAACCGGCTGGATCTGCCGCCGGTCAATGCCGACAAGTCCATCAGCCGCGACGCCCTGGCCTACCTGGGCACCACGCCGCTGACGGGCAACCCGGCCGCCATCGCGGCGTTGACGGCCAGCGATCTGGTGCTGGACCTGATGACGCTGCTGTTTTCGCCGGAACAACACCAGATCCTGCAGACCGGCACCAAGATCCTGCTGGCGATCGAACCGCCCGAAGTGCTGTGCCGGCTGGTGCCCACGGAAGCCGACCGCACCCGCGTCCAGGCTGCCGCGCGCCGGATCGAGGCTTCGCGCCAGATGCACATCACGTCCGCCGCCGGCACCGACCTGCGCTGCCAATTGGGGGATTTTCCCGCGATCTCCGAATACGGGTTCGTGGACCAGCCCGGCCGCTGGGACCACTGGCCCAGCGGCTTTGTGCTGACGTGGCCCAACGAAGGCCAAAGCGAAGGGCGCGTGGTGCTGGACCGCGGGGACATCCTGCTGCCCATGAAAGACTACGTGACCGAGCCCATCGAACTGGTCATTGAAAAAGGCTACGTCACCCGCATCAACGGCGGATTGCAGGCCGAGATCCTGAAGGAATACATGGCGGCCTACGAAGACCCGGAAGCGTACGCCGTGTCCCATATCGGCTGGGGCCTGCAACCGCGCGCGCAATGGTCCATGCTGGCCCACTACAACAAGGAAGCCCACATCGGCATGGACGCCCGCGCCTTCGAGGGCAACTTCCTGTGGTCCATGGGCCCCAACAACGAAGCCGGCGGCAGCCGCACCACCGCCTGCCACATCGATATCCCCATGCGCCATTGCAGCGTCGCACTGGACGACCAGCCGGTCGTCATCCACGGCGTCGTGCAGGACGAACCCGGGCTGGCCCGCGCCGCCCGTCGCAAGGAAAACAAATGAGCCCCGCTGCCCAGACCATTCCCACCCAAGGCGCCGCCGGCGACATCTCCGCGTATTCGCGGCAAGGCTTTGGCACCCCGTTGCCATTGAAAGCCCCGTTCGGGCTGCTTATCGTCGACTTCGTCAACGGCTTTGCCGACCCCGCCGTGCTGGGCGGTGGCAACATTCCTGAAGCCATCGCGCAAACGCGCCATCTGTTGGCCCACGCCCGCGCGCGCGGCTGGCCGGTGGCGCACAGCCGCATCGTGTTCTCGGACGACGATGCCGACAGCAACATCTTCTGCCTGAAAGTGCCCGCCATGCTGGCACTGAAGGAACATAGCCACAACAGCGCCATCGTGCCGGAACTGGCCCCCGCCGCCGGCGAATACGTGGTGCGCAAGAGCACCCCATCGGCCTTCTTCGGCACCATGCTGGCGCCATGGCTGGCGCAACGCGGCGTGCAGACCCTGCTGGTGGCCGGGTGCGTCACCAGCGGCTGCGTGCGGGCCAGCGTGGTGGACGCGATGCAGGCAGGCTTTCGGCCATTGGTCGTGGCGGACTGCTGCGGCGACCGCGCCCTGGCTCCCCACGACGCCAACCTGTTCGACATGGCGCAGAAGTACGCCGCCGTCATGCCGCTGGATCAGGCAATCGCCGATACCAACGCCCTGGCGCCAGCCCCACTGTCTGATGCCGGGTAATGGCGGCATAATCCCTTTTCCGGCCCGGACGCCCCCTGCCCCATGAACCTGCCTCAGCCTCACGTACTGGTCGGCACGCTGCTTGCGCACCCCGACGCCTTGCTGATCGTGCGCGAGCCCTCGGCCCCGCCCCGGCCGGCGCGGGGCCCAACCCGGCACCGCATCGGATTACGTGCAGGCGACGCCCGAGATATTCATCGCGGTACTCGGCGACGACGCAGAACCCGGCTGGCGCGTGCTGGCCTTCAATGGCCACGTGGACCTGGGCACGGGCATCAAGACGTCCCTGGCCCAGATCGTCGCTGAAGAGCTGGACATTCCGATGTCGCGCCTGGACATGGTGCTGGGCCACACGGCTACCGCGCCCAATCAGGGGCCCACGATTGCCAGCGCCAGCATCCAGATATCGGCGGTTCCGCTACGCCGCGCCGCCGCGCAGGCCCGCGAGCATCTGCTGGCCATGGCGGCGCGGCAGTGGGACTTGCCGCGCGATGCGCTGCGCGTGCGCGACGGGGTGATCCGCCCGGCAGACAGCAGCGACCCGCGCCAATTGCACTACGGGCAACTGGCGCGCGGCCAGCACACGCGGCTGATGCTGGCACCACCCGATCAGGCGGTGCGCCTTAAACCCGTGGAAGACTACCGGATCGTGGGGCAAGGCGTCGCCCGCGTGGACATTCCGGCCAAGGCCACCGGCGAACTCAGCTTCGTGCACGATGTGCGCGTGCCGGGCATGCGCCACGGGCGCGTCGTGCGACCGCCCCATCCGGGACGCGACGCCGGCGACTTCATCGGCCATTGCCTGATCGATCTGGACCGGGAATCCGTGGCCCACCTGCCCGGCAACGTGCAGGTCGTGGCGCAGGGGGATTTCATCGGCGTGGTGGCGGATCGCGAAGAACAGGCCATTGCCGCGATGCGCGCGCTGAAAGTCCGCTGGAAGCCCATTCCCCCCGCGCCCCGCCTGGACAACCTGGCTGATGCCATCCGCGCCCAACCGGCGCGCGCCCGCCCCCTGATCGAAGACGGCGACGTCGATACCGCATCCGCAGGCGCCGCCACGCATCTACGTCGCAGCTACGTCTGGCCCTACCAGATGCACGCCTCCATCGGCCCCTCGTGCGCCGTCGCGGACTTCCGCGATGGCCGCCTGACCGTCTGGACGGGGTCGCAAAACCCGCACATGCTGCGCACCGACCTGGACCGTCTGCTGAAACTGGGTGAAGGCCAGATAGACCTTGTGCGGCTGGAAGCGGCGGGGTGCTACGGCCGCAACTGCGCCGACGACGTCTGCGCCGACGCGGCGTTGCTGTCCATCGCGGTCGGTGCGCCGGTGCGCGTGCAGCTCACCCGCGAACAGGAACACCAGTGGGAACCCAAGGGCACGGGCCAATTGATGGACGTCGCCGCCGCGATCAACGCCAACGGCGATCTGCTGGCCTACGACTTCGCCGTTCGCTATCCGTCCAACGACGCGCCCATCCTGGCGCTCTTGCTGACCGGTGCCATCCCGGGCGAGCCCCGCACGCTGGAAATGGGCGACCGCACGGCCGCGCCGCCGTACCGCTACCCGAACCGGCGCGTGGTCTGCCACGACATGGCGCCACTGGTGCGCGCGTCGTGGTTGCGTGGCGTGTCGGCGCTGCCCAATTCGTTCGCGCATGAATGCATGATTGATGAACTGGCGCACGCCGCCGGCGCTGACCCCGTCGACTACCGCGTGCGCCATCTGGACGATACGCGCGCCATCGCGCTGATCCAGGCCACGGCCGAACGCGCGCAATGGCACCCGTTCACACCAGGCAGCCGCGGCACGCCCGACCCCGACGGCCAATTGCGTGGCCGGGGCGTCGCCTACGCGCGCTACGTGCACAGCAAGTTTCCGGGTTTCGGGGCCGCGTGGGCCGCCTGGGTCATCGACCTGCGGGTGGACCCCGCCACCGGCCGTATCCACGTCGAACGCATCGTCGTCGGCCAAGACACCGGCATGGTCGTGAACCCGGACGGCGTGCGCCACCAGATCCACGGCAACGTCAATCAGACGCTAAGCCGCAGCCTGCTTGAAAAAGTCGATTTCGATGCCGCCGGCGTGGCCAGCCGTGAATGGGGCGGCTACCCCATCATCGGCTTCAAGGAACTGCCGCCCATCGACGTCTTGTTGATGCCGCGCCAGGACGAAGCGCCCATGGGCGCGGGCGAGTCCGCCTCGGTGCCCGGCCCCGCCGCCATCGCCAACGCGCTTTTCGACGCCACCGGGCGGCGCTTCCATGAAGCGCCCTTCACGCCCGACGTCGTGCGTGCCGCGTTGGCCAAGCCCGCTCAGACGCTATCGAGCTGAGCGCGATCCACCTGCGCCGCCGCCGACTGCGCAGCCCGCATTTCGTCAAGAAAGATTGGCGCGCACAGGCCGGCAATCAGCGCCGCCAGATCGTGATCCGCCGCATCGTAGGCATGGCGGCCAGCCAGCAGGTTCAACGAGCCGATCACCCGGCCCTGGTGCCGCACGGGCAGGTTCAATGCCGATTGCAGGCCACGATCGATCAGCATCGACGCCTCGGAAAACACCGAGCGCACATCGTCTTCGTTGCTGGCCACATACAAACGTCCTTGCTCCAGCACATGCTGCGACCAAGGGCCATTTCCCGTTGCCTTGAAGCCGCCCAGCGGGCTGATGCTTTCGTCGGACGTGTACAGGCGCTTCATCAGACGATGCTCTTCCAGATACAGCAGCGCGGTGAACAGCCGATGTCCGAAGGCCGCCTCCAGCAGCCCGGACACCACCTGCCACTGCGCCTCGCGGCTGCTTGCCAATCCCAGGGCGCGCGCGTGGCCCGCCCAGGGCGAAAACACCGACGGCGCCGTCATGCGTTGATCTCCTCAAGAACGACGCCGCGCGTGTTCTTGCCAAAGAACAGGATGCCCAGGCCGCCGACGAGCAGAATCGCCGTCATCATCGCGAACACCCCCGCAAAGCCCAACACCGGATACGCCACGCCCACGATGGTCGGAGACGCGATCGAACCGATCCGCGCAAAGGCCGACGCTGCGCCCATGCCGGTCGCCCGGATGGAGGTGGGATAGATCTCGGCGGTGTAGGTGTACTGGCCCGCGATCACGCCATTCATGCCGAACGACAGCAACATGCTCAGCATGATGATCTGGTGTTCACCGCTGGCCAGCGCCAGGCCCAGCGCCGACAGGCACGACAACAGCATGTAGATCAGGATCGTGTATTTGCGGCCAATCCTGTCGTTGAAATACGCGGCCGAGAAGTAGCCCGGAATCTGCGACAGATAGATCAGGATGGTGTACGAGAAACTCTTGGTGATCGTGAAGCCGCGTTCGACCAACAGGCTGGGAATCCACACCAGGAAGGCGTAGTAGCAGAACAGCACTGTGATCCAGAACACCCACACCAGCACGGTCGTGCCCAGGTAGGTCTTCGAGAACAAGGACGTCAGCTTGTCCATCGCGCTTTGCGGGTTTTCGGCGGCGGTGGCGGCACGGCGCGTGGCGATGGGCGTGGGCAGCGGATGGCCCAGCTTCTGCTGCACTTCGGCCTCGATGGCCGAGCAGATGCGGTCGGCTTCGGCGGTCTGGCCGGTGTGTTCAAGCCAGCGCGGCGATTCAAACAGCGACTTGCGCCACCACAGCAAAAACACCACCGGCACGGAGGCAATCACCATGATCCAGCGCCAGCCGTCGTCGCTCATCGGAACGATGAAATAGCCCAGCAAGGCCGACAGCACGAAGCCGAACGAAAAGAAGCCCGCCAGCGCGCCCGTGAAGCGGCCACGGTATTTGCTGCTGACGAATTCGGCCAGGTACGGCGCGATGATGGCGCCTTCTGCCCCCATGCCAATGCCGGCGATCATGCGCAGGATGTAGAACTCGTGATAGTTGCGCGCAAACGCGTTGATGAACGTGGCGACGCAGAACAGCATCAACGCCCACATCATGATTTTCTTGCGGCCGTAGCGGTCACCCAGGATGCCCGAGAACAGCGCGCCCACCAGAAAGCCCACGTACGTGCTGCTGGCGATCCAGCCGATCTGGCCGGTGGATAAGCCCCACTGCGTGCGCAACGAAGGGATGATGAAGGCGATGATGCCGGCGTCCAGCGCTTCAAACGCAAGCCCCAGGCCGCCGATCATCAGCAACCTGAAATGGAAGCTGGAAAACGGCAGCCGCTCCAGGCGGTCCGATACGGAATACATGGTGAAGATTTCCGGGAGTAAGGGTGAAAGAACGTCAGCAGGCGTTCTTGTGCAACAAGCCGCGGTTCATGATGAGCTTGATGGAATCGGGCTGCGTCAACAGGGCGATGTCGTCCAGCGGGTTGCCGTCGACCAGCAGCAGGTCGGCGTGCGCGCCTTCGCGGACTTCGCCCAGCAGGCCTTCCTGGTTCAGGATTTCGGCGCCGATCAACGTGGCTTGCTGGATCACCTTGGCGTTGCCCAGCACGCGGGCGCGCAAGGGCAGCTCGTCGGCTTGCATGTAGTGGGTTTCGCCCAGCAGGTCACTGCCGTAGCCCATTTTCACACCGACCTCATCCAGAATTTCCAGCGCCTTCAAGCCCTGCGTGCGCACGGTGGCGATCTTCTTGACCGAGTCGGCCGGCAGGCCATAGCGCTCGCCGTCATTGGCCAGCCCTTCGTAGGTGATCAGCGTGGGCACCATGTAGGCGCCGTGTGCTTTCATTACCTCGGCTGCCTCGCGGTCAACCAGGTTGCCGTGTTCAATGGTACGCACGCCGCAGCGCACGGCACGCGTGATGGCGCGCGGCGTGTAGGCATGCGCCATCACATAGGTGTTGGCATTGCTGGCTTCTTCAACGATGGCGATCAGCTCGGATTCTGAAAACCCTAGGTTCTGGATCGGGTCGTTCGGCGACGCCACCCCACCCGACGCCATGACCTTGATCTGCGTGGCGCCTTTCAGGATTTCTTCGCGCACGGCCAGGCGGCAGTTGTCGACGCCGTCAACCACGCGGCCGATGTTGCCGATCTTGACCGAGCACGGGCACGGGTCCAGTTCGTCGTTACGCGGCCGGAAATCGCCATGGCCGCCCGTCTGCGACAAGGCCTTGCCCGAGCAGAACAGGCGCGGGCCATCGACCACGCCATCCAGCACGGCTTGCGCCAAGGCCCAATCCGCCCCGCCGGCGTCGCGCACCGACGTGAAGCCCCGGTCCAGCATGCCCTGCATGATGGGCAGCGCGCGCAGCAGCGCCAGCGCATTCGGCAGCGCCGCCACGCGGCCCAGGTTGAACGACGAGGCCACCACGTGCACGTGGCAGTCAATCATGCCCGGCATCAAGGTCATGCCCTTGGCGTCAACCACTTCGGCGTCGGGCACCGTCAGGTCGTCGGCGCTGATGCGGGAGATCATTCCGTCTTCGATCAATACGTTGGCCGCGTCTTCGAGGACCAATGATCGGGTATTCAAGATCTTGCAATTCTTAACAACAACCGGCTTCATAAATAAATCACGCTATCTGTTCAACATGCAGGAAATTCAGCATGGCGAACTCTACCGGTACAATCCAAACGTCCGATACCGGGTCTCCCCTTAGGCGTTCGACACAAATTCGAACAGCCTTATGAGCTTTACTCATACCCCCTTTGCGGGACTCACGCCCACACGGCTGCATATCTGGATTACGTATCCGCATTCCCTATCCGCAACGCATAGCCGGATTCCGCACACCACCATGAGACGTCGCTGCCCCACCCTGTCCGAGTTGAACGCGTTCACCGCGGCGGCACGCCATCTGTCGTTCTCGAAGGCGGGCAAGGAACTGTTCGTGACGCAAAGCGCGATCAGCCGGCACATTGCCACGCTGGAAAGCTATCTGGGCCACGCGCTATTCATCCGCGCCACCAATGGCTTGCAGCTGACACGCATGGGCGCCACGTATCTCAGCCTGATCCGGCCCGCGCTGCATACGCTGGAAAGCGCCACGTCGCAGGTCATGGCCACGCAGCAGTCGGCCAAGTCGTTGAACGTATCGGCGGCGCCCACTTTCGCCGCGCAGTGGCTGTTTCCCCGGCTGAAGACGTTTCGCGCCTTCAATCCCGATATCTCGGTCAACTTCGTGCGCTACAGCGTGGCGGATTACAAAAGCACTGAACTGGATTTCGATGCATCCATTCAGTATGGCTACGGGGATTGGCACGATGGCGATGCCAAGTACCTGACCGGGCGTGAAACCCGCCTGGTGTGTTCGCGCGATTATCTGGAACAGCACCCCATCAACAGCCTGGAAGATATCAAGCAGTGCACGCTGCTACAGCACATCGAGATTCCGCTGTCTTGGGAATACTGGTTCTCGACGTATATCGGCGATTATGACCGCGCGCGCTTTGGCCCCGGGTTCAATCTGTTTTCAATGATTATCCAGGCGGCTTCGTCCGGCTTTGGTGTGGCCTTGATGCCGCATTGCCTGATCGAAAAGGAACTGGCGACGGGACAGCTGGTCGATGTGTTCGACCGCACGTTTGAAAGCCCGCTGGGGTATTACCTGTGCGCGCCGAATTGGCGCAGCAACATGGAAAGCTATGACCGCCTGAGCCAGTGGCTGTCGCATGAATGTTTGCATCGGGCGGCGGTGGAAGGGGCCACGGTGCCCGCCACCGCGCCGGATGCCGATTGCCCCTATTGCGTGGCGGGGCTGGCGGCTGCGGGCGGATAAACGCTACGGCAACATAAGGGCAACGGGCGACATCCGCAGGCCCGAGCCAGCGCAATCAGTTCACCCGGTTTGGCAGCACCGCACGCATCCACCGGCTTAGGCGTGGCCGGATGCGCTGGTTATGCAGCAACACGGCGCCCAGCACCCCGATGAACGCGCCAATGACCGTATCCACAAACCGCGCTTCAATGACGTCGGCGGGATAGCCCTGCCCCAGATGCGGCGCTTCGGCCAGGAATATGGTCAGCGGCGTAATCAGCGCTACCGCGCTGGCATAGTGCCTGACCACCAGCGTTTCAATACCGAATGACAGCGCCATCATCACCAAGGCAAGCGTCCACACATTCAACGGCAGGCTCAATAACGCCCACGCCACGCACAAACCTACCGCCGTTCCCAGTATCCGATGCAGCTGCCGGTTCCACGCGGCCCACAGGCTTGCCCCCTGGATAATCGCCAGGCAACTGACCGGCACCCAATAGGGGCGTGGCAGTTGCAGTAATTCGGCCACCAGCAAGGAAATGCCCACGAACAGGCCGATGATGACCGAGTCGTACACAACAAAATCGAATGTGGGTTTGGGCGGCGCGGCTTCCGGCGGCGGTGGCGCCACGCGCGTCATGTGCAGGCAATACGCAAACGCTACCAGGCAGGCCACCAGGCATCCCAGCGCGACCATGCCGACGCGCATCGGCACATCTTCGATATGCCCGGGCGTATACGCGGCAATGGCGGTGGCCATGATGAAAAACAGGCTGCCCGGCGGCCCCAGCCGATAGCAGCGGCACACCATGTTCACCAGGATGGCGATGACGGTCAGCGCAGCAATCATCGCGGTCGGCCAGAACTGGGTCAGCGCGCCAACGGCGTAACAGGCCACCATGCCGAACGAGGCGGCCAGCAACATCATCATCCGTTGCGCAAGTGAAGTATTGGGCAGGCTGAGAAACACCATGCCGCCCAGGCTGGACATCAGGCCATAGTCCATGCGGCCAAAATACGCGCCCACCATTAATGGCAAGCCGGACGACAGCGCGGCCGCCAGCGGCATTTCCCAACGCCGGTCGCTGGCATTGACGCGGGTCAGTTCGCGCCACGTGCCTTGCACCTGCTGCTTGACGAAGCCACGCCCCGGGCGGTGCCGGGGCCGGCCGCCGTCGCCGGCGTCTTCCGGTGGATCTTTCTGATTCATTTATCGCCCCTGTGTCGGCCCGGCAAGAATTATCCCCCTTAAATTCCGCCCAGTGGATTTAACGGGAATTCCCTGATATTCCCGCCCAGACGGCGTGGCTACCATTCCGCGCACCTCGGCCCGCGGCCGACAGAATACCAATGCGCCCATCGCGCGGAGACACCATGAAAGCACTCAAACACGTTGCGGCAGGCACCGCCTTATTTCTTTCGTCCTGGGCCGCCACGGCCGGCGTGACTTTCGACAGCGTCAAGAACAAGGGCTTTGTCCAGTGCGGCGTCTCGACCGGCGTGGCCGGCTTTTCGGTCAATGACAGCAAGGGCGGCTGGATCGGCCTGGACGTGGACCTGTGCCGCGCGCTGGCCATCACCATGTTTGGCGACCCCGCCAAATCCAAGATCATGGCCGTCAGCGCCGTGCAGCGTTTCACCGCGCTGCAATCCGGCGAAGTGGACGTGCTGCCGCGCAACACGACCCTGTCGCTGACCCGCGACACGACCCTGGGCCTGATCGGCGTCGGCGTCAATTACTACGACAGCCAGGGCATCATGGTGAACAAGTCCCTGAACGTGAAGAGCGCCAAGGAACTGGACGGCGCGACCGTGTGCGTGCAGCCCGGCACGACGACCGAACTGAACCTGTCCGACTGGTTCCGCTCGCAGAACATCGTCTTCAAGCCGGTGGTGGTGGAACGCCTGGACGAGATCATCCGCGCCTTCGCGGTGGGACGCTGCGACGCGTTCACCGGCGACAAGTCGCAGCTGGCCGCCGCCCGCACCAACCTCGAGAACCCGGAAAAGTACGACATCCTGCCGGAGAACTTCTCGAAGGAACCGCTGGGCCCCATGGTCCGCCAAGGCGACGAACAATGGTTCAACGTGGTCCGCTGGACGATGTTCGCCATGCTTGAGGCCGAGGAATATGGCATCACGTCGAAGAACGTGGACGAGATGCTGAAAAGCACCAATCCCAATGTGCAGCGTCTGCTGGGCGTGACCCCGGGCATGGGCAAGAACCTGGGCGTGGACGACAAGTGGGCCTACAACATCATCAAGCACATCGGCAACTACGGCGAGAGCTTTGAAAAGAACCTGGGCCCCAGCAGCCCGCTGAAGCTGTCGCGCGGCTTGAATGCGTCGTACCGTGATGGCGGCCTGATGTACGGCTGGCCCGTGCGCTAAGCGCCGCCTTAGCGGGTGATACGAGGCCCCTGTAATGGGGCCTGAACGGGCGG
>NZ_JBHFII010000061.1:44430-49276 GCF_057334215.1 Achromobacter maghribensis | reverse complement strand
CCGCCGCCCGTCTGCATTGGGCGGGCGCATTTTCGGAATCGTTACACTGGCGTCTGACCCCAGCGACATTCCTCAGCGACTTCCTGCTCGCGCCTTCACCGCCCCGATGACGACAACCTCCCCTTCGACCCAGTTCCTCCCTGCCGGATTCGTTCCTACCGACGAACAGAAAAAGATCCAGGCCTCGCGGAACCGGACCAGTCTGGTGGTCGCCAACGCGGGGGCCGCCAAGACGACGACCCTGGCCCTGCGCATCGGCGAAGCGCTTGCCAGGGGCTTGCCGCCTGAAGACATCCTTGGCCTGACGTTCACCGACGAAGCCCGGCAGGTTCTGCAGGCGCGCTTGGTGGAGGTCGGCATCGCGTACAACACGGCCAAGCGGGTCAACGTCCAAACCGTGGAAGATTTTGCGCGGCGCGTGCTGTCCGGCATCGAGGACGGCAAGCCGGAACCCCTGCCGTCCACGCGGGAACAGCAAGACTATGCGCTGTCCGTGTTGGAGAACGTGGCGCGCAACCACCCGCAGTACACCGACCTGCTGGATATCCGCACGCACAACACGGCCGTCAGCCAGTTCCTGGACAACCTGCTGAAGCTGAAAGCCACGATGACGCTTGCGCCGGATGGCGGCGACGACCCCGTCTACGCGGCGGAAACCCTGAGGCTGCCTCTGACGGATTACCTGTGGGCCGTGGAATATGAGAAACAGCGCGTCGATGTATTCGGCTATGTCGACGCCCGTGGATTTTTCGACGCCACCTATGATCTGGCCTGCCTGCTGCGGTCAAATCCGGATTCGCGGTTGGACCTGCCCCGCTACAAGCTGGTGGTCTGCGACGAATTGCATGACATGAACGAAGCGTCGTTCTGTATTGTGGAAGCGCTGGTCAGCGCCGACACCACCTACTTCGTCGGCGTCGGCGACAAGGACCAGGTCATTTATTCGCACCTGGGCGCGGACGAATCGTTCCTGCAGCATCGCATCGCGGCCAGCTTTACGGACTGCGCCCATTTCCCGTTGACGATGACGTACCGCCATGGCCCCCACCTGGCCTACGCCATGGAAGCCTTCAAGCAGAAGCCCGTCGACTCGAATCTGCCTGTGCGCACGGATATCCACGAACGAACCTACGCCAGCGCGCCCGGCGCTTGCGGCGCCGAAGTCGTCAAAGCCGTTCTGCAGTGGAAGCAAGACGGCCAGGCGCTGGACCAGTGCTGCATCCTGTTCCGCGACGCCCACCAGTCCATAGAAATAGAAAATGCCCTGATGAACGCCGGCGTGCAATATCGCACGCTGACCATGAACAGCTACCTGCTGCGCGAAGAGATTCTGTTCCTGCGCGGCATGGTCGCCATCGCCCTGGACGACTTCCATCACGTCGCGTCTCCCAAGACACGCGAGGCCATCGTGGAAGCGCTTGCCACCTTCGCGGAAGTGCCGCTGGAACCCGACGAACTGCGCGAAGCCAAAACCACGCTGGCCAAAGAACCGTCGGCGCTGAAGCACTTTTTCGACGGCCAGATCCAGCGCGTAGGCAGCGTGTCGGCCCGCACACGCATCGCGGACGCCGTGTCTTACCTGCGCAGCTTGTCAGTCGATTCCCTTGCCCAACCCGCGCTGGAGCAAGTCTGCAACATCATGGACATGGATAAATTGGCCAAGCGCCTGTACATCCATCCCTACGAAGCGTCGGTGGTCACGAAGTCTGTCGCCGGATTCATCGCCACGGCACGGGATTCCGGAAAGACGCTGAATCAGTTCTCGGAATGGATCGGCGCCGCGGAAGCGTTTGCCGGTGGACGGCCAGGGAAAAACGCCGTCTTGATGGACTGCATCGTGAACGTGAAAGGCAAGGAATTCCCACACGTCGTCCTGCCGTTCCTGGATGCGGGAGAGTTTCCGAATCCGCTGCGTGAATTGGGGGAAGAAGAGAATCTGTTTTACGTCGCGGCAACACGGACGAAAACGCGGCTGACGCTGGTCTCGTCGGAAGACCCGGCGCGGCGCAGTGTGTTTGTAGACCGGATGCAGCTGGCGGCAATTCAGAAACGGGCGGATACCGCGTTACGTCGAAACATGGCCGCACCCACGCAGGCCGTGGGGCACCGCGACCTTCGGGTCGCGTATGAGAACAAGGACGTGGTGAAGGCGCTGGGGGCACAGTGGGATAAGACCAGGAAGGTCTGGTATGTGCCCAGCGGAATGGACTTGGAGCCGTTCCGGAGCTGGTTGGCGGAACGTTGAAAACCAAGCCCCGAAAATCGAGCATGCCAACGCCGGTTGGAACTCCGAATTGAGGTGTGACGGTTCGACGAACGCGTCACTTCCTAGACTACTGCATCACTCAGGCTCAGCGGGGAGATCCCAATCCATTGCTCGGGCTTCTCCCGTCTGATAGAACTGCTTGATAAGCTTCACGTACTCCAAGAAGTCTTTGTTCTCCGTAGCTAACCGATTGACCATATCCCAATCTATCTCATCTCGCTCGCGGGCAGGCACCAACACCTGACTATCTGTCGGATTCTCGACATCCAGCTTAATGAGCCCGATACCATGCGCGGCAAAGAGCATTCGGAGTTCTTTAAGCGTGTCTTGCCCTTCAATCTCTGCCGCCACGAGATAGCCGAAATTTGCCCATGAAGAATTCGATACGGCCTGAAAGAAGCACTCCCGGGCATTGGATCGGTTAATCAATAGCTTCGCTTCAAAGGACCATAGTTTAGTGCGCTTGTCAGAATACTGATTTACACAGTCCCGCACTTCTCGATGCCAATCTTCTCCTAAGTCCTCCATCCCAACGACGTCAGGATAAAGCCATCTATTGCCATTAGGGCCACGCTTGTTGGACGAGCGCTTTTCATCAATCCGATTAGAGTACACGCGGAACTCTTTCCACAGATACGCGGAGAGTAGCGGATATAACTCACGCTCTCCAAACGTTGGAACGGAAGCGGTGGCCACCGCATCGGGGCCCTTGCTCTCGGCGTCAGCCACTTCATCGCTATCTGACTTGCGCGAATAGTAGTACTTACGAGGACGCCCCTCCGTGATTTTCATTTCGGCATACTTCTTTTGAAGCTGCGGTCGTCGCGAACTAATTTCCGCCACGAGTTGCTGAACTAGCGCCGCGTCCGTAGTAAGAACTTGACTATTCTCTTTCTTCGCTTGGCATTCACTGGGATAGGTTTGAAATACCCACTCCGCAATCTGACGCGCTGTGAACTTTTGGTCCGGCCGCTCTTCCAGGAAGCCCACAACTGCTTTTCCTAGGTTCAATGTCATCCCTTCCTCGTCAGTCTGCGCAATGCTCAGCAGAAGATTGTTCGCCCATGCGACTAGTGTTTTCCAGGCCCACGATGCCCGCTCGTGAAATGCTTGATCTTGAACGCATTGACGTCCGAAATGCAATCCGATTTGTGAATCATCCTATGGCAATTTGCGCACAGTACAGCGAAGTCAACTACCGGATCCATTGGAACTTTCTGCCCTTTCAACGTCGCAAGCGGACGTAGATGATGGGCCTCAATATAGCCCTTGCCAATCTCGCCGTAGATCTTCTCAAAGTCGATATTGCAGACCTGGCACACGCAGCCTTTCTTCACCTTGACTAGGTTAGACAACTTGACGCTTCGCTCTAGTCGCTTGTGCAATCTAAAGCGTGTCAGGTCTTCGTAAAGCAGCTCTTCCGGTTCGTCGAGCTCGGATTCGGCACTGAACCCACCCGCAGTCTCAGCCTCGTAAAGCTGCCCATAGAGTTTCAGCATCGATTTCAAATCTTCGAGGAGCGTATCTTCCGAAGGAAGATCATCTGCTGGATAGTATTTGGCACAGATATTTGCCGCTTCGTAGAAGGCGGTATTGTTTGAGGCCGAACTCGGGGCGAGGTCTATCTCCCCCAGGGGAAATTGCTGCCACACTGCCCCTAACAACGCTCTAAAATTGGCCGCCTTCGCCTTCAGCGCAGTCTTAGCGTCAGATTTGTAGTGCTTTTTCGCTTCGGTCATGCCCTGATTCAGGCTCAAGTAAACGCCCTGCATGTCTTCGCGGAACAGGTAAACGGGGTAGTAGCCCGACTGCGCGCCCTCTGTGACCGGGGCGTAGAAAACTGCCAACCAAGGCCCGCGCCCCCAGACCCCCTGGCCCGCACTGCCCTTGCACGACCATTGGTTGTCGGCGCCTATAACGCCCGCAACCAAGTTGCAGAAATCGCCACGAATGAATTGAGCCAAGGGATGTCCGGTAAAGGTCGTTTGGGATGCCACCGCATACTCCGTCAAGACCTTTAACAGCGACTGCCGAATGCCCATAGCGCTTTAGCCTCTTTTCTGGACGACGCGTGCGTCATCCCTAGATGATGATGTGTTCTAGCTTATAACATTTTGAAATACCCATTAAGAATTGACCTGTTTGACTACTAGTTCTTGCATTCACCGAGTCGCCGGAACGCACCGACGAGTTAACCTAGCGAACCCAGCGTTTGCCCGCTGAATGCGTTACTCTCCCCTCCCTCAATCATTCCCCCCAAGGAGCCCCCATGGCACAAGCCTCCGCCCGTCACATCCTCGTTTCCACCGAAGCCAAGTGCAACGAACTCAAGACCGCCATTGAAAACGGCGCTGACTTCGCACAAGTCGCCAAGGAAAACTCCAGCTGCCCGTCGAGCCGTGACGGTGGCAACCTGGGCACCTTCGGCCCGGGCCAGATGGTCAAGGAATTCGATACCGTCGTGTTCAGCGCCCCGGTTGGCGAGGTTCAGGGCCCGGTGAAGACCCAGTTCGGTTATCACCTGGTTGAAGTGACCAGCCGCAAGGACTAAGTCCCGCTGCTGCACGCGAAAAGGGGGGC
>NZ_JBHFII010000061.1:27794-44360 GCF_057334215.1 Achromobacter maghribensis | reverse complement strand
GGGTAACCCGGGGGGGGGCCTTTTTCTTGCTGCAATCAGTACCTGCTATGCCCGCCCCAACTCATTCCCTGCCCGTCATCACCATATGCGCCAGGGCGTCGGCATTCAGCCCGGCCACGTCGCGTTCGATGACTTTGGCGCCGCTCTTCAGGATCGCGACGCGGTCGGCCAGGGCGACGACGTCGGCCATGTTGTGGCTGATCAGGATCACGGTGCGCCCTTCCTCGCGCAGCTTGCGCACCAGGTTCAGCACCAGCGCCGTTTCCTTGACGCCGAGCGCTGCGGTGGGCTCGTCCATGATGACGACGCGGGCATCCCAGCGCAGCGCGCGGGCGATGGCGACGGCTTGGCGTTGGCCGCCGGACATGCGTTCGACGGGACGGTCCATGTCGTCGATGGGTACCGACAGGCGTTGCAGATAGCCGCGCGCGTCCAACGCCATGCGGCGCTTGTCCAGCACATTGAACGGCCCCACGCGACGCACGAGTTCCGCGCCCATGAAGACGTTTTCCCAGATGGACAGGCGCGGCGCCAGCGCCAGATCCTGGTAGATCGTCGCAATGCCTTGCACCAGGGCGTCATGGGGGGACCCGAACACGACCTTCCGGCCGTTCAGGCTGAGTTCCCCGCCCGAGGGTTCCTGCGCGCCGGAGATGATGCGGATCAGCGTGGATTTGCCGGCGCCGTTGTCGCCGCAGATGGCCATGACGCGGCCCTCGGGCACGTCCAGATCGACGCCCTTCAAGGCCTCGACCGCCCCATAGGACTTTCGGATCTGGCGTAGCGACAGCGCGGCGGTCATGGTGGTCACGGTTACTTTGCGGCGGGTTGCAGGAAATTCTGGACGTTGCCAGCGTCGACCAGCACGGAGTCCATGAACAGGTACGGCCCGGCGACGACCTTGTCCTTGGGTTCCTTCTTGACGACGATGCGGTCGATGGCGTCGATGGCGCTTGCGCCCAACTGCTCAAACGGGATCATCATGGTGGCGGTGATCAGGCTGTTGGGGTCGGCGATGCGGCGATAGGTTTCCGGGCCGCCATCGACGGACACCAGGGTGATGTCGCCTTTCTTCATGCCTTGGGATTGCAGCAGGTCGTCGATGACGTAGGCCTGGCCGTCGAACGATGCCCAGACGCCTTTGAACTGGCCCTGGTGGCGCAGGAACAGCGCCTGCATGCCATTGCGCACGTCATCGCGCCAGCTTTGCGTGCGGGCCATGCTGAATTTGGCCAGATCCTTGACGGCCGTGTTCTCGGTCAGGACGGCATCCAGCATCTTGCCGCGGACGCGCGTGCCCGAGTTACCGTCGAAGCGGGCGGACAGGATGTTGCCCTGGTAGCCCATCTTGCCCAGCAGATACAGCACGGATTGCGCGCCGGTAGCGTATTCGTTGACTTCGACGTCGAACAGCATGTGCGGGCTGGCGCCCGACATCACGCCCACGACGGGAATGCCCTTCTCTTTGGCGGCTTGCAGCTGGGCGTCGGTTTCCACGGGCTTGCCCATGGCGACGACGATGGCGCCGACCTTTTTGTTGACCAGGGTGTCCAGCTGTTCGGCCAGCTTGGGCAGCGACCCTTCGGCGTTCAGTTGTGTGACCGTCCAGCCCTTGGCGCGAGCCGCCTCGGCCGCGGCATTGGCCACGCGGGCATGCGTTTCGGACGACATCTGAAAGGCGACGATGCCCACGTCGAACGCGTAGGCAGCGCTGGCAGCCAGCGACTGCAAGGCAAATGCGCTGGCCAGCAGCGTGCGCTTCAAGGTTTTGGTCATGGTGGTTTCCCCTTCGAATCAGAATTTGAAGGCCGCTTTCTTCAGTACGGCCGATGACACCGCGACGGACGCGATCATGATGAAGCCCAGCACGATGTCCTGCACGTAGTACGGCGCGCCCATCAGCACCAGGCCGTTGCCCAGCACCTTCAGGATCAATGCGGCGACGAGGGTGCCGGGGATGTTGGCGTGGCCGGGATTGAACATGGTCATGCCCAGCAACACGGCGGCAATGGCGTACAGGAAGTAGTCGCCGGCCATGTTGGGCGCGGCGGACGACAGGCTGGACGTCAGCAGCACGGCCGCAAGCCCCGCGCAGAGGCCGGACAGGGCCAGGCCGATGCGCTTCATGGTGCCGATGTTGATGCCGGCCAGCCGCGCGGATTCCCCCGCTTCGCCAGTGGCCGTCATGCGGGCGCCGGTGCGGGTCCACTTGATCAGGAAATAGGCGACCAGCACCGCGCCCAGCATCCACAGCACCAGCGCGGGAATGCCGAAGGGCTTGGCGCGGGCCAGGTCGGTGAACGCGGCAGGCCAGCGCCCCACATAGGACACGCCATCGGTCAACATGAAGGCGAAGCCGCGCGCCATGGCCGCCATGCCCAATGTGGCGATCAGGGACGGGACGCGCAGACGGGTGACGGCGATACCGTTGACCAGGCCGCAGACGAGGCCGATGCCCAAGCCCGCGGCAATGGCGACCGGCACGGGTTGACCGGTGTGTACCAGGGCTCCCGTGACGACGGCGGCCAGGCTGGCAACATCGGCGACCGAGAGGTCCAGTTCGGCGGTCACCAGCGCCAGCGTGAAACCGATGGCGATGATGGCCAGGAAGCTGGTTTCCTTGGCAATGTTCAGCAGATTGTTGGGCGCCGCGAAATTTGGAGCGGCGATGGCGAAGAAGCCCACCAGGATCAATCCCGCGATTGCCGTGCCGTACTTTTCCAGGATGCCGCGCATCGACTCAACCCTTGCTGCGTTGGTATTCGTTGTAGTGCAAGGGTTATCCACCGCCTGCCGGGCGTTCACGCCCTGATGGCGTAGCAGTTTATACCCGGGCGGCGCGGCGCAGGACGGTCGTGTCGCCGCGCCGTACCTAGGGTTTTTACGGCAGGCGCATCCCGGCCAGATCATGCGACACCGGCATCAGCGCGGCTTCCGCTGCACGGAATTGCGCGTACATCTGGCGGTAGGCGTCGCGGCGGTGAGCTTGGGGCTCGTAGCGGTGCGCGGTGCGCACCAGGGCATCCTGCGCCGCAGCGAAGCCGTCGTAGCGGCCCAGCGCGGTCCAGGCGGCGACGGCAGCGCCCACGACACCCGGCTGTTCGGCCTGGCCCACGACAATGGCGCGCTCGCAGATGTCGGCCTTGACCTGGCACCACTGCGGGCTGGCCGCCGCGCCGCCGCCGAAGCGGATTTCCCCGACCGGCGCGCCCAGGGCGGCCTCGGCGCGTTCCAGGACGGTACGGTTCAGGAAGGCCACGCCTTCCAGCACGGCCCAGGCCAGGTCGCCCGGACCATGGCGGCGATTCAAGCCAATGAAGGCGCCGCGCAGGTTCGGATCCCAGTACGGCACGCGTTCGCCTTGCAGGTAGGGTAGAAACAAGGCCGGCTGCGGGTCGCGGGGTGCGCCCAGCAACGCGTCCATGGCGGGGCCGACGTCTGCCATCCCCTCAGCGCCCAGGCGGCCCAGCAGCGGCAGCAGCCAGGCCACCGTGTCGGCGCCGTTCTGGCCGGGGCCGCCAATCTGGTGAGTGCCGTTGCCCCAATCCACGGTCATCAGGCCCTGCGCCTGGACAGGTTCTGCGCCCACCGCGCCAAAGACCTCGGTCGTGCCCGATATGTTGTAAGCGTAGCCGTCTCGCAGCGCGCCCAAACCTGCGACAGCCGCCCAGGTGTCGTTGGCGCACGCGATGACGCTGCGGCCCGCCAGACGGGCCAGCGCGCCGCCCAAGCCGGCTTGCACGGGGCCGACGACATCCAGAGGAGACAGCAGGGGTGGCACCCACGCGGGGTCGGCGCCCAAGGCCGCCAGCAGGCCAGGCCCCTGCGCATGTTCGCAAGCAGCCGCTGCCAGGCGCGCCATGGAAACGGTGTCGCTGGCTGCCCTGCCCGTCAGGCGGAAGTTCAGGTAGTCCTTCGGTTCCAGCACGACGCGCACCCGCGCGGCATGCTGCGGCTCGGCGTGCAGCAGCCACGCCACGCGCGCCCAGGGATGGAAAGCGTTGATCTGCTGGCCTTCGGGATGCCCGGCCGGCATTGCAGCCAGCCATCCCGCCACATCCGGGGCGGCACGCGTATCGCGCCACGTGATGGCCGGGCGGATAGCGGCGCCTTGCGCGTCGACGAAGACCTGGGTGCGTGTCACGCCGCAGATCGCAACAGCCTGCACGGTGTCGAACGCCGCGCCCGCTTGCGCGGCCAAGGCGTCGGACAGGGATTGCAGGCCGCGCCACCAGGCGTCGGCATCGATCTCGTCCCAACCGGGGTGGGGGCCTGCCCCGGCGGGGCTATCCATCACGCAGGAATGGGCGATACCGCCGTCTTCGTCCACCAGCGCCGCGCGAAAGCGGGTGCCACCCAGGTCCACCGCCAGGACGTATCCGTTGCGGGGAGTCTGGGGGGAAGTCGGGCGAAGAATCGGGCTGTCGGGCATAGCCGTCGATTGTATTTCAGCCCGCTATCCCAAAATCGCGCGCATCAAGTATTCTCGGCGCACGCCACCCGGCGTTCTGCAAGTTGCCCAGGCGTTACCCCTTCAACAAGAATGGAGACGACGATGAGCGGTTACTTTGTACTGAAGCGTAGCGGGACGCAGTTCATGTTCAATCTGCACGCGGGGAATCACGAGGTGATTCTGACCAGCGAGCCATACACGACCAAGACCTCGGCCGAGGGCGGCGTCGCCGCCGTGCAAAAGTACTCGGCCGACGATGCGCGCTATATGCACAAGACGGCAAAAGACGGTTCGCACTATTTCACGCTGGTGGCGGCGAATGGCGAATCGGTCGGGCGCAGCGAGATGTACTCGACCTCGCAAGCGCGGGACAAGGGCATCGAATCGGTTAAGACGAACGGCCCGAAGTCGCCGACCAAAGACCAGACTTGATGGTGTTTTCCCGTAGAGCCGCCGCCCCCCCGGGCGGCGGCTTTTTTACGCATGCCGGTAACGCCCGGCGTTCACGTTGCGCCGCAGCACCGTAAAGCCTATCAGTTGATAATTTCTGTTCAGGTGACAAGGCCTGGACCGTGCGACAGAATGGGCCGCATGAAAAAGCCCAAGAGCAATGTCATCATCACCTGCGCCATTACTGGTTCGGTGCACACGCCGTCGATGTCGCCGCATCTGCCCGTGACGCCCGAGCAGATCGCGCAGTCGGCGCTGGAAGCGGCCGAGGCCGGGGCGGCGATCGTGCATCTGCACGCCCGCGATCCGGATACCGGCAGGCCCACGCAGGACCCCGCGCTTTACGCGCAATTCCTGCCGCGCATCAAGGCCGCCAGCGACGTGGTCATCAACATCACCACCGGCGGGTCGCCCGTGCTGCCGGTCAGCGAACGCATGTTGCCCGCCACGACATTCAAGCCGGAGGTCGCTTCGTTGAACATGGGGTCGATGAACTTCGGCATGTATGAATTGCTGGAGCGCTTCAAGGACTTCAAGCACGACTGGGAACGCCCGTACCTGGAAGGCAGCAACGACCTGGTCTTCAAGAACACGTTCAAGGACATCGAACACATCCTGACGGCTTGCAGCGACAACGGCACGCGCTTCGAGATCGAGTGCTACGACATCGGGCATTTGTACACGGCGGCGCATTTCGTCGACAAGGGTCTGCTGAAGCCGCCCTTTTTGATCCAGTCCGTCTTCGGCATTCGCGGCGGCATCGGCACGCACCCGGAAGACGTGATGATGATGCGCCGCACGGCTGATCGCCTGTTCGGCGACGCCTACCGCTGGTCGGTGCTGGCCGCCGGACGCAAGCAGACGCCGCTGGCCACCCAGGCTGCGACGATGGGCGGCTATGTGCGCGTGGGCCTGGAGGATTCGCTGTGGGACGGGCCCGGAGAACTGGCGCATTCGAACGCGGATCAGGTCCGGCGCATCCGTCGCATTCTTGAAGACCTGTCGCTGACCATCGCCACGCCGGACGACGCGCGCGAGATCCTGCAACTGAAAGGCCGGAACAACGTCTCGTTCTGACGCGGTGCCGGAAATAACACAACAACCCTCGCGGGGAGACAACACCATGAAGAAGACCTTGAATGCGGCCGCAGCCGCCGTATTGCTCAGCCTGGGCGGCGTGGCCAGCGCCGATGACGGCGTGATCCGCATCGGCTTCATCACCGACATGTCGGGCTTGTCCGCCGATGCGGACGGCCCTGGTGGCGCCGAAGCCATCAAGATGGCGGTGGCGGACATGGGTGGCGCCGTGGCGGGCAAGAAGATCGAAGTGCTGGTGGCCGACCACCAGAACCGCGCCGACATCGCGTCGTCGCGGGCGCGGGAATGGCTGGACCAGAAAGGCGTCGACATGCTGATTGCGGGCGCCAATTCCGCGGCGGCGCTGGCGATGGCGAAGGTGGCTGAAGAAAAGAAGGCGCCGTTCTTCGTGGTGAGCGCCGGCGCGTCCGAGCTGACCAACGCGCAATGCACGCCTTATACGGTGCACTACGTGTACGACACCGTGTCGCTGTCTCGCGGCACGGCGCGGGCCATGTTGAAGGCCGGCAATAAAGACTGGTACTTCCTGACCGTGGATCACGCGTTCGGCCACGCCTTGGAGCGCGACGCGTCGGCGGTCGTTCAGGCCGATGGCGGCCAGGTGAAGGGCCGCGTGCGGCACCCGTTGAACACGGCGGATTTCTCGTCGTTCATCTTGCAGGCGCAAGCGTCGGGCGCCACGGTGCTGGGGCTGGCGAATTCCGCCAACGACACCAGCAATGCCGTCAAGGCGGCCGCGGAATTCGGATTGACGCCCGGGATGAAGATCGCCGGCCTGCTGGTGCTGATCACCGATATCCACGCGCTGGGTCTGGCTGCGGCGCAGGACATGTACCTGACCACGGCGTGGTATTGGGACCAGGACGACGCCTCGCGCAAATGGGCGGCGCGTTTCGAGGAGCGCATGAAAAAGAAGCCGTCGATGCTGCAGGCCGGCGATTATTCGGTGACGACCACCTACCTGAAGGCGGTGCAGGCCACCAACACCACGAACGGCGACGCCATCATGAAATGGCTCAAGGCCAACCCGGTGAACGACTTCTTCGCCAAGGACGGCCGCATCCGCGCCGACGGCTTGATGGTGCACGACATGTACCTGATGCAGGTGAAGAAGCCGTCCGAATCCAAGGGGCCGTGGGACTACTACAAACTGATCGCGCAGATTCCCGGCGACCAGATCTACACGTCGCCGCAGGAATCCACCTGCCGCCTGATGAAACCCTGATCCCACCCACTTCTGGAATAGCGCAATGAACCCGCATGAATCGACCGTCCTGCCGGTGGACCTGAGCGGCCGCCGCGTCATCATCACGGCTGGCGCAGGCGGCATCGGCGCGGCCCTGGCCGATGCCTTCGCCGACCGCGGCGCCCGCGTCCACCTGTGCGACGTGGACAAGAACGCCGTGGCGGCCAGCCGCCACGCCGCCAGCCACGCCGACGTCAGCCGCCGCGAAGACGTCGACCGCTACATGGAGACCGCGCTGGCGCACCTGGGCGGGCTGGACGTGCTGGTGAACAATGCCGGCATTGCCGGCCCTACCGCCCGCATCACCGATATCCAGCCCGACGACCTGAGCGCCACGCTGGACATCAACCTGGCCTCGCAATTCCACACCGTGCGCCACGCGGTGCCCGCCCTGCGCCAGTCCGGCGGCGGCGCCATCATCAACATCAGTTCCGTTGCCGGCCGCATGGGCATCCCGATGCGTACGCCGTACACCGCGTCGAAATGGGGCGTGGTCGGGCTGACGCGTTCTTTGGCGGTGGAGCTGGGCGGGTATGGCATCCGCGTGAATGCGCTGTTGCCCGGCCTGGTGGCGGGCCCGCGCATCGACCGGGTAATCGCCGCCCGCGCCCACAACATGGGGCTGACGGTAGAGGAAGAAACCAAACTGGAGCTGGCCGGCGTCAGTCTGCATCAGTTCGTGCGCGCCGCCGATATCGCGAACATGGCGCTGTTCCTGGCCAGCCCTTACGGCGCGATGGTCAGCGGGCAGGCCATCAGCATCGACGGCGACCTGCAGTCCCTGCCCTGGCAACCGCCGGCCGACTGAAGCGCACTAGTTGATGAGCTGAATCGTGTCCGCATAGACGCCTGTGCGCCGCGCCTGCGCCGTGGCGTGCAGCGCCCCCAATAGCCGGCCGGTCAGCTCGTGGTTCTGTGCGTCCCGGCGCGTGATCAACACGAATTCGAACCACTGCCGCGAGGCCAGCGGCAGCGCCACCAGATCGGGATAGACCGACGCGATGTCGGACGCCGACAACGCGTTGACCAAACTGATGCCCTTCACGGCACGGACGGTTCCCGGCACCAGCGTCATATGCGCCTGCATGCCGAATTCCAGCTGCGCAGAATCGCCGGTATCACCCTGCGCCACCACGTAGTCGGACCAAAGTGGCTTAACGAAGGTGTCAGGCGCGATATCCGCCACGGCCACCACGCCGCGTCTGGCCAATGGATGCTCGCGATGCGCGATGGCCATGACGTCGGTGCGCAGGAACGGCGTGAAGTGCAGGCGCGGGCTGTCGCCCCCGACCGCGCCCAGGCCGAAATCCGCCCGCATGGTCTCCACCGCGCTGATCAGCTGCACCGACGACTCCACGTCGACCGAGAACGGCCGCTTGCCGTGTTCGTCCAGGTAGCGCTTCACGGCCTCGGGCGCATAGCTCAGCGCCAGCGCCGGCGACGACGCGATGCGCAGGCCACGGCCGCCGAACTGCTCGATGCTGTGCAGCGCTTCGTCGATGCGCACCAGTTCGTCCAGCACGAACTTGGCCTCGGTGTACAGGTACTTCCCCGCCTCGGTGGGCCGCAAGGTCTTGTGCGAACGGTCGAACAGCTGCACGCCCGTGGCGGCTTCCAGGCGCGAGACTGCGTGGCTGATCGCCGGTTGCGTCAGGTTCATCACCTGCGCCGCCTGGCGCGTCGATCCGGTCATGACGACCGTATAGAAGATACGCAGATCGTGGATGTTGAAGTTGCGCTTCATGCCCCTGAACCCTCCCGATGGGACAAGCGGCCGGCCTTGGCCCAGCCGGTCTTCGGCGTCCCAATCCAGGCGATGCGCGCCGATGTGCCTATTGCGCCACCCGCTCTATTTCCGGCGATTCCCACTTGCCTTCCAGCAAGGCCGGCTTCGGCCAGTAGTAGCGCATCGTCACCATGAACGGGCCTTGCGGCGCGGGCAGCCAGTTGGATTCCTTGCCCTTGCCTGGCGATTTTGCCTGGATGTAGATCGTCAAGCCCCCGTCTGCGTCCTTCTTCAGGGACGGCAGCATGGGCGAGTTGATCAAGTAGCGATTGATGGGATTCGAGACCAGCAACTGCGAGGGCAACCCGTACATGGTCATGGACCAGAACGCATTGACCGGCGGCAGGCTGCGCGGCGCGAAACGCACCTTGTAGGCGTACTGGCCATCCAGCTCCTGGCCGCGGCTGTCCTTTTCCAGCACCGGATACAGCGCTTCATCGCGGCTGTTGGCGCCGATGCCGACCTGCGTGCCGGTGGCGCGCGACAGATAGTCGTTCTTCAGCGTGTTGCGGTCGCCGAACAGCGTGTCGGTCTTGCCGGCAAGCGCCGCGCGGTTCTTGTCGATGTCGTTCTGCGCCGAATGCATGCCTTCTTGCAGCGCGCGGCGCAATGCGGGGTTCATGCCCTCGGTTTTGAAGGGCTGCCCGGGCTTCAAGCCGATGCTGGCGAAACGTTCGCGCAGCCATTTTTCGGTGGGGTGCGTAGGCGCGAATTGCAGCAGGAAAGCCAGTTGGTTGTAGAACTCGAGCGACGAGCGCATTTCGCCGGGAGGCACCGGCGGAATCCAGTCCACCGCAGGCGGCGCGGGTGGCGCAGGCCGCTTGGCGAAGGCCGACAAGGGCTGGATTTTGTAGCGCGCCTGGATGCGTTTGACGTTCTCAAGGTCTGCCGGGTTGAACAACTGGGTCCGGCCCACCATGTTGACCAGTTCGGTCTCCGACTTGATCACCTTGGTGATGCCCTTGGGCACGCTACCTTTCCAGCGCGGGCCGGCGATCAGGAAGTTGCCGCCGCCGTTGCCGGTGGTGCGGCTGCCGATGTAGGCAAAGTTGTATGTGTACAGGTCCATCAGCTGCAGGACGAAGTAACGGCGCTTTTCCATGGGGGGCACGGAAATGACGACGGGTTCGGCGCGCAGGTCCAGGATGGCGAACGAATAAGGCGTATCGGCGTTCGGCGTAACGAATGCCGTGTCTTCGGGCGTGAAGACGCGCGAAATACTGTTCACCGTATTGAACGGCCCCTTGTATTGCGGGTTGTTCTTGTCGACGCTGAACGCGTACATGGTCTGGTAACTGGCGACCATGGGCGTGCCGTACAGGTAGGCCTCGCGGGCGATGCTGCGCGCCTGCTGGCCCGTCACGCCCTGGATGCCCACCGATTGCGACCCGGTTGCCTCGTCCGGCGACGTGAAGCTACACCCGGCCAGACCGCCTGCCAGCAGCGCCGCGGTGAACCACCGCGCGGGCTTGCCACGCAGGGCGGAGGAAAATCCAGTGCTACTCTGGCGGTCGCGCATGGTGGCTCCAACACGTGGCTGATGTTGGCAACGCCCTGGTGGCGGCAGCGTCGCGGGCTAAGCAGGAAATCCGGAAAACGATTCTGGCATATTTCCCGTTGATGAAAAAGGACCGGTGCAGCAAGTTCAGCACGGGTTCGCACAGGAACAACACAACAGGCATGGGCATACTGAATCAAGAGAAGGACGGCGACGAACTGGGCGCAAACCTGCGAGCACCGTCGTACTACGTGTTGCAGGCTTCGTGCCGCTGCCCGCAATGTGGAGAATCCACGCCCGTGTTCGCGCTGGCCGTGCCGCCCGACCACGAGAGCACGGAAGGCGACCTTGACCTGGACGCAGAGGGGGACAGCACCGGGCTGGACCCTGGCGCGTTCCACCAATGGCTATTCAGCCCTGCGCAATGGCAGCACATCGAAGGGCCCGCGCTGCTGTCGCAGGTCGGCATCTTGTCGGACCCCGTCGCACGCACGCTGCGCGCACTGGCCCCCACCGTGCGGCAGAACCCGGAACGCAACGGCCAGTGGACCAATTTCTGCGAACACTGCGACAGCGCCGTGTGGGAAGGCGCGCTGTACCCGACTCCCGGCCAGCCCTTCTGCCCGAAGGACGATGCGGCGGCGGCGCAGATCGTGGTGCACGCGGTGGACGAACCCCTGGCAGCGTTTACCGCCATGTGCTGGACGGACGGCTACCGCAACAAATGGCCGCTATTCAAGCGCCTGGGTGTGGCGTGCCGCAACGCGGAATGACCACGGCGGAATGAATCGGGGATTCCGCCGCGCGCCTGGCCGCGCTTATTGCATGGCGGTTTCCGGCGTCATTTCGGCCAGGCTTTCCAGCTGATGAAGGGGAATCTCCACGATGGCGCTTTCCGTGGCGCGCGCCTCGGTGGTCAGGTGCTGGATCAGGTCTACCGTCGTGGACCTGCGCGTCAACATCAGGCAAGTGACTTCGTGCTCGACGATACGGGTCGCATGCCAGCAACCCGGCCGCATGCAGACGCCCTGCCCTTGCGGCACGCGAAAAGCGGCCAGCGTGGTGAGATCCGGGCTGCCGTCGGCGGCGCTCTTTGCAACCACCTGGATGATCTGGCCCGTCAGCGGCACGATGGCCTGTTGCGTCAGCAGGTGCTTTTCCAGACTGGCAATTTCCACGGACGGGCTGCGGTAGTTGACCCACAGCA
Source organism: Achromobacter maghribensis (assembly GCF_057334215.1). Classification (NCBI taxonomy): domain Bacteria; kingdom Pseudomonadati; phylum Pseudomonadota; class Betaproteobacteria; order Burkholderiales; family Alcaligenaceae; genus Achromobacter; species Achromobacter maghribensis. The sequence goes on along the minus strand of NZ_JBHFII010000061.1, from coordinate 32,622 downwards.
GTTCGGCGTCGCCGCCCGCGCCCGTGTTGAACAGGTGTTCCTGCCAGAAATCCGTGGCCGGATTGGAAAACAGCGGCACGCCATTGCCGTCCGGCATGGGCTTGCCCAGCATCCAGCCGTAAGCCGAAAAGGCCTGCGGCGTAAGGTCGTTGACGATCAGTTGCGTGTGGCTTGTCATGCGGAACCCTGTGATGGCTTCGGAAGCGTGCCGCGCTTGGGAAACTCGGCGTCGTAATCGAAATCGCCGCGTGCAATGGCTTCCAAAATGGCTGCCCGGCGGTCGGCGGCGCGTTTCAGGTTGGCGGCGGTGGGCTTGACGCGGAGGCGTTCAACGCAGTGCCGGCCGTCATAGAAGAAGCCGATCTCGATGGACGATTCGGACGCGGGCCTGACCCCATCGAACCCCTGGCTCATCGCCTTTCCCGTTATGGTTGCTGATGGGGGACATGATATCGCTTCGCGGCGCCATGCTGGAACCGGCGCGCGCGCCTGGGCCGAATCCGGTTCGCCTCGTTACTATGACAGCACGACTCCCCACCCGGGGATGCGCAAAATGGCTACCGATCTGTCGTCGCATTATGTCTTGCTGGACGCCTCCGGCGCGGCTTCCACCGTCAACGGCGGGGATGCGTTCTGGTCCCAGGCGCCCGAAGACCTGGACCGCTACGGGCGCGGCTGGCTGGTGTGGGAATACACCTTCGCCGCCGACTGGCCGCAACCTGTCGCATGCGGCACATCACCATGGGCGCAGGTACGCAGCACCGGCCGCTGTAGCGTCAGCCGGGCGCGCTGGCGGTCTGCCTCCGCGTGATTTCGCGGTCATCGATCGGCCAATGCAACATGGCCGACAAGACGCCCAGCGCCATCGCGATCAACCAGATCAGGTCATAAGACCGGGTGGCCTCGAACACGATGCCACCCAGCCACACGCCCAGGAACGACCCCAGCTGGTGGCCGAAGAACACGAAGCCGAACAGCGTGGTCAGGTACCGCACGCCGAATACCTGCGCGATCAACCCGTTGGTCAGCGGCACCGTGCCCAGCCAGATGAAACCCATGACGGCCGCAAAGGCATAGACCGTCCAGGTGGACAGGGGCAGCAACAGGAACAGCGCGATGGCCGCGGTACGCACCAGATAGATGCCGGCCAGCAGGTACTTGCGGCGATGCCGCGCCCCCAGAATGCCGCAGGCATACGTGCCCATCACATTGGTCAGCGCGATGATTGCCAGCGCGCCCACCGCGTCGGACGCGCGCAGGCCCTTGTCCATCAGGTACGCGGGCAAGTGTGTGCCAATGAACGCCAGCTGGAAGCCGCAAGCCAGAAACCCCAGGTTCAATAGCCAGAAACCCGGCTGGGCGAACGCTTCGCGGATCGATGCGCGCAGGGACAGGCCGGCATCCGGCGCGGCCGGGTCGTGCGCGGCGCGGGCCGGTTCACGCAACGGCCAGGCCAAAGGCAGGACGATAGCCAGCAGCACCGCGAACACCAGCAGGGCGCTGACCCATCCCCCGCCACCGATCAGCCATTGCGCGGCTGGCACCATGATGAACTGGCCCAATCCGCCCACGGCGCCCGCCACTCCCAGCGCCCAGCCCCGGCGTTCGGGCGGCACCAGCCGGCTCAGCGCGCCATAGATGACGGCGAACGCGGTGCCGGATAGCGCGATGCCGATGCACACGCCCGCCGTCAGCAGGAAGGCGGCAGGCGTCGCCGCGTGCGCCATGCCCACCAGTCCCAGCGCGTAGAACACCAGCCCCCCGCCAATGACCTTGGCCGATCCGTAGCGGTCGGCAATCATGCCGGTGAAGGGCTGGGCGATGCCCCAGGTGAGATTCTGCACGGCCATCGCCATGGCGAAGGTTTCACGGCTCCAGCCCCGGTCCATCGAGACCGGCAGCAGGAACAGACCCTGTACATGGCGCACGCCCAGGGCCAGGCCCATGACGATGCCGCCGGCCAACACCAGCAGCCACAGCCGCGAGGCATCGGGGTAAGACTTGGCAAACGGGGACGGCATGGTGCTCTCCTGTCTGGCGCCGCGCACTGGCGTCAAAGGCGCGTGGCATCCATTACAGAAGGGCCAAGCCGGGACTTCAACCGATTAATTTTTGTCCGCTACATGCTCGGGGGGAATGTGACCCGGCGGGATCAACGCGGGCGCATGGACCGAGAACACCGAGCCCTTGCCCGGCGTGGACCGCAGCCGGATTTCAAAGCCCAGCAAGCCCGTCAGCCGCCGCACAATGGCCAGCCCCAGCCCCAGGCCCAGGCCTTGGCCCGCCGGCGCGTTGCCGATCCGCGTGAATTCATTGAAGACGGCGTCTTGTGCATCCGGCGCGATGCCGACGCCGGTGTCCCACACCTGGATCAGCGCACCGCCCTGCCGCGAGCGGGCGCACAGCAGCACACCCCCCTGGGGCGTGTACGACAGTGCATTGCTCAGCAGGTTATGCAGAATGCGGCGCAACAAGGTCGGGTCGGTCTCCAGCACAAGATGCGTGGGCAGTACCGATAGGCGCAACCCCTGCGCCTGCGCCTGCGGTTCAAAATCCTGTCTTATCTCGTCGAACAACGCGTCCAGGTCGACCGGGCGGCGTTCGATGCGCAGCAGGTGCGCATCCATGCGCGACACGTCAAGCAGGCCGTCCAGCAACCGGTTCAGGCTGGCCAACACGGTTTGCTGGCGCCGCGCAACGTGCAGTACGTCCTGCGGGGTGGCATCGCCTTGCTGGGCGCGGCTGGCCAGGATGTCGGTGAACAGGCCCAGCGCATGCACGGGTTGGCGCAGATCGTGCCCAGCGGCGGCCAGGAAGCGGGTCTTGGCCTGGTCGGCAGCCGCCACGCGGTCGCGTTCGCGCTGCAGGTCGTCGATCAGCCCAAGGTTTTCGAATCGCAGCGACACGGTGGTCTTCAGGCTGCGGTACGTGATGGCGCTGAAATACATGTTCACGCCCAGCAGGCAGAACGCGAAGGCCGCATAAATCAGGTGCAGCGCATCGCCCTGGATCAGGCAGGCCACCGTGAACGGCGCCAGCATGCCCAGCGCCGATCCCGCGTAGGCGGGCGGATAGGCCGATAGCGACGGCACCGCCCCGCTGCACATGCCGGCCAGCATCACGCAGCCAAACGCCAGCATCATGCCGTCGTCCGACAGCACCGCCGCCAAGCCGGCCAGGCCCCATAGCAGGCCCGACAACCACGACAGCGCGCAAAACGTCGACACCCAGGTTTGCAACTCGGCGGGCGCGGTCTGACGCCGCAGGAAACGGCGGTTCACGACCACGCGCAGCGCCGTCAGCAGATACAGCGCGGCGGCCCAGGCGGCCAGCAGCCAGATCGGCACGCTGGCCCGCATCACGTAGGCGACCGGAATGACGATGGCGAAGTTGGCGAACAGCACGCCGTATGACTGCCGGTAAAGCAGGCGGGCCAACTCGGCCCGATAAGGAGCGCAGGCTTCCGAAACGAGGGGCACTGGATGCGGGGATAACGCAGCGGAAGCAGTCATGCGCCTGTGGAGGGTCCGGGTAGCGGCGCATCATTTTGACACAGTAAATCTGCTTTTCCAGGCGCGTCCCGAGGCCATGAGGGCGTCGTCGTATTAACGTTTTCTTCTTAATCGTTACATTTGCCGCTTTATTGTTTGCTACTGCTGGTTACAGTGCTGCCTCTCCCAATTTTTGACAGGCAGCTGACATGTGGCACGTCCGGCTTGGCGCATTCCTTCCCGCGGGCCTGCCCCGCGCCCTCGTGCAATGAGGGCCGCGATCAAGCCCCTGACGCTGGCCTTGGCGTTTGCCCTGCCCAGCCTGGCCAGCACGGCGCACGCCGATTCGTGGATCAGCCGGTGCACCGCCAGCTACTACGGCCAAGGCTCCGACACGTACTGCCATCAGGCCTACAGCGAAGGCCTGGCGGCCGTGCTGACTGGCTCGGCCGACGACCCGGCGGGCGTCTGGGGCTACCTCGACAAGCAAGGACGCATGGCGATCACCCCCGCCTACGCCGAGGCCTCTCCGTTCCAGAATGGCCTGGCCGCGGTCAGCCAGGACGGTCTTTGGGGCTACATCGACACCCGGGGCCAGTGGGTCATCAAGCCACGCTTCGGCAGCGCGTCGGGATTCAATGCCGAAGGCACGGCCTTGGCCGAAGAAGACGAACGCGACGTGCTGATCGATCGTCAGGGCAAGGTCATCAAGACCTTCGAGCTGGGCACGCGCACATGGGGTTTCCGGCCCGGACAGAAATTGGCGTCGATCGAAGTGCCCACGCCGCCGCGCCTCTTTAATATCGCCACGGGCAAGGCGGCCTCCCTGCCTGCGGGCGTAATGGCGCTGGGCGCCCCCACCGAGGGCTATCTGCCTGCCCAGTTGCGCGAATCCCGCTACAACGGCTGGTGGGGTCTGTTGGATGACAATGGCCACTGGGCACTGTCGCCGGACGTGCTGCGCTCGCAAGCCGCGCCGATTCGCGACGGCGGCGTGCTGGCCGTGCGCCGCGATGAAAAATGGCAATTCGTGGATCCGCGCGGTGCGGCGTTGTCGCCCGCACGCTACGAACGCGTGCAGCGGGTGGCGGCCGGCCTGTGGCTGGTGACGCCCGAAGATGGCAAGGCGGCGCTATTGGACGCCAAACTGCAGACGCTGCACACCTTCTCGAATGCCTACGTCGGCTTGCAGGAGCGCGATGGCTGGCGTTACCTGCCGGATGTCTCGATGACGCTGCTGATCAGCCCGGCCGGCACGCTGGAGCAGTTGGCGCTGGACCATGGCCGCGTCGAGATCAATCAGGGGCGGGCCTGGGTCTACGGCGTGCGGGCGTCGT
>NZ_JBHFII010000061.1:908-27707 GCF_057334215.1 Achromobacter maghribensis | reverse complement strand
GTCGCCGGGCGCGGCGGACGCCGGCGCGACCGATGACGCCACCCGCGCGACCGGCCTGATGGATGCCGCGAAGGAAGGGACGCCGGCCGAGGCCAATCCCGGCGAGGCCGTCGACGCCGCAGGCATTGCCGTCGACGCCGGAGCCCCCGCGGATGCGGTTCCCGCGGCGGCAGCCGCCGATACCGCCGCGACCGTCATGACGGTCGTCGCGGCCCCGCCGACGGCCGTGGACAGCGCGCAGGCCGCGTCCGACCCGAATGCCGATACCGCCGCGGCCACCGACGTGACGGTATCCGCCGTTCTGGCAGACGGCGACAGTCAGACGACGTCCATGGCCGCGCCGGGCGTCGAAGCCCTGATCCAGATCTACGCCGAGGACGGCAAACCGCTGCTGGACGCCGACACCGTCGCGCGATTGCGCGCCTACGAGATCACCGCCTTTTCCCCGGGCAAGACCGCCGGGCGCAGCGGGGCCGCGGCGGGCATGCCGCTGGCGTTGCTGCGAACCGGCGACTACCAGCAGCCGCCGTCGATCCTGACGGCGTCGGGCACGGTGGTCTCGAACCCGGAATGGGAGGCCATCGACGCCTATGACGCAACGATGCCGCTGGTCGTGCGCACCTCCGGCGGCAAGTTCGGCGCCATCGACGGCAAAGGCGCCTGGGCCGTGCCGCCCAAGTACAGCGGCATCCGCAAGTTCAGCGGCGCCTATACCTGGGCCCGCACGTCGGACATGTCCCGCGACGACGCCTTGCTGATCGACGCGCGCGGCAAGACGGTGCCCATTCCCGCCGACGTCGCGGCCGACGCCACGCACCTTGACGGCGACCTGCTGCTTTACCGCGCGCCGGACGAGAACCGCGCACGCCGCTGGGGCATCTGGAACATCCGCCGGGGCGCGCCGGCGCTGAAACCCGTCTACGAACACATCGAGGAATTCGAAGACGACTGGGCCCGCGTCCAGGACAAGGACCACTGGGGCGTCGTCAACCGCGACGGCCAGTGGGTCGTGCGCCCCACGCACGAGAGCGCCTACAAGATGGAATACCTGGGCGACGGCTTCATGCTGGTGGACGACCCCGACGCCAAGGACACCGCCAACCGCTACGCGGATAGCCCGTACCGTCTGGTCGATCTTCGCACCGGCAAGGCCAGCGCCACCGTCTATGGCAAGCCCGCGAAGATCAAGGACGGACGCTATATCGGCGAACTGGCCGACGGCAGCCCCGTGCTGTTCGACGCGCAGGGCCACGCAACCCGCCTGTCGCAAGGCAAGCCGGAAAGCCGGGAGCAGTACGGCGACTGGGTCATCATGCGCAACGACGAACGCGAAGGCGCAATCGACGCCCGGGGCAATTTCGCCGTGCCCGCCCTGTATGGCGAATTCAATCCCTTCTTCGTGCAGCCGGAAGGCCTGGCGCGGGTCAACCTGGGCACCGGATACCGCTTGATTGACCAACGCGGCAAGACGGTGCTGGAAAAACGCGGGGACGGCTTTCCGTTGGCGTCGATGCAACGCCTGCTGTTCACCGACGCCTCGGAATCCAGCGCCATCATGACTGACCTGCAGGGCCGGGAAATCACGCGTTTCCCCGGCCGCTATTCGGTCGAGTACAACGGCGCCAGCGAAGGCGTGGCGCCCTACAGCGACGAAAGCGGCCGCTCGGGTTTCGTGAACGCGGACGGCAAGCGCGTCGTCGGCGCGCACTTCTCCCAACTCGGCCCGATGAAAGACGGCCTGGCCCGCGCGCGCCGCCTGGAGCGCACCGGCAAGCTGTATGGATTCATCGACTTGACCGGGCGCTACGCGATTCCGCCCGCGTTCAAGTGGGCCGACGATTTCCATGACGGGCGCGCAATGGTCCTTCGGGACGGTGGGGTCGAATTCATCGACACCCACGGCAAAATGACCGCCCTGTTCGGCGTGCTGTGCGACAAAGTGGTGATCTTCGACGCGGAGGAAAACCTCACGTGGCCGAAAGAGGCGCTGACCTGCCCCGAAGCCACGCAAGTGCCTCCCCCCGTCCTCGACAACGCCAAAGCAGAATAACCATGACGTCACGCGTGATCCGCACCACCCGACTCGCCTGCGCGATTGCCGCGCTGGGCGCCTCCCTGTCCGCGCATGCGCAAAGCGGCCATCTGTATTGCCTGGAAGAAGGCAGCTACCGCACCGACGCCAACGCCGACGCCATCTCCAGCAGCAGCCCCTTTACCAACGGCTGCATCCGCGCGCTGTCGGACGGACGCGCCGCGGTGTTGCTGCCCTCGGCCCTGGAGAACATCAACCGCGTCCCCATGGACCAGTCACTGCGCCGCCACGCCTGGGGGTTCCTGGACCCGAACGGCCGGCTGGCGATCCGGCCGCTATTCGAGGATGTGCGCGACTTCCGCCACGGCCTGGCCGCCGTGCAATGGCAGGGAAAATGGGGCTTTATCGACACGCGCGGGCGCATGGCCGTGCCGCCGCGTTATGACAGCGTCCAGGACTACGCCGAGATCGGCCTGGCCGTGGCCATGCTGGACGGACGCCAGCAATTGATCGACCGCCAGGGGCAACCCGTGGGCGAACCCCTGGACACGGGCATCCAGAACCTGTTCCTGGCCGATGGCGTGCCGGCCCGGGCCGCGGTGCAATACAAGCAGGAATACCGCGGCATCAATGGCGAACGCCGTTTCGCCAAGCCCGGCATCACCATCACGCAGTCCTATGGCCAGGGCCTGTACATCGCCATCAACGACGAACACCGCTACGGCGTGGTGGACGGCGATTGGAACTGGTTGGTCGAACCGGTCTACGAAGACATCCTGACGCAGCACGACAGCCGCCCGGCCGTGGCCTATAGCCGCGACGGCGCCGTGCTGATCGGCACGGACGGCAAGGTGACCGGCGCGGACCAGCATTACAACAGCCTGCAGCCGGTGGGCAAGGCGTTCTGGAGCGCCGAACTGGATGGCCGCAAGGGCTATGCCGTGCTGAATGCCGCAGGCGCGGTCGTCACGACGATGAAACCGGACGAAGCCCAGGAGTCCCAGCGTTTCCAGGACACCCTCGTCTACCCCGTGGGGGAAACGCTCATGGCGCTGGTGCCGGGGCAGCCCGCACCGATCAAACTGAGCGACGCGTCGACGCCGACCCAGAACGAAGAAGGCTTCGTGATATTCGCTGACCAGACGGGCGCGCCCGCCGGCGTGCTGACGCCCAAGGGCGTCTGGCTAAGCGGCGACACCGCGCCTGCCTGGTTGCCGCAGGCAGGACCGATGGAGCTGCGCCATGGCCGGCTGTGGATCCGGAAGCAGGAAGGCGGGTTGCTGAACGTCCTGGATGCCGACGGCCGCGTACTGCTCAAGCCCGAAGCGGTGGAAGCGACGCAGAGCATGGAACTGAAGGCGCCGCCGTTGAACATCCCGGGCGCCCCGCTGGGCATATTGGGCCAGGGACATTGCCAATGCGGCATGACAGGCGCCGGCCTGATTCTGGCCGACGGCAGCTGGGTCACCGATCCGTGGTGGACGGACCTGATTGCGCTGGACGATTCCGATGAGCGCCGGGCCGACGACCCGGAATACCAGGACGGCCCGACCGCGCTGAAGCCCGAACAACTGCGCTACGCGGCCGAGACCGAACGCGGCCTGCAACTGCTGGACGCCAACGGCAAGCCGTTGCCACTGCCGCCGCAGCAGCATATCGGCACATTCCGCCACGGCTATGCGCTGACCTACGCCGCCGGCGTCAACCGCATGGTCGACCGCGAAGGCAAGACTTACGACCTGCCCGATGTCTTCCAGACCGACATCGTCGCGCCCGGCGTGGTCCGGTACTTGAAGACGGCCAGCGAAGACGCGCGATGGGGTCTGTACGATTTCGTGGCCGGCAAGGAACTGGCCGCCCCCGCTTTCCACCAGATCGGCCACTTCCAGAACGGCCAGGCCGTGGCCTCGCTGGGCGCGGACCGCGTGGGCGTGATCGATCTGCAGGGACGCTGGGTGGTGCCGGCGGCGCATCACGGCGTCGCCCGCATCAACGACAAGCTGTGGAAGGTATGGCAGGCCGGCGGGCAGGCAGAAGACTATGAACGCGCCGCGGCCGTGTTCAACGACCAGGGCCGCGCGCTGACGTCGTTCCAGCCGCACCTGCAGGTAACCGCGGCAGCGGGCGGAACCATTTCGGCAGACGGCGAGCAGAACCGCTGGATCGTGTCGGCCGACGGCAGCAGCGCGCTGGACCTGCAAGACGCCACCTACGCTCGCGTTGGCGACTGGCTGGAGATCCGCCGCGCCGTGCGCTATGGCTATCTGAACGCACAGGGCGCATGGCAGATTCCCCCCACGGCGGCTGTCGGATCGATCTTCCAGGGCACGCCTGCGCGCGCGCTGTCCACCGACGCCACCGGGACGCGATTGATCGACGCCACGGGCAAGACCGTCTCGACCCTGCCGGGCGGCGAGTGGCGCTGGCCGCAAGGGTCGGACTGGCTGCTTCGGCATTACGTCGCGAACGGCAAGCCCATGACCGAATACACCGCGCCGGACGGCAAACCGCGCATGAAGGTGGAAGGCACGGCGTCGGCGTTCTCGGCCGGCCGCGCGGTCACGCTGCTATCCACTCGGGCGGTGCGCGCGGTCGACGCCAAGGGCGCATTGAGCGGTCCGGCGTTCGACGCGCTGGGCGCCCTGCACGACGGCCTGGCGGCCGCGCGCACCGACCTGGACTTCGGCTACGTGAACGGCCAAGGCAAGTTCGTCATTCCCACCGCCTACAGTGCGGTCACGCCTTTCGCCGGGAAGCGCGCCGTCGTGTCCACGATGGATCTGTCGAAGATCATCGACCCTGCCGGCAATGCGCTGGCCCGCGTCGAGATGGTGTGCGGCATGCGCGCGCTGTACGGCAGCGCCGGCCAGCGCCTGTGGCCGCCGTCCCTGCCGGCGCGCTGCCGCCGCTAGGGTCGAGGCGTTGGACGCTTATTGCGCGTCCAACGCCAGATAGCGCTGCGTCTGCACGATGGCTTCGCGCTCTTTGAAACTTGTCAGGCGGTCGGCCAGCGCGCTGCTGTCGCCGGTCTGCCGGATGGCCGCCAGCGTGGCCTGCATGGCGTGGATGGCGGCGCGTTGCAGGTCCGACGGAATGATGGCCAGGCGATAACCCATCGCCGCCAGGTCGGGCAATGGCACCAGCGGCGTCTTGCCGCCGTAGAACATGTTGATCAGCTTTAGTCCCGGCAGGCGTTCGGCGATGGCCCGTATCTGCGCCAGCGTTTCGGGCGCTTCCACGAAAACCATGTCGGCGCCCGCCTTCACATAGCGTTCCGCGCGCGCGATCGCGGCGTCAAAGCCTTCGACCGCGATCGCGTCCGTGCGCGCGATGACCAACGCATCGGCATCCGAAAGCGTCTGGCGCGCAATGTGCACCTTGCGGCACATTTCGTCGGCGTCCACCAGGCTCTTGTCGTCCAGGTGGCCGCACCGCTTGGGAAACGACTGGTCTTCGATATGGAAGGCCGCCACGCCCGCGCGCTCCATGATGCGCACGGTGCGCTCCACGTTGGCCGATCCGCCAAAGCCCGTGTCGGCGTCCGCCACCACCGGCAGGCCGCTGGCGTCGATGATCTTTTCCACGCGGTCCATCACTTCGGTAAAGCTAAGCAGCCCGATGTCCGGATAGCCCGCCGCGCGCGCAATGGCGCCGCCGCTGGCGTACACGGCATTGAAGCCCGCAGCGGCCACCAGCCGGGCCGACATGCCGTCATAGGCGCCGGGCGCCACGACGATGTCTTGGGCCAGATGCTGGCGCAACAGGGTGCTGGGTTTGATGGGCGTGTTCATGCGGGTTCCTTGAGGGCAATGAATCGATGCCTGCATCATCGGCCCGCTGCAATAGAATGTCCAATATATGGAAAATTGACAATCAGTACTTTTCAGGTATGAATATGGAACTGCGTCATTTGCGCTATTTCGTCGTAACCGCCGAGGCCCAGCACTTCACGCGCGCGGCGGAACTGCTGGGCATGGCGCAGCCCCCGCTCAGCCAGCAGATCCGTCAGTTGGAGCAGGAAGTCGGCACGCCGCTGTTCGACCGCACGGGCCGCGGGGTCATGCTGAACGACGCGGGGCGGGCCTTCCTTGCCTGCGCGCAAGACATCCTGCACCGCGCGCAAGCCGCCGTGCAAACGGCGCAGCGCGCCGCGCGCGGCGAGGTGGGAGAACTGACGTTGGGCTTCACCGAATCCGCATCATTCAACGGCGTGGTGACGGCGCTGATCCGCCAATACCGGCAACAATATCCCGACGTGGAGATGACGCTGTCGCAAGGCGATAGCGAGACGCTGGTGGCTCGCTTGCGCGAAGGCGCCATCGACGCCGCCTTCGTGCGGCCGCCGTTCGCGCTGGATGGCGGCCTGACGTTCACGCAGCTGGCGGAAGAACCGCTGGTGGTAGCGTTGCCCCTGGGCCACGCATTGGCGCGCAAGAAACGGCTGACGCCCGCGGACCTGACACAGGAGCGCTTCATCCTGTATTCCCGAAAGTCCGGGTATGGCCTTAGCGCGGACATCATGGCGGCGTGCCGGCAGCACGGCCTGAACCCGCTGATCGGCCAACGGGCACCGCAGTTGTCGTCGGCGGTGAACCTGGTGGCGGCAGGCATGGGCGTGGCGGTGGTGCCGGAGTCGTTGCGCCACCTGCGTCCCGACGGCGTTGTCTACCGCCCTTTCGCGCTGGACTGGCCGCGGGCGGTGCTAGGCCTTGCGGTGCGGCAGGACCGGCTTGGAGGAAAGGTGGAAAACCTGCTTCGCCTGACGCGCAAGACGTAAGGCGCAAGGCGTAAGGCGTCATGGACGGCGGCCACGTTGCAGGTCGGTCGGTCAGTCCTCGTGCGACTCGTGCACGGCCACGGCGCCACGCTTCCAATAGCTGGCGGCGCGAATGCGGCCCTTGTCGATGCCATGCTGCGACACCATGATTTCGCGCACGGCCTTGGCCACGGCGGATTCAGCTGCCACCCACACATAGCCCTCGCCTGCGGGCAGCACCAGTTCGCGCGCCGCTTCCAGCAGCAAGGTGCTGTAGCCCGGCGCGTTGCCGTCGCGGTGCAGCCAGCGCACGGACGTTTTAGCGGCCGACGGCAGCGGGATCTGGTTAGCGGCGGACGGCACTTCAATCAGCACCAGCGCCTGGGCGGCGGCGGACAGTTCTTCCAGGCGGCGCGCCATCGCCGGCAGCGCGGTTTCGTCGCCGATCAGTACGTGCCAGTCGAAAGCCTTGGGCACCACGAAGGAACCGCGCGGGCCGCCGATGCCCAGCGTCTGGCCGGGTTCGGCCTGCTCGGCCCAGGTGGACGCGGGGCCATCGCCATGCAGCACGAAGTCAATGACCAGTTCGCGGCGAGCCGCATCGAAATAGCGCGGCGTGTAGTCGCGCGCGGCCGGCTTGGGCGCGCCGTCAGGAAACTTGACGCCATCAGGGCCGACGGTAGGGACCACCGGCGGCAGCGACGGGTCGGCAGGGAAAAAGAGCTTTACGTGGTCGTCGAACGAGGCGGACACGAAGTCCTGCAGGTCGTCGCCCGTGAAGGTGATGCGGGCCAGCAGGCCCGCGATGCGTTCGGTGCGCGCGACAGTCAGCACGCGCATTTTCAGGTTGTGGCGCACGCGCTCCACGTTCAAATCGGTACGGGTCATTAACGTTCCAAATCGGGGGAAAGGATCAAGCACAGGGCTTGCCGTTGATCTCGTCGGTGGCGCGCGCCAGGATGGCGGCAATGCGCCGTTGTTCGGCAGGCGACGCGTCGGTGCGATCCAGCAACGCCTGCCGGAGGGCGTGCCGGGCTTCCACGAATTCCGGAAGCCAGCCGGTGCGCATGTCCTGGCCTTCCGGGCCCAGGTTGCGGGGCTCGCCGCTCCAGGCCTGGCGCATCCAGTCCATCTTGCGGGCGATGTGCTTGAAACGGTTGAACATCATGGTCAGGCGGCTACGGTTGGCCTCCAGATGCGCCTTGCCGGGTTCCGCCAGGTGGTAGCGCTTCTTGGCGCCGTCCTGCTCAACGGTGGCGTAGCCCAGCTCTTCCAGATAGGTCAGCGCGGGGTAGACCATGCCCGGGCTGGGCGTGTAGAAACCGTTGCTGAGCGTGCCCAGGGCCTTGATGAGTTCGTAGCCGTGGCTGGGGCTTTGCTCAAGCAGGCCCAGCAGCATCAATTGCAGATCATCGGCCGACACGCGGCGGCCGCGCGTGAAGCCGCGCCCATCGCCGCCGAAGCCGTCGGCATCGCCCCGGCCATCGGGCGAGCCCGAAAACCAGTCGCCGCCCGAGGCCGCATGGCGGGGGTGATGGCCATGATGGCCATGATGGTCGTGGTGGCCATCATGGCCGTGGTGATCGTGATGACCATGGTGGCCATGGCGGTCGTTTTGAAAGTGGGAATGTCGCATCGGTTCGCTCTTAAGATGTATCTTTAGATATATATCTTACGATACACCCACAAAAATCCAGCCGTCAAGTGCGACGTTCAAACCCGCGTGCAACGGGCTTCACTCTGACCCGATCCGTCTGGCGCCCGCTTTGAACAAGGCCTGGGCCTCGGGCGTCAGCCGGAACGCAGCCAGGAAATCCCCCACGCGGTAGGCAGGATGCGACTGGCGGATCAGGGCCAGGAAGCCCAGCGCCTCATCCACCCGGTCGGCGATGGCCAGGCAGTGGGCGGCAATCGCCAGGATGTGCACATGGGCGTTGGGACGCATCGCCGCCTTGACCGCCCAGTCGGCAGCTTCCTCGATCTGTCCCAATCGGACCAGCGCAAGCGCCCGTACGGCCAGCATGCCGAACATCAAGGGATCGAAGGGGCTGAGATGGCGCGAATGGTCCGCCGACCCGATCGCCGCCTGGGCGTCGCCCGACTGGCAATGGACGAACCCCAGCGTGTAGTGCCCCAGGGCGAAATTCGGGCTGAGATCCACGGCGCGCCGCAATTCCGCGAGCGACGGCTCCTGGCTCCCGCGCAGCCATAGCGCCCGGCCCATGGCCCAATGCGCCGCCGGATCCCGGTCGTCGGCGCTCAGGCTCTGGCCAGCGGCTTTGAACGCCAGGTCCACCGCCGCTTTCTGCTCGCCCCAGCGCTGGAACGCCGCCTGCCAATAGGTAAAGGACAGTCCCGCATAGGCCCGCGAATATGTGGGGTCCAGCCGCACCGCCATCTCGAAAAAATGCCGCGCAAGGGCATTGTCCGCCTGGTTGAACCGGTACATATGCCACAGGCCGCGATGATGCGCCGACCACGCATCCAGTGAATTCGGCGGTGTGAGAATGGCACGGCTGCGCTCGGCGGATTCGATCTCGATGTCGATCGACGCGACGATTCGATTGCCGATCTCGTCCAGCGCCACGAATGCGTCGTCCAGCGTATGGTCGAAGGCTTCCGCCCAGACGATGCGCGCCGTCCGCGATTCGACGAGCGCCACGTCCACGATGATCCGGTTGGTCAGCCGGCGCAGCGAGCCGCTCACCACAAAGTCCACATTCAGCGTGCGGCCGGCCTCCTCCGGCCCCACGCTGCGCTGGTCCAGGGCGAATACCGTCCCCTGCGCAATCACGAACAGACTACGCAGCTTGGCCAATCGGGTGATGATGTCGTAAGCCAGCCCATCGCCCAGCCCGCCCCGCACGCCGCCGCGGGCCGATGCGTCCGCGAATGGCATGACGACGATCGAGGCCCGTCCGGTTCTTTCCCTGCCGCCTTCGGACGGGTCGGCGATCAGCGGCTTGTCGGCGCCGCCCGCCGGTGTCGGCGGGTCTTCCGGGGTAAGCCGAAGCAGTCTCCAGGCATGGCGCAGCGGCCGCCAATCCAGCCCCTCGTCCCCGAAGGCGCGTATCGCGGCGGCCAGGTGCTCTTCGCCCTCGCGAAGCCGCCCCCGGTCGTTTAGCGATTGCAGCATCAGCGCGTGCGCGCGCCGGTCGAAAGGCGCCAGGCGCAACCAATTGTCCAGGCAGGCGTAGCGCTCCTCGGACCCGGCCGGTAGACACGCGGCCAGGTGTTCCATCACCGCCGCCTGGCAGCCCCTTAATCGCCGCCGTTGCGCCACCACCCAGCTGTCGAAAAGCGGGCACGACTTGAGCTGCAGGCCGTCCAGGAAATCACCCGCGAACAACGCCGCCAAGCTGCGCAGCCGCTCCACGCCGACGCTGCTGATGCCTTGCCGCATCGCCTGCTCGGTATCGAGGACATCGACAAGGCAATCTTGCAGGTCGAGCGTCACCGCGTCTTGATCTGCCAGGATCCGGCGGCGGTCCGGCTCGTCGAGCAAGGCTCTTGCCTTGCTGAGGCACCATCGGAGTTCGCCGCGGGGATCATTCGGAACGTCCCAGAGCAGCTCGCACAGGTGCGTGCGCGTCACCGCGTGCGGGGCGAGCGCAAGATAGGCGATCAACGCGCGCAGCTTGCGTGAGGGCGGCAAGACCAAAGCGGCGCCCGCCCGGCTGATCCTCATCGGCCCAAGCATGCGGACACGAATGGCGGTTCCATCCCCGGGAAAATCCGGATGCTCCGCCGAGACAGATTCCACGCCGGCTACCACGCCCGCCTCCACGTCCCGGCCTTACGGTTGACTCCGGATCGCACGACACGCCTATGCCTACGCACTCCTGCCTGTGATTCCGCGTCGTGCCGGTGATATCCGCCAGCGCGCCACCCCCGTCCTAATGGAGACAGACCATGTCCGCATTCACCACCGCCCAGGCTCAAACCCAAGATCACGCGCAGCCCGACCTGACCGCCCTGAAAGCCCGGCAGCAAGCCACCTGGTCTTCCGGAGATTACGCCGTCGTGGGCACCACACTGCAGATCGTCGGCGAGCAACTGTGCGAATCCCTTGACGTCCGTGCCGGACAGAAAGTCCTCGATGTCGCGGCCGGCAACGGCAACGCCTCGCTGGCTGCGGCCCGGCGCTGGTGCGAGGTCGTCGCGACCGATTACGTTCCCGCGCTGCTGGGACGCGCCCGCGAGCGCGCCGCGGCCGAACGCCTGAAGATCGAATTCCAGGAAGCCGATGCCGAGGCACTGCCCTTTGCACCGGCCAGCTTCGACGCCGTGATCTCCACTTTTGGCGTGATGTTCACGGCCGACCAGGACAAGGCCGCCGCCGAGCTGATCCGCGTATGCCGCCCCGGCGGCAAGATCGGCCTGGCCAATTGGACGCCGGACGGCTTCGTAGGCCAGGTATTCAAGACCATCGGCAAGCATCTGCCGCCGCCGGCCGGCGTCAAATCGCCCGCGCTGTGGGGCACCCGGGCGCGCATCGACCAGATGTTCGGAAGCCACGCCACCGCAATCCAGGCGGAGCCCCGCCATTTCGTGTTCCGTTACCGTTCGCCGGAACACTGGCTGCAGGTCTTCAAGACCTATTACGGGCCGGTCCTTAAAGCGTTTTCCACGTTGGAACCCGCTGCGCAGGGCGCCCTGGAAAGCGATCTCATAGCGCAAATAGACCGGTTCAATCGCTCTGGCGACGCCGGGGTGGTGGTGCCCAGTGAGTACCTCGAGATCGTGATCACCCGCCGGTAACCGGGCGGCGAACCACGTCCCCTTGCAACCGGAGTCATCCGGGCGGACGGCAAGCAGTAGATGGTCCATGGCGCGACACCTTCACGCCCGTGCGCGCACGGGCGGCTCGAACGACGCGAAGCAGTGGCATGCAAAGCTGGCACGCGGGCTGTCGCCCAGGCCAGGCGGGACTGATCCTCTGCCTGAAATCATACGCCTGACGGCGGCGGCCGGGCGCGCCCACGGCCGTCAGGCGCGACGTTCAAACACCCCTGCCGCAATGCCCGCCACGATCAGCGCCATGCCCGCCAACAGCGAGGCGGCTGCCGGTGTTCAGAAGGCTAGAGCAACGTGAACAGCAACTTGGACAGCGTGCTCTTCAACGGCCATTGCATCGAGATCAAAAGCAGCATGGGCAAGGCGGCCGGCAGCAGGATCTTCAACAGCACGGATTTATTGACGATGGCGCCCCGCATCGACGCGACCGCCTGATAGATGGCTTGCACGTCCGCCACCGGCCCCAGTTCGGGCGCATCCAGCATGGGATCGTCCGGCACGTCTTTGCCCTGTATCCACTTTTCATGGACCAACCGCCCGTGCAGGGACACGAACGCGCCGTAATCAAGCAGCGCCTGCCGCTTGACGCGCAATAGCAATGGCGTGAACACCAGCAGCGGCGCCAGTCCGATGATCGTAAGCACCACCAGCAGCGCCACAATCTGGCCGTAAAGCGAGGGCACCATCACCCCGTGATACAGGACTTCATGCGCCCAGACACCCGCCACCACGGCCGAAACGGAAAACAGGAAAGGGCCGTAGACGACGGGCAGCCGCGTGAGAAAGCCCAGACCGCCCATGCGGTCGGGATGGCTGGGTACCAGCTTCAGAGGCAACGCCGCGATCCTCAACAGCAGTAGTCCCAACATTATCAGCCGCCATACCCAGGCAAGCAGCAGGATCGAGAAAATAGGCCGCGTCACGAGTAATAGCCACCAGACGCCGAAGCTGAGACTGTGGCTGCCTGAATCCGCCCAACGCAGTTCGTCCAGATTGGGAGAGAAGAACAGGACGGCTATCCACGTGACGACAAACACGGTAATGACGATCCACGGCGCGACCCGGTTTCGCAGCGCCGACACGCCGATCAGGACCTGATCAAACCTGGCGGACAAGGCGTCGTCAACAAGCCCGGATTGCCGGAACTCGCGCAAGCCCACGGGAATGAGCTTCTGGGCAATGCCTTCGGCCAGCACCAGCAGTGGAATGGCGATAAGACAGCGAACATGAATGCCGATATGGCCGAGCAATGGCTCGTTGTCTTCCAGTGATTCGATGGCCGTGCCGGCCAGCCATGCGGCGATCACCAAAGGCAGCCAGGCAATCAGTGCATAGGCGACGGCACGTCGCGCGAAGCCGCCGCCACCGGCAGGGATCAACCCGATTCTGCGCTGGATGCGATAGAAAAGGTCATCACGCACCAGCGAAAACTGATCAACCGCGTTGGCCGCCCCATGATGCTGATCCATCCTGACTCCCGGTAAATACCGTTTGCGCCATCGATACATCGAACACGTCATTGACTACTGAAACGCCACGCGCTTGCGCGGACAGCAAAACCACCAACAAGGCAATTCTCGCTTCGCGTGAATATCGCATGCTGGCAGTGCGCTTTGCAAGACAGGCATATGACGGCAATAACCAGGCATCAAGAATTCTATATTCGGCACGTCCGTTTTTGTGTAGGCTGAGAATAATCGCCTGCTGCCCGGGGCGCCGTTTCAGCGTGATCTTCAATGGGTTATCGCTGCACGCGAGCCACGCACGGCATCAGGCCGAAGCTGTTTGCCGAATCCCGTATTTTCGTGACCTTGTTGCCCGATGGAACCGCGTATTCGACGCCGGTTCGCCCATTTCAATGCATGGAGAAATCGTCATCATGAAGCTCACTCGCGGTGCGAACGCCCCCTCATCCACTCACAATCGCCTTGGCAAGCCATTGAAGGGCGGTCGCTTGACGTCGGCCGCGTTAGCAACGTTGCTGTTTGCGACAGCGCCCTCGGCGTGGTCGCAGCAGGCGCCCAAACCGGCCGAAGACGCGACCAAACAGGCCAATGCCGCGCTCCTGAAGGCGCTGCCTTTTTCGGACAAGACGTCATTCGAGCTGGCCCACAAAGGGTTCATCGCCCCGCTTCCCACCGAGATGATCAAGGGCGCCCAAGGCAACCTGGTGTGGGACCCCGGCAAGTACAACTTCATCAAAGAAGGCTCTGAGGCGCCGGATACCGTCAACCCCAGCCTGTGGCGCCAATCGCAACTTTTGAATATCTCTGGCCTGTTCCAGGTCACGGATGGGATCTACCAGGTGCGTAACCTGGACCTGTCCAACATGACGATCGTCGAGGGCAAGGAAGGCCTGACGATCATGGATCCGCTTATTTCGACCGAGACGGCCAAGGCGGCGTTGGACCTCTATTATCAGCACCGGCCAAAGAAGCCCGTGGTCGCGGTTATCTATACCCATAGCCACGTGGATCACTACGGCGGCGTGCGCGGCGTGGTGGACGAAGCCGACGTCAAGGCCGGCAAGGTCAAGATCTACGCCCCGCTGGGCTTTCTTGAACACGCCGTGGCGGAAAACGTCATGGCCGGCACCGCGATGAGCCGACGTGCCAGCTACATGTACGGGAACCTGCTGCCGCCCAGCCCGACCGGCCAGGTCGGCGCCGGCCTTGGCACCACGACGTCCGCAGGTACCGTGACGCTCATCCCGCCCACCGACATCATCGAAAAGACGGGCGAAACGCGCACCATCGACGGATTGACGTATCAGTTCCTGTACGCCCCGGGCAGCGAAGCCCCCGCCGAAATGCTGTATTACATCAAGGAAAAGAAGGCGCTGAACACGGCGGAAGATTCCACCCACACCTTGCACAACACCTATTCGTTGCGCGGTGCGAAGATCCGCGACCCGCTGGCCTGGTCGAAGTACCTGAATGAAGCGCTGGCCATGTGGGGCGATGACGTGGAAGTCATGTACGCCATGCATCACTGGCCGGTGTGGGGCAAGAAAGAGGTCCAGGAACAACTGGGCACGCAGCGCGACATGTACCGGTACATCAACGACGAGACCTTGCGCCTTGCCAACATGGGATACAACAAGGAGGAAATCGCCGAACAGGTCAAGCTGCCGAAGGCGATCGCCACCAAGTTCTCCAACCGGGGCTATTACGGCTCGTTGAATCACAACGTGCGGGCCACGTATGTGCTCTACCTTGGCTGGTTCAACGGCAACCCCGCCACCCTGCATACGCTGCCCATCGAAGAAGGGGCAAAGCGCTATGTCGACATGATGGGCGGCACGGACGCCTTGCTGAAAAAGGCCCGGGAATACTACGCCAAGGGCGACTACCGCTGGGTGGCCGAGGTGGTCAACTACGCGGTCTTCGCGGACCCCAAGAACCAAGCGGCGCGCGATTTGCAGGCCGACGCCCTGGAACAGATGGGCTATCAGGCCGAAAGCGGTCCGTGGCGCAACTTTTACCTGACCGGCGCAAAGGAACTCCGCGAAGGCGTGAAGAAGTTGCCCGTGCCTGACACCGCCAGTCCCGATACTGTCCGGGCCATGACGCTGGACATGCTCTTCGACTATTTCGCGGTCCGCTTGAACCGCGACAAGGCCGAAGGCAAGCACGTCGTACTGAACCTGGACTTCACCGATACCAAGCAGCAGTACACGCTTGAGATGGTGAACAGCGTCCTGAACCACACGGAAGGCAAGCCCGCGAAAGACCCCAGCGCCAGCGTATCGCTGACGCGCAAGACGCTGAACGACATCATGCTGAAACAGACGTCGCTCAAAGACGCGCTGGCCAAGGGAGACGTCAAGCTCACTGGAGACCAGGCCAAGCTGAACGACGTCTTCGGTTCGCTGGACGACTTCGAATTCTGGTTCAACATCGTGACGCCGTAAGCACCGGGACGGCAGCGGGGCGGCGCTTGCACGAGCCGCCCCGGCCCGGTCGGCATTCCGTCTTCAACAGCGGCCCGTCGCGGCTTCCGCGCGGGCCTGCAGCCAGCGTGTGAAGTCATCGGCGCGCGGCTCGTCCGGCGCCGGCGCATACACGACCAGCCGCAGATGGCGACTTTCATCGACCGACAGCGTGGCATGTTCGAACGCCAGGTCGCCCAATGATTCCACATGCAATCTGCGTTGGCCCATGCAGGCGCCATGCACGTCGTGCTCCCGCCACCAGCCCTTGAAATCCGGCGACACGCTTTCCAGTTCGTCGACCAGTTCAGCAATGTCCGGCGCGCCCGCCGCGCTGGCGAAGTCGCGGCGGAAGGTCGATAGCATCGCGGGCGCCTGCGCTTGCCAGTCGACGAACACGTGCCGCATCGCGGGCGCCACGAACAGCATCCACAACAGGTTGCGCCGGCCGGGCGGCTGCGCCGAGAAATCGAAGACGTGATCAGCGGCGGCGTTCCACACAACGACGTCCCAACGCAGATTCAGAATGTAGGCGGGCCGCGCGGACAGGTCGTCCATCAGCCGGCGCACTTGTGGCGGCACGGTGCACCAGGTGCGGCCGGGCTCTGCTGGCGGACGTTGGTGCGCAAGCAGATACAGGTGGCGGCGTTCGGCCGCATCCAGCTTCAACACGCGCGCCAGGTTTTCCAGGAAGGTGGCCGACACACTGATGTTGCGCCCCTGTTCGAACCAGGTGTACCAGGCCAGGCCCACACCGGCCAGCGCGGCAACCTCTTCGCGGCGCAGCCCCGGTGTGCGGCGGCGGCGCCCGGCGGGCAGCCCCAAGTCGGTGGGGCTGAGACGTTCGCGGCGCAGACGCAGGAATTCGGACAGGTCCGCGCGCGTGCGGTCCAGGCGTTGGGGAGTCGGAAGGTCAGTCATCGGGCGATGGAGGCAGGCGTTCTGTGCGGCAGGCTATTGCGTTCAGTAATAGCATAAACGGCTAAATTGTATAAGGCTGGAAGCCCGCCCAGAATAGCGCCAATCCTGTTTCCGATGGCGTGTCCATGACTTCGACTTCCCTGCGCGCCGCTTGCGCGCCCCCCGCATCCGGCGCGCCCGCGCTCAGCCCGCTGGGCCTGGCCGTGCTGCTGTCCGGCGGCTTCATCACGATCTTCGACCTGTTCGTGGTGAACGTGGCCATCCCCAGCATGCAGACCACGCTGTCGGCCAGTTTTGCGCAGATCAATTTCATCATTGCCGCCTACGAATTGGCATACGGCGTGCTGCTGATCGCTGGCAGCCGGTTGGGCGACCGCCACGGCCGGCGCCGCTTGTTCATGTTGGGCATGGCCGGTTTTGCGGTGGCGTCCGCGCTATGCGGATTGGCGCCCACGGCCAACACGTTGATCGGCGCGCGCATCCTGCAAGGCGTGGCGGCCGCGATGCTGTTCCCGCAGGTGTACGCGCTGATCCGCGTCAGCTATGACGGTCACGCGCGGCGGCGCGCATTCGGCCTGTTGGGCATGACGCTGGGGCTGGCGGCCATCGCCGGCCAGGTGCTGGGCGGCTGGATCGTTCATGCGGACGTGTTTGGACTGGCGTGGCGCGCCATCTTCCTGATCAACGTGCCATTGGGGCTGCTGGCGTGGCCGCTGGCGCGCCACATCCCCGAATCCCGCGAGGCGTCAGGCCCGGCGATGGACTGGCCCGGCGCGGCGCTGGTGGGCGCGGGGCTGGCCTTGCTGCTGCTGGCGTTGATCGAAGGGCCGGCGCGGCAGTGGCCGGCCTGGACTCTTGCCAGCGGTGGCGCTTCGATCGTCCTGCTGGCGCAGTTCGTGCGCATGCAGCGCCGCGTGCAGGTCCGGGGCGGCGTGCCGCTGGTCGACATGAGCTTGCTTGCGCAGCCCCGCTTTGCCGCCGGCTGCCTGCTGGTGATGCTGGTGTTCTCGACCGCCAGCGCAATGTTCCTTTGCTACGCCCTGCTGGTGCAGACCGGCTTCGGCCTGGACGCACTGACCGCCGGGCTGATATTCGCCCCGGCCAGCGTGGGTTTCGTAGCGGGGTCGATGGCCGCGCCGCGGCTGGTGGCGCGCTTTGGCACCGGCGCCATCGCGGTGGCCGCGTTGCTGTATGGCGGAGCGACGGCGGCGTTGATGGCGCATGTCGGCGCCGCGGGCGCCGCGCTGGCGCCCTGGTCGTTGGTCCCCGCGCTGGTGTGGCTGGGCGCGGCGCAAGGCGCGGTCAATACGCCGCTGGTGAATCTGGTGCTGGGCCTGGTGGAAGACCGCCAGGCCGGCATGGCGGCGGGCGTGGTGTCGACGTTGCAGCAAGTGGGCGCCGCGCTGGGCGTGTCGGCGGCCGGCATGCTCTTCGGTGGCGCGCTGCATGCGCACGCGGGGACCGGCGCGCCCGAGCGTTACGCCCAGGCGTTCGCGTCGGCCCTGCAATTCAACGTGGCGGCGATCGCGGCGTCGACCTTGCTGCTGTGGTGGCTGGGCCGGCGGCGCTGAAATGGTAGACGCCGCGTGCTTTTCAGCGGTATCCCGGCCTACCCCGCCGACAGCTCGCGTGCGCGCTCTTCGGCCCTATGCACCGCCTGCGCGATCGCGTCGGCAACGCCGGCTTGCCGCAAGTGCGACAGCGCGGCGTAGGTGGTGCCGCCCTTGGAGGTGACACGATCCTGAAGGTCGGCCAGCGGCACGTCTTCGCTCGCGGCCAGCCCCGCCGCGCCGCGAAACGTGGACACGGCCAGCCGGCGCGCATCGGCAGCGGAAAATCCCAGTTCCAGTGCGCCCTGCGCCAGCGCCGCCATGAAGTGGAAGACGTAGCCCGGCCCGCTGCCCGTCACGGCCGTCACCGCGTCGATCATGGCTTCGCTGTCGGTCCAGATGCGATCGCCCACCGCGGCGAACAAGGCGTCCACCCGCGCGCGTTCGGCATCGCCGCACGCCGGCGTGGCGTAAAGGCCGGTCATGCCCAGCCCCACCTTGGCCGGCGTATTCGGCATGGCCCGCACGATGCGCGCGTGTCCGCCCAACCAGTCCGACAGCGACGCCAGTTGCACACCCGCCGCGATGCTGACCACGGTGGCCCCGGGCGACAGATGCTGACGCACCTGGCCACAAGCTTCGCGCAACACCTGCGGTTTGGTGGCCAGCACGCACAACGCGGCGTCGGCGATTTCGGGATCAACGCTTTCGCGGCAGTGCAGGCCACGCGCGGACAGCGCGTCGCGCGTGGGCGCATAGGGCTCGATTACAAGGAAGTCAGCTTGTTGGCGGCCCTGTTCGAGCAGCCCGTCGATGATGGCGGAGGCCATGTTGCCCCCGCCGATGAAGACGATCTTTTCACGCATGTTGCTCTGATTCCAGGAAAGATGGGATGGCAAGAAAGGCATTCAGCGCTTTCGCACCGCGGTGGCGTCCACCGCGCCGATGCGGTCGCGGCCCAATAGTCTGAGGGTGTTGCCGAGTTCGGTGCGCAGGATCGCAAGGACTTCGTGTGCACCGGCCGGTCCGCGCCCTGCCAATCCGTACAGGGGCGCTCGGCCCAGCAATACGGCGCGCGCGCCCAGCGCCACGGCTTTGGCAATATCGCTGCCGCGCCGCACGCCGCCGTCCACCAGAATTTCCAGCGACTGCCCAAGTTCTGCCGCCACCTCTGGCAGCACCTCGAGCGGGCACGGAGCGCTTTCCAACTGCCGACCGCCGTGGTTCGACAACACGATGCCGTCGACGCCATGCGCGTGCGCGCGCCGCGCATCGGCCAGGCCCTGGATGCCCTTGATCACGATGCGGCCGCGCCAATGCCGGCGCAGCCAGGCAACATCGTTCCAGCTTAGCGCCAGGTCCATCTGGCGGCTTAGCACCGAGGCCTGTTCCGTGATGTTCTCGCGCGCGTTGGCGCTAACGGCCAAGTTCTTCAATTGCGGGCCGCCGTGGCGCAACATCCGCCAACACCACCCCGGGTGCGCCGCCAGGTCCATCAGCAGCCGGCGCGATGGCCGCAGCGGCAGCGAGAAGCCATTGCGCTTGTCGTGGTCGCGGTTGCCGTGCACCGGCACATCCACCGTCAGGAACAGCACGGTGTAGCCGTTCTGCCAGGCGCGGTCCATCAGGTGTTCGGCGATGCGACGGTCGCGCTGCACATACAGCTGCAGCCAAAGTTCGCCCGGCGTGGCGGCGCGCACGTCTTCCAGCAACGAGGTCGACGCGGTGGACAGCACGAAAGGCAAGCCCGCCTGATGCGCGGCGCGCGCCAGATGCACGTCGGCTTCCGGCCAGAACAAGCCGTTCAGGCCCGTGGGCCCGACGATGGCCGGCATGGCAGCCGAGGCGCCCAGCACCGTGGCGTCCAGACGGCAATCCGTCACGTCCACCAGCACGTCCGGGCGGAATTCCACGTCGGCGTACGCGGCCCGGTTGCGAGCAAGCGCCAATCCGTCTTCCGCCCCGCCCTCCAGATAATCAAACGCTAGCCGGGGCAGCCGCTTTTGCGCCTGCCGCCGGTACTCCATCACGCTGGGAAGCATGTCCCTTCCTTGATTTGCAGGAGCCGAATAGAATTGCATTTCACACGATATGATTGTATTTCGATCATTTTGAAAACCGCAATCGGGGGCTGCCATTAGGCCCGCTGGCGCCCGGTATCAGACGGATTCACCCCTAGTACATACCCTAGAATCGATTGAAGTACGATTAATCAAATCGAAAAGCGATTTAAGTAATCGTATGCTGTGCCTCAATGCGCTCGGATTTCCACTGACGTCCGGGCCCCATTCGGGACCACAGACATGACTAACGGCACGACCCTGCTAGACGCGTTGACCCAGGCCCTGGGCACGGACGCCATCCTTCATTCCGACGCCGATACGGCCGGCTATACCGAAGACTGGCGTGGCCGGTACAAGGGCCCGACCCTGTGCGTTGCCTTGCCCGGCAACACGCAGCAGGTAGCCGACATCGTCCGTTTGTGCAACGCGCATGCCACGCCAGTGCTGCCGCAGGGCGGCAACACCAGCCTGTGCGGCGGCGCCGTCCCGGATGCCGACGGCAAGCCGCCCGTCATCGTGAACCTGGCGCGCATGCGCAAGATCCGCCGCGTCGACGCCGCCAACAACTCCATGGAAGTCGAGGCCGGCTGCGTGCTGGCCACCGTGCAGCAGGCCGCAGCCGCCGAAGGCCGGCTGTATCCCATCAGCCTGGGGGCAGAGGGCTCCTGCCAGATCGGCGGCACCATCGCCACCAACGCGGGCGGCACGGGCGTCCTGCGCTACGGCAACACGCGCGACAACATCCTGGGCCTGGAAGTGGTGCTGCCGGACGGCGGCATCTGGAACGGGATGACGGCGCTGCGCAAGAACAATACGGGCTTCGATCTCAAACACCTGTTCATTGGCGCCGAAGGCACCATGGGCATCGTCACCGCCGCGGTATTGAAGCTGCATCCGCTGCCCACCGCCCACGCCGTGGCCTGGTTGGCGCCGGACAGTCCTCAAGCGGCGCTGGATATCCTGGGCCTGTTCCAGCGCGCTTGCGGCTCGCGCCTGTCGGCCTTCGAGATGATCGACAGCAACCAGCTGGATATCGTGATGACGCATGTGCCGGGCCGCAAGAACCCGCTGGCCGGCGCGCATCCCTGGCACGTGCTGGTGGAACTGTCGGACACCGGCAGCGGCGCCGAACTGCAAGACCTGTTGCAGCAAATACTGGAACAAGCCTCCGAGCAAGACCTGCTGCATGACGCCGTCATCGGCAGCAACGACACGCAGCGCGCCGCGCTCTGGGAGGTACGTCACAGCGTATCGGAAGGCAATAAGAAGGCCGGCGTGGGGCTGACGACCGACAGTGCCGTGCCGGTCGCCAGCGTGCCGCATTTCATCGAAGCGGCCACCGCCGCGGTGCGCCGCCTGGTGCCGGACCTGCCCGTGCTGATTGTGGCGCACCTGGGCGACGGCAACGTGCACTTCATCCCCTTCTTCACGTTCGACGCCTGGCATGCGCTGCCCCAGCGCGACGCGATGGCCGCCGAGATCCGCCGCGCCGTCAACGACGTGGCCGACGCGCTGGGCGGCACGTTCAGCGCCGAGCACGGCGTGGGCCGCACGTCGCTGGCCGAAATGGCGCATTACAAATCGCCCGTCGAACTGGCGATGATGCGCGCGCTGAAGTCCACCTTTGATCCCGCCAATCTTTTCAACCCCGGCCGCTTGCTGCCTTGAGCCGTCGTTCTTGATCCGTCGTCCCTGACCCGACCCGCAGGAGTCTTCCATGAAATCGACCCTCCACAACGCCTCGCGCCGCAGCGCGCTTAAAACCGTTGCCGCCGGCGCTGCCGCGTTGGCCATGCCCATGATCTGGACGCCGTCGCGCGCGGCGTCCAAGCGCATCGTCGTGCGCGACGACGGCGGCATCTACAGCAAGGCGTATGGCGCCGTGTTCTACAAGCCGTTCACGGAAGCCACCGGCATCCAGGTCGTGGGCGTGCAGGCAAACGCCGAACCCACCGCGCAGATCCGCAGCATGGTGGACACCGGCAACTACACCTGGGACATGGCCAAGATCAGCCAGCCCGCCATTCTGATGCTGACCGAAGGCGGCAAGGTCTACCTGGAAAAGCACGGCCTGGAATCGGACCCGGTCGTGGCCACCATCCCCAAGCAATACATGTCGCCCTACGGCGTGGGCAACAACGTCTACGCGACCGTGCTCGCCTACCGCACGGACGCGTTCAAGGGGCGCCGCGCCCCGGCCTCGTGGGCGGATTTCTGGAACGTGAAGGACATTCCCGGCCGCCGCGGCTTGCGCAAGCACCCGTTCGACACCATCGAAGAGGCGCTGATGGCCGATGGCGTGCCCACCGACAAGGTCTACCCCTGCGACATCGACCGCGCGCTGGCCAGCCTGGACAAGGTCAAATCGTCAGTGGACGTGTGGTGGAACACGGGCGCCCAGGTCGAGCAGATGCTGGGGTCGGGTGAAGTCGACATGATCGCCACGTGGGTGTCCCGCGCGCAATCGGCCATCGCCAACGGCGCGCCGGTGCAAATCGTCTGGGACCAGAACATCTGGGGTTGCGACAACTGGTCCATCCTGAAAGGCACGCCCAACGCCGACGCCTGCCGCGAATTCATCAAGTTCGCTTCCGACCCCAAGCGGCAGGCCGCGCTGGTGGAGTTCTTCGCCGCCGGCGTCACGCAGCCAGCCGCCTTCGACTACATCAAGGCCGACGTGGCGCGCAATTGCCCCACCCACCCCGACAACATCAAGACAGGTCTGCACATCAATGCGGCGTACTGGCTGGACAAGCAGCGCGACGTGCTCGAGCGCTTCAACGGCTGGGTCCTGAAGTAATTCTCTCCTGAATGAACACCATGTCTTCTTCCAATCTGCAAATCTCGGGCCTGGGCAAACGCTACGGCGACTTCGTCGCCTTGGCGCCCACGCACCTGGACGTCGCTCGCGGCGAGTTCCTGACCCTGCTGGGTCCGTCCGGCTCCGGCAAAACCACCCTGCTGAGCCTGATCGCCGGCCTGGCGCAGCCCGACGAGGGCCGCGTGCTGATCGACGGCGCCGATGTCACCTACGGCGCGCCGTATGAACGGGATATCGGCATGGTGTTCCAGAACTATGCGCTGTTTCCGCATATGAGCATCGAGGAGAACATCGCGTTCCCCCTGAAGATGCGCAAGGTGCCCGCCGCCGAGGCCCGCCGCCGCGCCCACGAAGCGCTGGAAATGGTGCGTTTGCCGCACGTCGCCGCGCGCCTGCCGCGCGAAC
Source organism: Achromobacter maghribensis (assembly GCF_057334215.1). Taxonomy (NCBI): domain Bacteria; kingdom Pseudomonadati; phylum Pseudomonadota; class Betaproteobacteria; order Burkholderiales; family Alcaligenaceae; genus Achromobacter; species Achromobacter maghribensis. The sequence goes on along the minus strand of NZ_JBHFII010000061.1, from coordinate 4,431 downwards.
TCTCCGGCGGCCAGCAGCAACGCATCGCGCTGGCGCGTTGCATGGTCTACCGCCCGGCCATCATTCTGATGGACGAACCGCTGGGCGCGTTGGACAAGAAGCTGCGCGACCAGATGCAGCTTGAGATCAAACGCATCCACCGCGAGCTGGGCACCACCATCGTCTACGTGACGCACGACCAGGAAGAGGCCATGACCATGTCCGACCGCATCTGCCTGATGAACGGCGGCGCGATCGAACAGCTGGGCACGCCGGCCGACCTTTACTTCCGTCCTCGCACCCTGTTCGTCGCGGACTTCCTGGGCGAATCGAACCTGCTGCAAGGCGAAGTGACGTCGGTGGACGGCGACACCCTGACAGTGAAGCTGGCCCACCAGGGCGTGACCGGGCAGGCGCTGTCCAACGGCGCGCCTATCAAGGCGGGCCAGAAAGTCACGGTGATGCTGCGTCCGCAGAACCTGCGCGTGGCCACCGCCGGCCCCGGGCTGACGGGCAAGCTGCTGGACGTGATGGTGACAGGCAGCCTGACCAAGCTGTATCTGGATTCGGGCGTGGCGGATGCCGCACCGATCGTCGTGGCCTACCCCACCCAGCGCCAGGCCGAGCAATACGCTATCGGCCAGCCGCTGACGGTCAGCTGGCAGGCCGCGGACGCGGTGGCCATTGCGGAGTGAACGCATGACAACCCTTGCCAATCCTCGCAAGCGCATGAGCCCGGGCCGCCGCCATTTCCTGATGGCGGCTCCGCTGGTCGTGCTGCTGCTGGTGCTGCTGATCTACCCCGTCGGCCAACTGCTGCTACTGAGCGTCGTCGGCGAACAAGGCTTCAGCCTGGCGCAATACCATCGCCTGTTCGAATCGTCGGTCTACGTGAACGTACTGCTGATCACGTTGAAGATCTCGCTGTGGACAACGTTCTTCTCGGTGGTGGCGGGCTATCCCGTGGCCTACCTGATCTCCAGCCTGACGGCCAAGCGCAAGACGTCGCTGCTGTTCTGGGTGCTGTTGTCTTTCTGGACCAGCTTCCTGGTCCGCACCTTCGCCTGGGTCGTGCTGCTGGGCCGCAACGGCGTCGTCAATCAGTTGCTGCAGGCCCTGGGCATCCTGGATGCGCCGGCCAACCTGCTCTACAACTTCGGCAGCGTGCTGGTTGGCATGGTGCATGCACTGATGCCGCTGGCGGTGCTGACGATGCTGTCCGTCATGGAGAACATCGACCGCAACCTGCCTCGCGCCGCGTCCACGCTGGGCGCGCGACCCGGCACGGCATTCTGGAAGATCTACTTCCCGCTGTCGATGCCGGGCGTGGCGGCGGCCGCCATCATGGTGTTCGTGACGGCCATCGGCTTCTTCATCACGCCCGCGCTGCTGGGTGGCCGCAAGGAAACGATGATCACGCAGATCATCATCGATCAGGTCCAGCAAACCATGAACTGGGAGTTCGCCGGCGCGGTGTCGGTGTTGCTGCTGGTGGTCGTGCTGGTGGTTTTCGCCATCTACGACAAGGTGCTGGGCCTGTCCACCATGACGGGCGGCGCGTCCACTCGCGTGCGCGCATCGGGCAAGGAAAGCCTGTCCCGCCGCGCGGGCGACGCGGTGTTGACCGTGCTGGCCAACGTGTCCGACGCGCTGTTCGCGCTGCTGCCCAAGCGGCTGCGCCGCTCGGTGTCCGGCACCGGCCAGTCGCGCACCTTGTGGTGGGTCGTGCTGGGCGTGCTGGCTTTCCTGAGCGCCCCCGCGTTCCTGATGATCCCGTTGTCGTTCGATTCGGGTTCCGGCCTGACCTGGCCGCCCAAGGGCTTTTCGCTGCAGTGGTACGAACAGATGTTCACGTCGCCGGTGTGGATGCAGGCGATCACCCGTTCGTTGATCGTGGGCGTGGGCACCGGCCTGCTGGCCATGTTGATCGGCACACCCGCTGCCTTCCTGCTGGTGCGCGCCAATATGCGGGGCAAGTCGGCGATGCTGGCGTTCGTGTTGTCGCCCATCGTCGTGCCGCGCATGATCATCGCCGTGGGCATGTTCTATTTCTTCGCCCGCGTCGGCCTGGTGGGCTCCACCATTGGCCTGATTCTGGCGCATACGGTGGTCGCCGTGCCCTATGTGGTGATCACCATGATGGCGGTGCTGCGCAACTACGACACGCGCCTGGACCTGGCTGCGCAAAGCCTGGGCGCAGGCCCCTGGGCCACGCTGCGCTTCGTGACCTTCCCCATTCTGGGGGCTGGCCTGATGTCGTCGTTCCTGTTCGCGTTCGCAACGTCGTTCGATGAACTGACGATTGCGCTGTTCGCCTCGGGCGGTTTGAACGCCACGTTGCCCAAGCAGTTCTGGGACGAAGTGACGCTACAGATTTCTCCGGTGATCGCCGCCGTCTCGACGTGCCTCTTCATCTTCATTGCCGCGCTGATCTGGCTGGCCGACCGGCTCCGCCGCCGCAGCCTGGCCAACTGACCCCTGCGCGTTTGTATTACCTCTTAGGATTCGCAACATGTTGAATGCAACCCATCTTCGCGGCGTTTTCCCCGCCATCCCGACGCCGGTCCACGCCGACGACACCATCAACGTCCCAGCCGCCCGCGCGCTGATCGCCTACCTGCTCAAGCAAGGCATCGACGGCATCGTGCCGTTGGGCGGCACGGGCGAATACGGCGCGCTGCCCCGCGCCGAACGCATCCGCATGTGCAAGCTGACGGTGGAGGCCGTGGAAGGCCGCGTGCCGGTGATCCCCGGCGTGCTGGACCCCGGTTTCCACGACGCGCTGCAGGCCGGCCAAGAATTCGCCGAAGCCGGCGCCGATGCGCTGATGGTGTTGACGCCGTACTACACGACGCCCACGCAAGCCGGCATCCGCGACTATTTCCTGCGCTATGCGGACGCGTCGCCGCTGCCCGTCATGATTTATGAAATCCCGTACCGCACCCGCATCGCGATTGCGCCGGAAGTGCTGCACGAATTGTCGCGCCACGAGAACATCATCGGCATGAAGGCGTGCAACACCGACATGTACCATTTCCTGCGTACCGTGGCAGGCGTGGACGAGTCGTTCGCGGTCTTCAGCGGCGAAGATACGCTGCTGCCCGTCCACCTGGCCGCAGGCGCCCGCGGCGGCATCGTAGTAACGGCAAGCCTGCTGCCCACCGCCTGGCGGAAGGTGTACGCGTTGGCGGCCGAAGCCCCCACGCAAGAGTCGATGGCGCTGCATCGCCGTTTGATTCCGCTGATGAATCTGGCGTTCGCAGAGACGAATCCGGGGCCGATGAAGTCAGTGATGGATTTGATCGGCGTGAACGCGCCGGAAGTGCTGGATCCGCTGGTATCTCCGGCAAACGACTTACAGGTAGCGCTGCGGGCAGAGTTAGGGCCTTTGCTCAAGGAGTTCGAGGGGGTGGTTTAAGGGGGGGATCTGGTTTGGGGTGGTTTGGAGAGGGGCTTTTTTTGCTGGGCTTTGCTTTTTGAGGTTGTTGGTTCTTTAGACGCCCGTCGCGGCAGCCCCCCGGGGAGTGCGGGTCAACGATTGCGG
>NZ_JBHFII010000061.1:0-818 GCF_057334215.1 Achromobacter maghribensis | reverse complement strand
TCCTCGTCACTGCCTTTGGCAGTTCCTTCGGATTCCCTCGGGCTTATCGACTCCCCGCACTCCCCGGGGGGCTGCCACGACGGGCTCCGTTGAATGCAATTTCCCGATCGCTGGGGCGGGCGGTTTTCTTAAGGTCTCACTCCACAGTGTGGGGTGGTGGATGATCTTGCGGGGCCCGCTCCCGGCCGGCCGCGCGGGCGGCCTTTGGGAGCTTACGCATCGTCTTGCGTCGTTGCGTATTTCGCTTCGCGTGTGGGTGGCTATCGTTGCGTTTTTGCTTTGGGCCGGGTTTGGTTTGGAAGATTTTGCGGGGTCGTCCCTTGTCGGCCGCGCGGGCGGCCGCGGGGACTTGGCGGTGTCTTGCGGTTCACGATGCCGCTTCGCGCTTGTGAAGAACGGACTTGCGGGGCTTGCCTCAGGACGGCCGCCCGGGCGGCCTCTTGAGGCGTTCGCGGCGTCTTGCAATCCCCGATGCCGCTGCGCGCATGCCAAGCGAGGAACCCTAGCAATGCTGCAAATCTCAGCCGACGCTCGCAACATTCACCGGTCTCCCTTTTAGACGGGTGGCGCGCGTACAGGTCTGGCCAAGCAAGCAACTATCTGCCGCGCGCCACCCGTCGCTCCACCTCCCCACCTGACGGCGGGACCAATAGAAAACCACTCCCTACCAGCGCGCAAGCGAATATCGCACCGACGTAATGACGGCGCGTATGCAGAAAGCGTCCGCCCGCGCGGACGCTTGAGGCGGGCCCCGCAAATCTCGTCAGTAAACAGCGCTCTAGCAGCGCGCAAACCAAGACGGCGCAGCTCGTCGCCGG
>NZ_JBHFII010000060.1:0-647 GCF_057334215.1 Achromobacter maghribensis | reverse complement strand
TTGTTCAAGGCTTGAACGGCCGGCAGGCTGTTGTTCAGTTGATAGGACCAGGTGCCGTCGCCATTGTCGACCAGCGTGCCGTACTTGGCGTCGCCCGTGGTGATGGCGACCGTGCTGGTGTCCGCGCCCAACGTATCGTTGGTGAGCAGGTTGCCCGTGACAGGCATAGCCGCATCTTCGGTAACGCTTGCCGAGTCGGCATTGGCGACCGGCGCCGTGTCAATGATCTGGATGACCAGGTCATTGCTGGTAGCAATACCGGCCACGTCGGTAACGGTGACGGTGAAGCTGTCCTTGACCGAGTCATCGCCCGCGGTGTGATCGTCAGCACCGCCGGTCTCCTGATAGGAGTAGGTGATGACACCGGTCGCGGCGTTGTAACCCGTGATAGTCAGCACACCCTTATCGGTGGTGATGACGACCGGGGTCGTGGAGGCGTTGGTGACATCATGGCCGCCGACCGTGACGCCAGCGACGCCGGCTTCAGCCGACACGGTAACCTTGCCCGTGACGGTCTCGCCGGAGGCTTCAACGACGCTGTTGTGTGCGTCAGTGACGTTGCCGTCGCCATCTTCAGGCGTGACAACCGGCGGCGCGTCGGTCTGGCCATTGATGGTGATGGTCAGTTCAGCGGTGCTGGTGTCGCC
>NZ_JBHFII010000059.1:0-9841 GCF_057334215.1 Achromobacter maghribensis | reverse complement strand
CGCCGTGCCCGGCGCGGCGGCGGAACCCGACGCGGCTGGCGCGGTGGCCTGCGGCTCGCTTACCTGCGGTTGGAAAGGCGTGTTGCGTTCCGGCACGCGGATCGGGATGTTGTCTGCAACCGGTACCGGCTGCGAATCAAGCACCATGGGCAGAACGATGACCGCCGCCAGCACCAGGGCGACGGCGCCTGCCAGCCTGCGCCGCGCACGGCCGCGCAGCTCCGCAGCCTGCACCTCGCTAGGCACTGCCGCCCGTTTGGAGGACTGCGCCTGATCGGCAGGATCTTTGCGTTTGAAAAAACCCATGGAAGAGAATTCCTTGCGGCGCCTTGCGGCAATATGGCGGTGGGCCGCCAAGTCCCGATTTGCCTATGCCTTGCGACCCAGAGCCTGCAAAACCGAGGCCACGGTGAGAAACGACCCGAACACCACGATTCTATCATTCTCGACCGCCCGTTCGCGCGCAGCGGCGAAGGCCTGCGCGGGATCCGCGAAGGCCGCGATGCTGGGACTTTCGGCGCCGGCCGGCGACGGCGGCAAGGCGGCGGCGACCTGTTCCGCCAACGCCTCGCCGGACGTGCCGCGCGGCCCGGGCAGGCTCGCGCAATACCAGTGATCGATACGGGTGCCCAGCTTGGCCACCACGCCCGCCAGATCCTTGTCGTTCAGCATGCCGAACACCGCGTGGGTGTACGGATGAAAACCCATGTTGTCCAGGTTCTGCGCCAGCACGGCGGCCGCATGCGGGTTGTGCGCCACGTCGAGAATGACCGACGGCTGGCCGGGCAGAATCTGGAAACGGCCCGGCAGCGAGGCCTGCAGCAGCCCCAGGCGCACGGCCTGCTGCGGCACCGGCAGACGGTCCCGCACGGATTCCAGCGCGGCCAGCGCGGCCGAGGCGTTCAGCAGTTGGTTGGCGCCGCGCAGGGCCGGGTAGGCCAGCGCGCTGCGGCGCTGTTCGCGCCCCCCGTAAGCCCATTGCTGACGGTCGCCGGAATAGTTGTAGTCGCGCCCGAACAGCCACAGTTCGGCGCCGATTTTCTCGACATGGTCCAGCAGCGATTGCGGGGGCACCGGATCGCTGCAGATCGCGGGGCGGCCGGCGCGGTAGATGTGGGCTTTTTCAAAGCCGATTTTCTCGCGGGTGTCGCCGAGCCAGTCGGTGTGATCGAGGTCGACGCTGGTGACGATGGCGCAATCGGCATCGATGATGTTCACGGCGTCCAGGCGGCCGCCCAGGCCGACCTCCAGCACGACGGCGTCCAGGCGCGATTGCGAGAACAGGCGCAGGATGGCCAGCGTGGTGAATTCGAAGTAAGTCAGCGAGACTTCGCCGCGGGCCGCTTCCACCGCCTGGAACTGGGCGATCAGGGCGTCGTCCGAGGCGATCTGGCCATTGACGCGGGCGCGCTCGTTGAAGTCGATCAGGTGCGGCGAGGTGTACAGCCCCACCTTGTAACCCGCCGCCAGCAGGATGGCTTCCAGCATGGCACAGGTGGATCCCTTGCCGTTGGTGCCGCCCACCACGAATTTGACGCCGGACAGTTCCAGCCCCATGCGCGCGGCCACGTCGCGGACGCGGTCCAGGCCCATGTCGATCGCAGTGGCGTGGATGGATTCCAGGTACTGGAGCCAATCGGACAGGGTGGCGGAAGCGTCGGGCGGGCGAACAGTGGACATGGCGGGGTCGCGAAGTGAGATCAGCCGCGAATTTTAACAGTCCGCGCACGGTGTTTTCCCTAATCCCCTAGGGCGCGGCACGGTATCTGAACCGAAAAAGCGCTTGCCGATGTTTTTCTCATACGTGAAAATAAATTTACGTATGAAAATTTAAACGGATGAACATGTCGCAGCAAAAAACCCCAAACTGGCTGGTCCGCGAGGCCGACGTTCCGGGCTACCACCCGGCCAACCACACTGGCACGCTGAACCGCCGGCTGATCAGCCCCGAGACGGTCGGCGCGCGCGGCGTGGAAGTGCTGCTGGGCGTGATCGATAAGGGCAAAGGTGCCCTGCCGCACGCTCACCCGGGCATCGAACAGGTCTGTTACCTGATTTCGGGGACGGCGCGCGCCCAGGTGCAGGACGAATGGGCCGACATGGGCCCGGGCGACTGCTGCTACTTCCCCCCCGACATCCCGCACGTTTTCACCGTGACCAGCGACGAACCCGCTCGTCTGCTGGTGATCTACACGCCCCCTTATGAAGAATCCCCTGATCGCGTGATCCGCGATTTCCCGGCGCCACCCCCTGCCGCCTGACGGCGCAGCGACAAGCCGCGGACGAAGAGCCGCGCTTGACTACAAAAACTGGAGACAAACCATGCGAAACCTACGCCTGCTGGGCGCCGCGCTGATCACCGGAGCCGCCGTGATAGCCGCTCCGGCCGCGCACGCCGCCGACTATCCCAACAAACCCATCACCCTGATCGTGCCCTTCCCGGCCGGTTCGGGCACGGATGCCGTCGGCCGGATCTTCGGGTCCGAGCTTTCCGCCATCCTGGGCCAGCAGATCGTCGTCGAGAACAAACCCGGCGCCAACGCCACCATCGCGGCCAGCTATGTGGCGCGCGCCAAACCGGACGGTTACACCCTCTTCGTCACCACCAACACGTCGCACTCGGCCGCGCCCTGGCTGATGAAGAACGTGCCCTACGACCCGGTCAAGGACTTCACCCCCATCGCGCGCGGCGGCAACCTGCCCTTCATCCTGGTGGTGAATCCGAAGCGTCCGTGGAAAAACGTGGGCGAACTGGTGGCCGATGCCAAGAAGAACCCCGGCCGCATCACCTACGCCAGCGGCAACAGCACCGGCATCGTCGCCGGCGCCACGCTGGCCAACCGCGCCAACATCGACATTCTGCACGTGCCGTATAAAGGCACGCCGCAAGGCCTGACCGATGTGGTCGGCGGACAAGTCGACTTCATGTTCACCGACCTGGCCTCCGGCCTGCCCTTCGTGCAATCGGGCCAGTTGCGCGCCCTGGCCGTGTCCACCGCGGAACGCAGCGCCATCGTGCCGGACCTGCCGTCCATGGCCGAGTCCGGCGTGAAGGACTTTGACCTGAATTCGTGGAACGGCTACTTCGGTCCGGCCGGCCTGCCGCCCGACGTCGTGGCCAAACTGAACGCCGCGATCAATCAGGTCGTGGCTAAACCCGAGGTGAAGAAGCGCCTGGCCGGTTTGGGCTTCGACGCCTTCTCCAGCACGCCCGAGGCGTTCGCCCAGTTCGTCAGTGAACAACGCGACCTGTGGGGCAAGCTGATCCGCGATGCGGGGATCGAACAACAATGACGCAGCAGAACGCTTCTGACGCGACGCCGGGCGCCGGCCCGCTGGCCGGCGTGCGCATCCTGGACCTCAGTTCGGTCGTGATGGGCCCCTACGCCACGCAAACCCTGGCGGACCTGGGGGCCGACGTCATCAAAGTGGAGCCGCCTTCGGGCGACAACATGCGGGCCGTGGGGCCCATGCGCAACCCCGGCATGGGCCACCTGTACCTGCACCTGAACCGCAACAAACGGTCCATCGTGCTGGACCTGAAGACGCCCGAGGGCCTGGATGCCTGCCTGAAATTGGCCGAAAGCTGCGATGCCCTGCTCTATAACATCCGGCCGCAAGCCATGGCCCGGCTGGGGCTGTCGTATGAGGCGGTGGCCGCGCGCAACCCGCGCATCGTGTACCTGGGCGCCTATGGCTTCGGCGAGGCGGGCCCCTATGCGGGGCGTCCGGCCTACGACGACCTGATTCAAGGCCAGACCGGGATCGCCGCGCTGTCCGCGCAACAAAGCGGTGACGTGCCGCGCTACGCGCCGTTGACGCTTGCGGACCGCGCCGTCGGACTGCACGTGGCGATCGCCCTGGTGTCGGCCGTGCTGCACGCCAAGACCACGGGGCGCGGGCAGCAGGTTGAGATCCCCATGTTCGAGGGCATGGCGCACCTGGTATTGGGCGACCACCTGGGCGGCGCGACCTTCGAACCGCCACTGGGCCCGACCGGTTACGCGCGGCTGCTGGCGCCGCATCGGCGGCCCTACGCGACGGCTGACGGCTATGTCTGCCTGCTGATCTACAACGACAAGCACTGGCGCAATTTCTTTACGCTGATCGGCCGGCCGGAACTTGAACAGGACCCGCGCTTCTGCACCCACGGGGCGCGGGCCGCGCACATCAGCGAGGTCTACGCGTTCGTGGCGGAGGTGGTCAGCACGCGCACAAGCCAGGAATGGCTGGACGACCTGGCGCGCGCGGACATCCCGGCGTCGCAGCTTTACACGGTGGACGGGCTGCTGCAGGACGAGCATCTGGCCGCCACCGGCTTCATCCGCGAAATGGACCACCCCTCCGAGGGCCGGATACGCACCACCGCCCCGCTGGGCCAGTACCAGGGCACGCCGACGTCCCTGCGCCGGCCCGCCCCCAGGCTGGGCGAACACAGCCGCGAGGTGCTGGCCGAAGCCGGCTATGACGCCGCCCGGATCGACGCCCTGATCGACCGTGGCATTACCCAAGACGGAAACGAATGATGGACTTTGCCTTTACCCCCGAGCAATTGGCGCTGCGCGACGCCGTTTCGCGCATCTGCGACCGCTATCCCGACGAATATTGGCTGGAACGCGACCGCGAAGGCGGTTTCCCCGAGCCGCTGCACGCCGACCTGGCCCGCGACGGCTGGCTGGGCATCGCGATGCCTCAGGAGTATGGCGGCGCCGGGCTGGGCATGACCGAGGCCGCGCTGATGATGCAGACGATTGCCGCCTCCGGCGCCGGCTTTACCGGCGCGTCCGCAGTGCATATGAACATCTTCGGCCTGAATCCCGTGGTGGTGTTCGGCAGCGACGAACAGCGCGCGCGGTGGCTGGAACCGCTGATCGCGGGCCGCGAGAAGGCCTGCTTTGCCGTGACCGAGCCCGACGCGGGGCTGGACACCACCAAGCTGTCCACGCGCGCCGTGCGCCAGGGCGACGAATACGTGGTGCATGGGCGCAAGATCTGGATCTCGACGGCGCAGGTGGCCAACAAGATGCTGCTGCTGGCCCGCACCACCCCTTTGTCCGAGGTGGACAAACCCACGCAAGGCCTGTCGCTGTTCTATACCGACCTGGACCGCGAAAAGATCGAAGTGCGGGAAATCGAGAAAATGGGCCGCAAGGCGGTGGACTCGAACATGCTGTTCATCGATGGCCTGCGCATTCCGGTGGCCGACCGCATCGGCGAGGAAGGCCGCGGTTTTGAGTACATCCTGCATGGCCTGAACCCGGAGCGCATCCTGATCGCCGCCGAAGCGGTGGGCATTGGCCGCGCCGCGCTGGACCGGGCCGTGAAATATGCCGGCGAACGCACCGTGTTCGGCCGCCCCATCGGGCAGAACCAGGGCATTCAGCATCCGCTGGCTCAGGCCTGGATGCAACTGGAAGCGGCGGACCTGATGGTGTTCAAGGCCGCCAGCCTCTACGACGCGGGCCAGCCCTGCGGCCCCTACGCCAATTCCGCCAAGTACCTGGCGGCCGAAGCGGGCTACAACGCCTGCCAGACCGCCGTGATGACGCTGGGCGGCATGGGTTACGCCAAGGAATACCATGTCGAGCGCCTGCTGCGCGAGAGCTTCATCCCCCGCATCGCGCCCGTCAGCCCGCAGCTGATCATGTGCTTCATCGCGGAAAAGGTACTGGGACTGCCGAAGTCGTACTGAGGCCACCGGACTGCTGCGCGACTCGGCGCGGCAGCGCCTCAGGCCTGCTGTTCCAGCCCGGTGCAGGCGGCGCGCAGAATGCGCGCATAGGTTTCCTGCTGCGGTTCGATCCGGTAGATCGGGCCGCCCACCGAGATCGCGTAGTGCTCGCCCGACAGGGTGACGGGCCACGCGATGGCGCCGACGTCCGCAATGGATTCCCCGCTGTTCATGAACCATCCCCGCTGACGCGACTGCTGGATGTCGTTTTCCAGCGCCTGCGGGGTGGTGAGCGTGCGCGCGTTATAGCGGGTCATCGCCATGCCCGACAGCATCGCGGCACGGGCGGGCTCGGCCATCAGCGACACCAGGGCCTTGCCCAGCGAATTTGCATGAACGTCTTTGAACTCGCCGGCAACGGGCGCGTATCGGATGGTATGCGGCGAATCCAGCACATCCAGATAGACCACCCGCCCGTCCTGGGTCAGCTTGGCGAAAACGACCGTTTCCCGGGTTGCATCCCGTAATTCGACCAGACTGGGGTAGACCCGGTCCAGGACGGGGTCGGCCCGCGCGATGCGCTGGGCCATGGCCAACAGGCGGCCCGTGGGGTAATAGCCCTGGCGGCGGCCGGTTTCGTACAGGTAGCCCAGGCCGGTCAAGGTACGGATCAGCGCCAGGCAACTGGAGACGGGCACATCCAGCAGCCGGGCCAGCTCCGACAGGGGCAGCGCGCGCTTTTCGCGGGCAAAGGTTTCGATGATTTCGATAACTCGCAGCGCCGTCTTGACACTCATTGCCCGATCCAACTGTTTAGCACGTGAAACATCTGCCGCGCCGAGGCTAAAGTTCCCTGCGGGCATGCCGTTATGGTAGCTGAGAATTCCCTGAAAACAGCGCGTTCCTCCGAGACGCCCACATCGCCGCTGGAGTGATCATGGCCGTAACCCCCTTAGCACCCGCTACGTACGCACCCGCTGCAATGACGTCGGCGCATGTCGTGGCCGAACCGGCCGTGAGTGTGACGCCGGCGGCCGCCGCGACCAATAGCGGTGCTTCCGACAGCGCCACGTCGGACCAGTCTGACTCGCAGAAACTGCCTTTGGACAAGGCGCTCGACGAGATCAACGACCAGATGAAAGCCTGGTCCACACAACTCCAGTTCGAAATCGACCCCAATGTCCATCAAGTCGTGGTGTCGGTCGTGGACGCGGAAACGGGTGATGTTATTCGCACCATCCCCAGCGAAACCGTACTGAAAATCGCCAAAATGATCGTGAATATGCAAGGCAATGGCATCAAAACAACAGCCTGAAGCGGCCCTTAAAACGGTGTTTAGCGCCTGTTTTGGCGCCAATCGTGAGAGAAGCACCGAATTAGGCCCGCCTTATGCCCTTACCCGGCCAATCGCCGGCACCGTATTTTTGACAGAATCGCTTCGCAAGAAAGGAATTTCACATGGCTTCCATCACTAACCTCGGCTCGACCACCGGCTTGCCCTTGGAGAAGATCCTGACGGACCTTCAAGCCGCCGAGGACAAAAAGCTGAGTCTGTACACCAATCGCCAAGCCAGTTACGAGGCTCGCGTGAGCGCCTTTGGCCAGGTGCAAAGCGCCGTCGAGGCGCTGCAGAAGGCCGCCGCCGCGCTGGGCAAGTCGTCGACGCTGGATGCCGTGAAACCCAATGTCACCGGCGATGGCTTGACGGCGACGATCGGCGCGGATGGCGCCACGATGGGCGAGTACGCCATCACGGTGAACCGCCTGGCGACCGCGCAGACGCTGCAGTCGGGCGTCGTCGCGGACCGGACGGCTTCGAACGGCGCAACCGGCTCGTTCGAAATCGAACTGACGAACGGTGAAAAGCGCACGATCGACCTGACGGACGACACGTCGCTGAACGGTATCGCGAAAGCCATCAACGCGGATGACAAGGCGGGCGTGCGCGCCACCATCATCACGGACGGTGACGGGGCGAGCTACCTGATGCTGAGCGCCAAGGACACCGGCGAGCAGGCGTCCGTGAAGACCATCACGGTGACGGGCGACCAGGCGCTCAAGGACATCCTGAACTACAACACCGGCCCCACCGACACGATGGCGCAGCAGACTGCCGCCACCGACGCGGAAGTGTCGATCAACGGCATCATCGTCAAGAGCAGCAGCAACAGCATTTCGACCGCGATCGACGGCGTCACGCTGAACCTGACGGCCAAGACCGAACCCGGCAAGACCGTCACGCTGAAGCTGCAGAGCGACACGTCCGTGGCCAGCAAGGCCATGCAGGACTTCGTGGCGGCCTACAACTCGCTGCAATCGACGATCACCAAATACACGGCCTTCGACATCACCGCGCAGACGAACCAGGCATTGACGGGCGACGGCACGGCGCGCGGCATCCAATCGGCCATGTCCAACGCCCTGCAGGTCGTCACCTCGGAAGGCACGCTGCGGTCGCTGGGCGACCTGGGCATCACCACGGATCCGAAGACGGGCCAGCTGAAGCTGGACCAGACCAAGCTGGACAAGGCGTTGACCGCCAACCCCGCCGACGTCAAGCGCATCATGACGTCGGCCGACGGTCTGGCCGCCAAGTTCGACACCGCCTCCAAGGCTATCCTGGGCAGCAACGGTTCGATCCAGCTGCGCAAGGACGGCCTGAATGAGTCGATCAAGGATGTGAAGGACCAGCTGGCGCGCGCCACCGCCTCCAGCGTCGCCTCCATGGCGACGATGCGTGCGCAGTTCGTCGCGCTGGACAAGTTCGTGTCGCAGCAAACGGTCACGGCCAACTACCTGACCCAACAGTTCGCGGCGTTAGCCAAATCCAAGTAATTTATAGAAGATGCATTAATGACTTACGCCGCCCGCCGTCCCACTGGCTCCCATTCTGTCCGCTCCTACGCCGATATCGGCCTGGAAACGCAGATCTTGGGCGCCAGCCCGGAACGGCTGATCTCCTTGCTGTATCTTGGCGCCCGGGCAGCGATCGGGCAGGCCCGCATCCATATGCAGGAAGGCAGGGTGACAGAGCGCGGCGCGGCCATTTCGAAGGCGATCAAGATTGTCGACGAAGGCCTGAAGACCGGACTGAATATGGAGGCGGGCGGGGAAATCGCCGAGAATCTTGCCCGCCTCTACGACTACATCGTCCGGACGCTTTTGATGGCGAATCTCAAGGCGGACGCCGAGCAGCTTGAAATTGCCGATCGCCTGTTGGCGGATCTGGCCGAGGCCTGGCAGACTTCCATCGACCGCCCCATGGGCGGCACGCAGCCTTGATGGCACGGCGCAAACGAACCCAGCCCGCCAGCAAACGCCCGAGATTTCCATGACGTCCCTTACCCAGCCCACCACTCCCATCCTGGAACGCTACCAGGAGATAGCTCTCATCACGGGCGAAATGCTCGCGGCCGCCCAGGCCGGCGACTGGGATGCGGCGATGGTCCATGGGCAACAATATTGCGAGCACGTCGAACGGCTGCGCATGACCGAGCGCACCGTTCCGCTGGATGACGCCGCGCGCGCCATGAAATACGACTTGCTGGTGCGCATCCTGGAAAACGACGCACTGACGCGGGATCTGGCGCTGCCGCAATTGGCCCGGCTGGGCGAGCTGCTGGGGCGCATGAAGCGCCAACAGACGCTGCTGTCCGCCTACGGCAACCGGACGTCTGAAGAATGAGCGTAGGTCCCGCCGCACTCGGCAACGTCCTGGTGCAGCGGTTGGACGCCGTGCTTGGCACGACGATGTCCGCCGCCAACGCCAACCAGGTCTCGGGCGCGCGCCCTGACGCTGTCAGCCAGCCGGGGGGCCTGGAGAAGCCCGGCTCGTCGGATGGCTCGGCCCGCGATTCCGGGCAAGGCATACAGACTGGCGGCGCCCGAGGCGACCGCCAGAATACTGTTGTCGACGCCAAGACGGCCGCTGCCCTGGCGCTGGCCGCCCGCGGGCTCGTCACCAGCAGCGACACCACCGCATCCGCGCCAACGACGCTGGGCACGACTGCCCGGACGATTCTTGCCCTGCTGGCCCAATACCCCGAGGCCGCGCCCGCCGTGCAGGGGCGCGCCCCGCTTTGGAACGCCAACGGCTCGGCGGCGCAACCCGCCGGGCAAGCGCCCGCCAGCCAGGCCGCACCCGGTGCGGGCCAGCCTGCGCCCGCCCCG
>NZ_JBHFII010000058.1:242926-268593 GCF_057334215.1 Achromobacter maghribensis | reverse complement strand
GGGGCAGCGGCCGGGGCAGCGGCGGCCGGACTGGCGGCGCCAGGCGGGGAAACGCCGGGGCTGGCAGTGTCGGCTTTGGCCGAGTCGGCTTTGGGCGTGTCGGCTTTGGCAGTGTCGGCTTTGGCGGTTTCCGTCTTCGGCACCACCTTCAAGCCCATGTCGCGCTTCAGCTTGTCAGCCACCGGCGTCGCGTCCGGCGCCACGCCGCCCAGTTCCTTCAGCTTGGCAACGACGTCCTGCCAGTTCAGGTGCTCGTTCGCATAGCGGCGCACGTGGAACTGCGGCGCCCACAGGCCCACTTCGCCCACATACACCGTGCGCGCGATCGGCTCCAGTTCCAGCCGGGTAACGGTCAGGGCGCTCCAGCCGGCCAGGCGCTCACCCGCGGTGTCGCGCAGGTCAAAGCGCCGCAGGCCCAGGTCGCCCACCACGCGGATCTTCGGCGGGGCATCCTTGGGTTGCTCGAACACGACCTGCAGATTGGAGTCCAGCAGCGCGCTGTCCAGCTTGAACGGCAACGGCATCGGCCAGACGTCGGCCCACTTTTCAAGCTGCAGGCCGTTGAACGCCACGCGCAGTGTCGACGAGGGCACCTCGTCGAACGGCCGGGCCACGCCGGTCAGGTCGAACGGGCTGCCGTTGATGCGCAGGTGCAGCCGGGGCTGCACGTCGATGTCGGTGGCGTAGCCGAAGGTCGAGATGAACGGCACGCCAATGCCCAGTTCATCCACCACTTGCTTACGCCCGGTGACCTTGTCGTCCAGCGTGATGGCGCCGCCTTCGATCACCATGTTGTTCAGGGAAAAGCGCGGCAGCCCTTCGTCCGGCTTGGGCGGCTCGTCGGGCTTGGCGGCCGTCATTTCGGCCACTCGTTGCTGTATGTCAGAGAAATTGAACCGCGTGACGTCTTCGCGGACGATGGCAATGTTAGGCTGCCGCAGCGTCAGACGATCGACAACCGGCGCAAACCAGAACAAGGAACTCCAGGCAGCACTGACGTCCAGTTCGGCCAACGACAGCAAGGGCGTCTGCGACCCGGGCTGGGCCACCGCCAGATCGTGGGCACGGACGGTCAGGGTGAACGGATTGAAGCTGATCTTGCCGACGGAAATCTCGCGCCCGATCATCTTGGACACGTCGCCGGTCAGGACGTTTTGCAGGACTTTGGGGACTTGCCACGCGGCGATGCCGCAAAGGACCAGCACGACCGCCACGATGCCTATAAGAATCTTGCCGGCGCGCCGGGTAAACCGAAGCTTAAGGCTCCGCAAGGGCATCGCGAGTCTCCTGATACGAGTTGAAGGCGATTATCGCGCCCCGGTTAGCGCTCGTCTATCATAGGCGTAACAGCGGCCTTCCCCGGCCAGCCGAGCCCGCTCTTTTCAAACATTAACAATTCTCGATCCCGAATCCCATGCCATCATCCACCCCCACCTTGAGCCACCTGGATGACGCCGGCCAGGTCCGCATGGTCGACGTTATCGCCAAGACGGATTCCGAGCGCGTCGCCATCGCCACCGCCAGCGTGCGCATGAACGCCGTGGCCTACGGCCTCTTGACGCAACCGGGCCAGGGCAAGGGCGAAGTGCTCAATACCGCGCGCGTGGCCGCCGTCCTGGCCGCCAAGCGCTGCGCCGAGCTGATCCCGCTGTGCCACAGCCTGCCGCTGGCGTTTGTCGGCGTCGACTTCTCGCTGGACGACGCCGCGCACCGCATCGACATCCTGGCCACCTGCCGCACCAGCTACAAGACCGGCGTTGAAATGGAAGCCATGATGGCGTGCAGCGTGGCTGCGCTGACCATCTATGACATGTGCAAGGCCGCGGACAAAGGCATCGTGGTCGAACAAGTACGCCTTAAGTACAAGGCGGGAGGAAAAAGCGGTGAATGGCGCAACGATTGATCTCCTGTACTTCGCTCGCGTGGCCGAACTGGTCGGCAAGCGCGGCGAAAGCTGGCCCCTGGACGGCGAGTCCACGGGCGCGCAGCTGCTGGCCGCGCTGGGCGAACGCTATCCCCAGCTGGCGCCCGCCAGCCGCCTGAAGCTGGCCATCAACCAGACCCACTCCAAGCCGACGGCGCCGATCCGACCCGGCGACGAGGTCGCGGTGTTCGAACCCGTCACCGGAGGGTGAAGGCCATGATCAGCGTCCAGGAAGCCGATTTCGACGGCGCCGCGCTGACCGCCGCGCTGCGGGAAGGCGCGGGGTCGGGCGTGGGCGGCATCGTCACTTTCGTGGGCTACGTGCGCGACTACGCGCCCGATTCGCCCACCGACACGCTCTTTCTCGAGCACTACCCCGGCATGTGCGAACGCGAGCTTGAGACCATCGCCGAAACCGCCCGCGCGCGCTGGAACCTGGACGGCACCGTGATCGTGCACCGGGTGGGCGCCCTGCCCCGCAACGCCCAGATCGTGTTCGTGGCGGCGGCCAGCGCGCACCGGGGCGACGCCTTCCGCGGCTGCGAATACATCATCGACGCGCTCAAGACGCGCGCGCCTTTCTGGAAGCGCGAAACGCTCTCGGGCGGCAGCAGCTTCTGGGTCGAACAACGCCAATCCGACCAGGACCGCACGGATGCCTGGGATGAAGACTCCGCTTCGAAGAAGGAACACCCATGAGCGAAGAAAGCCCCGTCCCCGTGTCGCTGGCCTGCGCCGTGCTGACCGTCAGCGACACCCGCAGCGCAGGCGACGACACCTCCGGCAACCTGCTTGCCCACAGCCTGGCGCACGCCGGGCACCAATGCGTGCGCCGCGACATCGTGCGCGACGACATCTACCAGATCCGCCGCGTCATCAGCGACTGGATCGCCGACCCCGAGGTGCAGATCATCCTGACGACGGGCGGCACGGGCTTCTCGCATCGCGACCACACGCCGGAAGCCATCCTGCCGCTGCTGGACCGCGAGATTCCCGGGTTCGGCGAGCTGTTCCGCCAGATTTCCTACACCGAGATCGGCAGCTCGACCATCCAGTCGCGCGCGTTCGCAGGGTCAGCCAACCACACGCTGATCTTCTGCCTGCCCGGCTCCAACAATGCCTGCGAAACCGCCTGGGCGCAGATCCTGCGCGAACAGCTCGACAGCAGCCATCGGCCCTGCAACTTCGCTTCGCATTTCAAGCCTCAACAAGAAGACAACTGACCCATGCTGGATTTCGATCAAGCCCAGACCCTGCTGGCCAATGCCGCAGGGCCGCTGCAACGCCATGAAGACGTCGGCCTGAACGACGCCGCCGGCCGCGTGCTGGCGGCCGCCCTGACCGCCACCGTGGACATCCCCCCGGCCGACAACAGCGCCATGGACGGCTACGCCTTGCGCGTGGCCGATTGGCGCGCGGGCGGCCGCCTGCCCATTCAACAGCGGTGCTATGCGGGCGACGTGCCCGAACCGCTCAAGCCCGGGCACGCGATTCGCCTGTTCACCGGCAGCCTGGTTCCCGACGGCGCCGACACCGTGGTCATGCAGGAAGACACCGTCGAAGCCGACAACCTCGTGGAGATCACGCGCCAGCCCGCGCCCAACCAGCATATTCGCCGCCGTGGCGAAGACACGATGACCGGCGCGCCGCTGCTGCCCGCCGGCACGGTGCTGCAGGCCGCCCATGTGGCGTTGCTGGCGTCGCAAGGCCTTGCCCGCGTGTCGGTCGTGGCCCAGTTGCGCGTCGGCATCCTGACCACCGGCGACGAACTGGTGCCGCCCGGCATGCCCCGCGCACCCGAACAGATCTACAACTCGAATGGCCCGATGCTGGCCGCGCTGGTGCGCGGCCTGGGCGCATTGCCCGTGCATGTGCTGCATGCCCGCGATACCGAAGCCGATCTGCTGGCCGCGTTCAAGACGCTGCTGGCCGATTGCGACCTGGTGTTGAGCGTGGGCGGCGTGTCCGTCGGCGAACGCGACCTGGTCAAGCCCGCGCTGGCCACGCTGGGCGGTGAGTTGTCGCTATGGAAGGTGCGCATGAAACCGGGCAAGCCCGTGGCGTTGGCGCAGATCGGCGGCAAACCTGTCGTCAGCCTGCCCGGCAATCCGGTGTCGGCCTATGCCGTGTTTGCGATGCTGGTGTCGCCGCTGGTGCGGCGCATGCAGGGCCGCGAAGAGATCTTTCCGCCGGTCAGCCTCTTGCCCTTGCGCACTGAACGCCCGCGCCGGGACAGCCGCGAGGAGTTCCTGCGCGTCCAGCGCCGCGCGGCCGAGGACGGCAGCGGCGAACTGGTGGCCTACGGCCATCAGGGGTCGGGCGTGATCAGTTCGATGCCGTGGGCGACGGGCCTGGCGCGCCTGCCGGCCGACGTGCAGATCAACGACATGGACCGCGTGCCGTACTACGACCTGCGTCACTGGCTGGCGTAGCGTTCGGCCGCGGCCAGTTCTTCCGGCGTATTGACGTTCATGAAGGCGTCGGGCGTGTCGTCAAAGCAGGTTTCGACGCCGCCCGCGCGGGCCTGCCACAGGCCCACCTTGCGGTCGCCCCCCAGCAGGTAGTCGCGCAGATCCGGCAGCAGCGACGTGCGCACCGCCATGCAGGCGGAATGGCGCTGGCCGTTGGCCGCGGCGTAGGCCAGCGGCGCGCGGGCCGATCGGGCCGTGCCGATCAGGCGCGCAGCCAGGTCGGCGGGCAGGAAAGGCGTGTCGCAAGGCGCCACCACCAGCCACTCATCTTGCGCCGCGGCGGCAAGCCCCGCCGCAATGCCCAGCAAAGGCCCCTGGAACGTACCCAGCGCCGGTTCACCGTCTTCGACCACCTGCCCGTACTGCGCGTAGCGGTCCTGATGGCGGTTGGCGCTGACAATCAACCGGCCCACTTGCGGCGCCAGGCGGTCCGCCACGTGCGCCACCAGCGGCTGGCCGCGCAGCAGCACCAGCCCCTTGTCTTGCTGGTTCATGCGGGAGCCCTGCCCGCCCGCCAGGATCAGTCCGGCGATGCCCTCGCGCGGCAATGCGGGGTCAGCCACCGATATAGCTCATTTCAACTTTGCGCCCCGGATCCGGCGTGGGAGCCGCCGCATTGCGGCCGCGCAGTTCTGAATAGTGGTCGTTGCGGGCACCCCAGATGCCCGACAGGATGGCCGCCAGTTCGGCGTCGGTGGCGCCATCGCGCAGCGGCGCGCGCAGATCGTATCCCTCGTGCGCGAACAGGCACAGGAAGAGCTTGCCCTCCGGCGACAGGCGCGCGCGCGTACAGCCGCCGCAGAACGCATGCGTGACGCTGGAGATGACGCCGATTTCACCGCCGCCGTCCTGGTAGCGCCAGCGTTCGGCCACGCGGCCCATTTCGCCGCTTTGCACGGGCTCCAGGGGATAGGCCGCGCCGATGCGATCCAGCACTTCCTGGCTGGGCACCACTTCGGCAAGATTCCAGCCGTTGCTGTTGCCTACGTCCATGTATTCGATGAAACGCAGGATATGACCGCTGTTGCGGAAGCGTTCCGCCATGGGCAGGATCTGCTCGTCGTTCAGGCCGCGCCGCACCACCATGTTGACCTTCACGGGCGCCAGGCCCGCGCTGGCGGCCGCGTCGATGCCGCGCAGCACGTCGTCCGGCGTGAAGCCGCTGTCGCTCATGTCCTGGAACATGGCGGCGTCCAGCGCGTCAAGGCTGACGGTGACGCGCGTGAGCCCCGCGGCCTTCAGCGCAGCGGCCTTGCGGGCCAGCACGCTGCCATTGGTCGTCAGGGTCAGGTCCAGCGGGCGGCCGGCCGGCGTGCGCAGTTCGGCCAGCTGGCCCACCAGGTTTTCGATGTGCTTGCGCAGCAGCGGTTCGCCGCCGGTCAGGCGGATTTTCTCTACGCCCAGTTGCGTGAAGATGCCGGCCAGCCGGCTGATCTCTTCGAAGGAGAGCAGGTCCGAATGCGGCATGAAGGTATAGCTGCTGTCGAACACTTCGCGCGGCATGCAGTACGTGCAGCGGAAATTGCAGCGGTCAGTGACCGAGATGCGCAGGTCGCGCAACGGGCGTGCGCGCGCATCCAGTGCGGGCTGCCCGGCCGGCGGCAGTTCGCCGGGCGTGGGCCAGGCCGAACGGTCGGACCGGCGGTCGGCAAGGAAAATCACTTTGCTCATGGGGCCATCATATCCCGGCGCGAGGCATACCGGCGCAGGCAAGACACGCCTACGCGAACGCCTCTTCCAAGGTTTGTAACCGCCCGGTGTCCCGGGCGTCGTAGCCGACCAGTTGTCCGACGTAGCCCACGTAATCGGGGCTGCGCATGATGGACAGCAGGTCTTGCATGGCGGGCGTCTCCAGCGACGACTTGCGGATGGCGAAGAAATAGCGCTCCCGCACCAGGGGGATGAAATCCAGGCCGAAGCGGCACGCGGCCGTCTCGACGCCCACGCCCGTGTCCGCCATGCCGCTGGCAATGTGCGCGGCAATGGCCATATGGGTGAATTCGTTGGTTTCGTAGCCGAGGACTTCGCCGATGGACACGCCGGCCCGTTGCAGCATCAGGCTGACGAGATAGCGCGTGCTGGACCCGATCTGCCGGTTCACGAAGCGGACGTCGGGTCGCGCCAGGTCGGCCATGCCGCGGATCTGCTTGGGGTTGCCGGCGGTGACGAACAGACCCGTGTTGCGCACGGCCAGATGGATCAGCACGTATTCGTCCGCGTGCAGCCACTGCGCATAACGCTCCATGATGGGCGATTCGAAATCACCCAGCGGCACCTGGAATCCCGCCAGGTCGCATTCATGGCGCTCTAGCGAGGCCAGCGCTTCGATTGCCGTGCGGTAGCGCAATTCCAGCCCCGGCTTGCGGGCGCTCATGTGCTGCATCAGCGATTCCACCGCGAAACCATGGCTGGCGTGCAGCCGCAGGTGCGGCCCGCTTTCGGGCAGCAGACGCTCCAGTTCTTCCTGCAGCTCGGAGGCCATGCTGTCCAGCGTGGGCATCAACCTTGCCTCGATGCGGCGGTTGGCCCACAGCAGCCGCTGCGCGAACGGCGCCAGCTGCGTGCCCTGGCGCCGGTTGGTGATCAGCAGTTGGGTGCCGAAGATGCCTTCAAAACGGCGCAACACGCCCCAGGCGTGCCGGTACGACAGGCCGCAGGCCCGGCAGGCGCCCGCGATGTTGCCCGTGGCGTCAATCGCGGCCAACAGGGCCAGCATGTCTTGCAGCGGCACGGGATCGGAATTGTCGTCGCCACCCAAGGTCCATTGCGCCCGCAAGCCGATACGGAACTTATATGTCATTTATTTCTTATTGAAGGCAATGAATTACGGGGCTAGAGTACACAAATAATGCGGTGGAAGGGATTTTTTTATGTTTTAAAAAACATATTAAATATCCCAAGATCCCACCCGATACCACGCCCCCGACAGCGGGGCCCAGCAACACAGGAGGAGACCACCGTGCATCAGCGCGAGGCAAAATCCGACTTGGCGTCCAGCGGCGGCGCCCGGGGCGGCAAACTGGCCCTGGACGCGGCCCAGGCGTCCCCCCCCCCGGCCATCGCGGCCACCGCACGCATCGTCGCCCGGCTGAAAGACCTGCCCGGCCCCTTGCTTCCCGTCCTGCACGAGGTGCAGCACGAGCTGGGCTGTATTCCGGCCGAGGCGGTGCAGACCATCGCCGAGGCCCTCAACCTGTCCCGCGCCGAAGTCCATGGCGTCATCACCTTCTACCCCCACTTCCGCAGCGAGCCGGCCGCGCGCCACACGCTGGAAGTGTGCAGCGCCGAATCCTGCCAGGCGATGGGCGGCGAGCACCTGGCCGCCCACGCGCGCACCGCGCTGGGCTGCGATTTTCACGCCAGCACGGCGGACGGCAACTTCACGCTGGAACCCGTGTATTGCCTGGGCCTGTGCGCCCAGTCCCCGGCCGTGATGATCGACGGCCAGCCGCATGCCCGGGTTACGCCCGACAAGCTTGACCGCCTGCTGACCCGCACGCTGGAGGCCTCATCATGACCGCCCCCGTCGTCATCTACGTGCCGCGCGACGCCGCGGCGCTGGCCATGGACGCCGACGCGGTGGCGCGCGGCATCGAACGCGCCGCCGACGAACGCGGCCTGTCCGTACAAGTGGTGCGCAACGGGTCGCGCGGGCTGCTGTGGCTGGAACCCCTGGTGGAAGTCGCCACGCCCGACGGCCGGGTGGCGTATGGACCCGTCGCCCCGGAAGACGTGGCCGCGCTGTTCGACGCCGGCTGGCTGACGGGCGGGGCGCACCCGCTGCGGCTGGGCCTGACCGAAGACATCCCGTACCTGAAACACCAGGAACGGCTGACATTTGCCCGTGTCGGCATCATCGACCCGCTGTCCCTGCAAGACTACGCGGCGCACGGCGGCCTGGCCGGCCTGAAGCGGGCGCTGGCGATGGAGCCGGCGCAGATCGTCGACGAAATGGTTACCTCGGGCCTGCGCGGCCGCGGCGGCGCGGCCTTTCCGACCGGTATCAAATGGAAGACGGTGGCCGGGTCGCCCAGCGACCAGAAGTACATCGTCTGCAACGCCGACGAAGGCGACTCGGGCACGTTCGCCGACCGCCTGCTGATGGAAGGCGACCCCTACGTGCTGATCGAGGGCATGACCATCGCCGGGCTGGCGGTGGGCGCGACCTACGGCTACATCTACGTGCGTTCCGAGTACCCGCACGCCATCGCCACGCTGGAAGCCGCCATTGCGCGGGCGCGCAGCGTAGGCTGGCTGGGCAGCGACGTGCACGGCAGCGGCCGCGTGTTCGACCTGGAAGTGCGCAAGGGCGCGGGCGCCTACATCTGCGGCGAAGAAACATCCCTGCTTGAAAGCCTGGAGGGCAAGCGCGGCGTGGTGCGCGCCAAGCCGCCGCTGCCGGCGATATCCGGCCTGTTCGGCAAGCCCACCGTCATCAACAACGTGATCTCGCTGGCCACGGTGCCCATCATCCTGGCCAAGGGCGCGGCCTACTACCGCGACTACGGCGTGGGCCGCTCGCACGGCACGTTGCCGTTCCAACTGGCCGGCAACCTGAAGCAGGGAGGCCTGGTTGAAAAGGCATTCGGCCTGAGCCTGCGCGACCTGCTTTATGAATTCGGCGGCGGCAGCGCCTCGGGGCGTCCGTTGCGCGCCGTGCAGGTGGGCGGCCCGCTGGGCGCCTACCTGCCGGAATCGCAATGGGACGTGCCGCTGGACTACGAGGCCTATATCCAGATTTCGGCCATGATCGGCCACGGCGGACTGGTGGCCTTCGATGACACCGTCGACATGGCCCGCATGGCGCGCTACGCGATGGAATTCTGTGCCATCGAATCCTGCGGCAAATGCACGCCCTGCCGCATCGGCTCCACGCGCGGCGTCGAAACCCTGGACAAGATCGCAACCGGCGACGCGTCGCAGCGCGAACAGCAGGTGCACCTGCTGCGCGACCTGTGCGACACGATGATGGGCGGTTCGCTGTGCGCGCTGGGGGGCATGGCGCCCTACCCGGTGTTGTCCGCGCTGAACCATTTTCCGCAGGACTTCGGCATCGAGTCCTCCCAGTCTGCCGCGCACGCGGCCTGAACCCGAGAGACAGACATGCTAGAAACCGTCATCAAGCGCGAGCGCGACCTGGGCACGCCCGAACGCGTCTCGGAAAAAACCGTCAGCCTGACCATCGACGGCCAGGAGATCAGCGTCGCCGAGGGCACATCCCTGATGCGCGCCGCGGCCGAGGCCGGCATCAACATCCCCAAGCTGTGCGCCACCGACAGCCTTGAGCCCTTCGGCTCGTGCCGGCTTTGCCTGGTACAGATCGAAGGTCGCCGCGGCTATCCGGCGTCTTGCACCACGCCGGCCGAAAACGGCATGGTCGTCTACACCGAGACGCCCAAGCTGCACGACCTGCGCCGCGGCGTCATGGAGCTGTACATCTCGGACCACCCGCTGGATTGCCTGACCTGCCCCGCCAACGGCGATTGCGAACTGCAAGACATGGCGGGCGTGGTGGGCCTGCGCAACGTGCGTTACGGCTATGACGGCGCCAACCACCTGAAAGCCAAGACCGACGATTCCAACCCGTACTTCAGCTACGACGCGTCCAAGTGCATCGTGTGCAATCGCTGCGTGCGCGCTTGCGAGGAAACGCAGGGCACCTTTGCGTTGA
Organism: Achromobacter maghribensis; assembly: GCF_057334215.1. Classification (NCBI taxonomy): domain Bacteria; kingdom Pseudomonadati; phylum Pseudomonadota; class Betaproteobacteria; order Burkholderiales; family Alcaligenaceae; genus Achromobacter; species Achromobacter maghribensis. Next base: position 258,527 of record NZ_JBHFII010000058.1, on the reverse strand, counting down.
CGATCTCGGGCAAGGGCTTCGAGTCCCGCGTGTCGCCAGGGCAGGACCAATCGTTCCTGGACAGCGAATGCGTGTCCTGTGGCGCCTGCGTGCAGGCCTGTCCGACCTCTACCCTGCAGGAAAAGACCGTCATCATGATGGGCCAGGCCGAACACTCGGTCGTGACCACGTGCGCCTATTGCGGCGTGGGCTGCGGGTTCAAGGCCGAAATGAAAGGCCAGGAAGTCGTGCGCATGGTGCCCTGGAAAGACGGCCAGGCCAACCGCGGGCATTCCTGCGTGAAGGGCCGGTTCGCCTGGGGCTACGCCACGCACAAGGAACGCGTGCTCAAGCCCATGATCCGCAAGCACATCACGGACTCCTGGAAGGAAGTGTCCTGGGACGAGGCCATCCATTACGCCGCATCCGAATTCCGCCGCATCCAGAGCCAATACGGCCGCGATGCGGTGGGCGGCATCACGTCGTCGCGCTGCACCAACGAAGAAACCTGGCTGGTGCAGAAGCTGGTGCGCGCGGCGTTCGGCACCAATAACGTCGATACGTGCGCACGGGTTTGCCATTCGCCCACCGGCTACGGCCTGAAGCAAACGCTGGGCGAATCCGCCGGCACGCAGACCTTCGATTCGGTGATGCACACCGACGTCGTCATCGTGATGGGCGCCAACCCCAGCAGCGGCCACCCGGTGTTCGCCTCGCGGCTGAAGCGCCGGCTGCGCCAGGGCGCGCGCCTGATCGTGATCGATCCCCGCCGTATCGAACTGGTGAGTTCGCCGCACATCAAGGCCGACTTCCATCTGCAGGTGCGGCCCGGCACCAACACGGCGCTGCTGTCCTCGCTGGCCCACGTGATCGCCACCGAAGGGCTGATCGACGAAGCCTTCGTGGCCGAGCGCTGCGAAACGAAGGCGTTCAACGAATGGCGCGACTTCGTGTCGCTGCCCGAGAATTCGCCGGAAGCCATGGAAGAGATCACCGGCGTGCCGGCGCAGGCCGTGCGTGGCGCGGCGCGCCTGTTCGCCACCGGCGGCAACGGCTCCATCTATTACGGCCTGGGCGTGACCGAGCACAGCCAGGGCTCCACCACCGTGATGGGCATCGCCAACCTGGCAATGGCCACCGGCAACATCGGCCGCGAGGGCGTGGGCGTCAATCCGCTACGCGGCCAGAACAACGTGCAGGGCTCGTGCGACATGGGCTCGTTCCCGCACGAACTGCCCGGCTACCGGCACATTTCGGACAACGTCGTGCGCGCGCAGTTCGAGAAGGACTGGGGCGTGACGCTGCAGCCCGAACCCGGCCTGCGCATTCCGAACATGTTCGAAGCGGCGCTGGGCGGCTCGTTCAAGGGCCTGTATTGCCAGGGCGAAGACATCGTGCAGTCCGACCCCAACACGCAGCACGTGGCGGCGTCGCTGGCGGCGATGGAGTGCATCGTGGTGCAGGACCTGTTCCTGAACGAAACCGCGAAGTACGCGCACGTGTTCCTGCCCGGTTCGTCCTTCCTGGAAAAGGACGGCACCTTCACCAATGCCGAACGCCGCATTTCCCGCGTGCGCAAGGTGATGGAGCCCAAGAACGGCAAGTCCGACTGGGAGGTGACCGTAGCGCTGTCGAACGCGCTGGGCTACCCCATGAACTACAAGCACCCGCGCGAGATCATGGAAGAGATCGCCCGGCTGACGCCGACGTTCTCGGGCGTCAGCTACGACAAGCTGGACAAGCTGGGCAGCCTGCAGTGGCCGTGCAACGACGACGCACCTGAAGGCACGCCCATCATGCACATCGACGCTTTCGTGCGCGGCAAGGGCAAGTTCATGATCACCAAGTACGTGCCCACCGATGAACGCAGCACGCGGCGTTTCCCGCTGCTGTTGACGACGGGCCGCATCCTGTCCCAGTACAACGTGGGCGCGCAGACGCGGCGTACACCCAACGTGATGTGGCATGGCGAGGACGTGCTGGAACTGCACCCGCAAGACGCCGAGGACCGTGGCGTGGCCGAAGGCGATTGGGTCGGCATCCAAAGCCGCGCGGGCGAAACCGTGCTGCGCGCGACGCTGACCGACCGGGTGCAACCGGGCGTGGTATACACCACGTTCCACTTTCCCGAATCCGGCGCCAACGTCGTCACGACCGACGCCTCCGACTGGGCGACCAACTGCCCCGAATACAAGGTCACGGCCGTGCAGGTCACGCGCGTGTCCCAGCCTTCGGAATGGCAGCGCCAGTGGTCGCGCTTTGCCGACATTCAGCAAAAACTGCTGCGCGAGCGATCGCGCGAAAGCGAAGCGGCGCTGACCGGGAAGTAACCCCTGCCGGCCACGACCGCCCTGGATGCCATGACCACGCCCCCGTCTTCCCGCCCCGACTGCACGCAGACCCAGGTCAAGCGTGTGCGGGGCGGCGCCATCGCCCCCGCCCCCGAAACCGACTTCGTCGCCGAGGAAACCCCGGTGGCGCTGGAATTCAACGGCATCAGCCACGCGACCATGCTGGCCACGCCGGCAGACCTGGAAGACTTTGCCGTGGGCTTCGCCCTGTCGGAAGGCATCATCGACAGCGTCAGCGACGTGCGCGGCATCGACCTGCTGCCGCAGTGCGACGGCATCGTGATCCAGCTGGAGATCTCCAGCGCCTGTGAAGTGCGGCTGAAATCGCGGCGACGCGCCATGGCCGGACGCACGGGCTGCGGCTTGTGCGGCGTGGAGACGCTGCCGGAGGTGCTGCGGCCGGTGGCGCCGGTCACCAACGGATCTCCCGTGCGCATCCGATCAGTGCTGGCGGCCATGCGCGACATGCGCGCCCGCCAGGCGCTGCACGACATCACCGGCGCGACCCATGCGGCGGGCTGGGCGGGCGCCGACGGTGTGGTCGCGCTGGTGCGCGAGGACGTGGGCCGCCACAACGCGCTGGACAAGCTGGTGGGCGCGCTGGCGCGCCAGGCCATGAATGCCGGCGACGGCATCGTGCTGGTATCCAGCCGGGCCAGCTTCGAAATGGTGCAGAAAACGGCCGCGGCCGGCGTGGCCGTGCTGGCGGCCGTATCCGCCCCCACCGCCCTGGCCATCCGGCTGGCGCAGGATGCCAACGTCAGCCTGGTGGGCTTCCTGCGCAACGACGACGCCACGCTCTATTCCCACCCCGACCGCCTTATCCCCTGAACCGGACCCCGACACGCAATGGAAATCGGCAACCTCATCCGCATGGCCAACCGCATCGGCCAGTTCTTCGACGCCATGCCGGACCGGCACGAAGCGCTGGAAGGAGTGGCCAACCATATCCACAAGTTCTGGGAACCCCGCATGCGCAACGAGCTGCTGGGCTTTCTGGCGCAACGCCCCGACGGCGATGCCGGCGAAGAACAGTTGCATCCCCTGGTGCTGGACGCGGTCACGCAGAACCGCCAGCGCCTGACGCCGGCGCCCCGCGTGGGATAGGCGCGCACAACCGCTTTACCGCAGTCAGTACGCAGTGACGGATTCAAAAAGAAGCCGCGCCACCGTTGTATTTCCGGTCGGCGTGCTCGATAAAGCCGCACCCCTGAGGAGACAACATGGAAAGCACCGCCACACTGGACCTGCCTGGCGCAAGGCCGGGGTTTTTTGATAAAGAACGCACCATCGCCGGACCGGGATTCTCGCGCTGGCTGGTCCCGCCGGCCGCCTTGGCCATCCACCTGTGCATCGGCATGGCCTACGGCTTCTCGGTGTTCTGGATACCCTTGTCCAAAATGGTGGGCGGGACCAAACCGCTGGCCTGCCCGGCCGACATGAGCCGGGCCGCCGAGCTGTTCACGACCAGCTGCGACTGGAAGATTTCCACGATGGGCTGGATGTACACCCTGTTCTTCGTGCTGCTGGGATGTTCCGCCGCGCTATGGGGCGGCTGGCTTGAACGCGCCGGCCCCCGCAAGGCAGGCGTGGTATCGGCGTTGTGCTGGTGCGGCGGCCTGGTGATTTCGGCCATCGGCGTATACCTGCACCAGATGTGGATGCTGTGGCTGGGGTCCGGCGTCATCGGCGGCATCGGGCTGGGGCTGGGTTATATCTCGCCTGTCAGCACGCTCATCAAATGGTTTCCGGACCGCCGCGGCATGGCCACCGGCATGGCCATCATGGGCTTCGGCGGCGGCGCGATGATCGGCGCGCCGCTGGCCGACCTGCTGATGCGCCACTTCGCCACGCCGACCTCGCCGGGCGTCTGGCAGACCTTCCTGACCATGGCGGCGGTGTATTTCATCTTCATGATGTCCGGCGCGCTGGGCTACCGCGTGCCGCCGACCGGCTGGAAGCCCGAAGGCTGGAGCGCCCCCGCCAAGCAGGCCAACAACGCCATGATCACCAAGGGCCACGTCCACGTGAAGCGCGTCTGGGGCGTGCCGCAGTTCTGGCTGGTGTGGCTGGTGCTGTGCTTGAACGTGACGGCGGGCATCGGCATCCTGGGCATGGCCTCGCCCTTGCTGCAAGAGGTGTTCGGCGGTGGTCTGATCAACAAGCCGGAACTGGGCTTTGGCCAGCTGGACAAGGATCAGCTGGCCGCCATCGCCGCCATCGCGGCGGGCTTCACCGGCTTGCTCAGCCTGTTCAACATCGGTGGCCGCTTCTTCTGGGCCAGCCTGTCGGACAAGCTGGGCCGCAAGACAACCTATCTGATCTTCCTGGTGCTGGGCTTCGTCCTGTATTCCGCCATTCCCTGGACCGCGCATATCGGCGCATTGGCCCTGTTCGTGGCGGCCTTCTGCGTGATCCTGTCCATGTACGGAGGCGGTTTCGCCACGGTGCCCGCGTATCTGGCCGACCTGTTCGGCACGCAGATGGTGGGCGCCATCCATGGCCGCCTGCTGACGGCGTGGTCGGCGGCGGGCATCTTCGGGCCGGTGCTGGTGAACTACATCCGTGAATACCAGTTGTCGATCGGCGTGCCGCGCGCGCAGGTCTACGACATCACCATGTACATCCTGGCGGGCATGCTGGTGCTGGGCTTCCTGTGCAACCTGGCGATCCGCCCGGTCAACCCCAAGTACTTTATGACGGACGCCGAACTGACGCATGAGAAGGCCTTGGCGCATGAACGCGCCGTCGCCGCCGAAACCCATGGCGTGGGCACCTCCACGTTCCGCACCCCCGCGGCGCTGGTGATGTTCGCCTGGGCCTGCGTGGGCATCCCGCTGGCCTGGGGCATCTGGATCACGCTGCAGAAAGCGGTCGTGCTGTTCCAGTAGAGGGCGGTCCGGCCGGCCTGGCGCCCGGGGCAACCCGGGTGCCGCGCAACGTCACAGGGCGCGAAACTGCTACATTGGCAGCCCGCGCCCTTTCTTTTTATCTCCTGCCCCATGATCCTGCCCCGTCCCCCCGTCTCTACCGGAGCGCCGCGTTGACCGCCCCTGAATTGCACTGGGAAGAAAATAGTGTCCCCCATTCCGCCCGCTGGCGCTCCGAAACCGGCGCGACGCCGCCCAAGCGCGTGGTGGTGGTGGACGACACCCTGACCGCGGACATGGCGTACCGCCAGGCCTGCGAAGGCGTGGGCCTGTTGTGGCGCGGCGACTTCCAGAACGCCCGCCTGCTCCTGCAGGCGATGACCCGGCGCGTGGATAAGCGTCCGCGCAAACCCGTGGAAACCTTGCTGGAAGCCTTCAACCAGCACCGCCAGATTCAATCGCAACGCGCCCGCATCCTGGGCATGCTGCTGATCCCGTTCGACGCCGGCCACGGTATTTCGCTGCGCCGCGCGCCCGACGCCCGGCAAGCCTGCGAAGAAGTCCACGGCCCGGCCGACGAGCCCTACGTGGCGTCGCTGCGCGAATTGCTGGGCCTGATCGGCGCCTTTGAATGGCGCAAGAAGGGCGTTGAGATTCCCGCCCTCAACAACCGCATCCACCCGCACTACGGCGTGTTTTCGCCGCTGCGCGGCGAATATGTTGAACTGGTGGCGAATACGCCGATGCCGCGTGGCGGCGTCGCCTTCGATATCGGCACCGGCACCGGCGTCCTGGCCGCCGTGATCGCGCGCCGTGGCGGCAAGCGCGTCATCGGCACCGACCAGGACCCGCGCGCGCTGGCTTGCGCCCGCGAAAACCTGGAACGGCTGGGCCTGGCGAAACAGGTCGATATCGTCGAGGCCGATCTGTTCCCCGAAGGCCGCGTGTCGCTGATCGTCTGCAATCCGCCTTGGCTGCCCGCCCGCCCCAGCTCGCCCGTCGAGCATGCCGTGTACGACCCCGACAGCCGCATGCTGCGCGGATTTCTCAACGGCCTGACCGAACACCTGACGCCCAACGGCGAAGGCTGGCTGATCCTGTCCGACTTGGCGGAACATCTGGGCCTGCGCACCCGTGAACAGCTGATGGAAATGATCCAGGCCGCCGGCTTGCGCGTCATTGAACGCATCGACACACGCCCGACGCACGCCCGCGCCAAAGACCCGAGCGACCCGCTATACGCAGCGCGCTCGAAGGAAGTTACGTCTTTGTGGAGATTGGGCGCCGCCGCCTGATCTTCGGCAAGGCGCAACGCGCGGGTCGTCACAGCCGTGACGCCCGCGCGGCGATTGGCTAACGCCGCAGCGCTAACCAATCGCCAGCAAACCCACCAGCGCGCCGCCAAACAGCAGCCACAGCGGATGAATGCGCGTGGTGCTGGCCAACAACGCCACCACGGCGGTAATCGCCCCCAGCAGCCAGGTGTGCACCGAAGCCTCGGTGATCAGCGCGGCGCTGGCGGCGACCAGGCCCACGGTCATCGGGAAGATGCCCGCCTGGATCACACCGCGCCACGGGCGGTCTTTGAAGCGTTCCCACAAGCCCAGCGCCAGGATGGTGATCAGCGAGGACGGACCGAACTTGGCGATGGTCGTGACAAGAACGCCCCACCCGCCCGCCACGTGCCAGCCGACCAGCGTGACCACCATCAGGTTGGGACCGGGCGCGGCCTGGCCCAAGGCGAACAGCGCGGAAAAATCGGCTGCCGTCATCCAGCCGTGCACGTCCACGACCTGACGCTGCATTTCGGGCAGGATGGTGTTTCCCCCGCCGAACGCCAGCACGGACAGCTGCGAGAAGATCAGGGCCAGCGAGATCAGGGTCTGGATCATCGACGTTGCCTCCAGACCAGCAGAATGCTCAATGGCGTCAGGACTGCCATCGTGGGCAACAGCGGGATGCGCAACACGGCGATCGCCACGAAACAGACCGTGGCGACCACGCCTGCCAGCCAATCGCGGCGCTTCACCACTGGCACGCCGATCTTCACCGCCATCGAAATCAGCAGTCCGGCCGCGGCGGCGGCCAGGCCGGCGAACAAGTGCTGAATGTGGGGGTCGCTCTGGAACCGGTCGTACACCATGCCCAGCAGGATGACGATGGCGGACGGCGCCAGGATCAAGCCCATCAGCGCCGCGAACGCGCCGCGGGGGCCGCGGAACTTCATGCCCAGCGCGACCGATAGATTGATGATGTTGCCGCCGGGCAGAAACTGGCACAGGCCCAGCAGATCGGTGAATTCGGCGCCGCTTAGCCAGCGGTGCTTTTCAACGACCATGCGGCGCGCCAGGGGCAACGCGCCACCGAATGCCGTCAAGCCAAGCATCAGAAAACCGTAGAACAATTGCCCGCAGGTGGGCGGAGGCGGAACAGCGGCCTCGGGGGTGGAAAGTGCTGCATTCATGTTGTGATGGCCGGCCCAAGGCCGGTGGACGAAGGCTGGCGCGTTGCTGCGCCAAGAGAGGAATAACGAGATGTCAGCCTACTCTTCGCGTCAGATAATGTCTAATATATGACTACCTAACAAATCATATTCACCGCATATGGCATCAGTCGATCTGCGTCTTCTGCGCTACTTCCTGGCCGTGGCCGAGGAATCCCATCTGACCAAGGCCGCCGCCCGGCTCGGCATCCGCCAGCCGCCGCTCAGCCAGCAGATCCGCGTACTGGAGCACGAGCTGGGCGTGACCCTTTTCCACCGCTTGCCGCGCGGCATGGAGCTGACCGAAAGCGGTCGCGCCCTGGTCGACGACGCGCGCAACATCATCGCGCTGGTGGACCAGGCCGTGGACGGGGTGCGTCGCGTGTCGCAAGGCGAAGCGGGCCGGCTGACGGTCGGCTTCACCGGATCGGCGGCGTTCCATCCCTTCGTGCCGTCGGTCATCCGGCGCTTCCGCGAAAGCGCGCCGAACGTCCGGTTGGTGCTTGAGGAAAGCAGCACGGGCGAACTGCGCGAAGCCGTCAGCGAAGGCCGCGTGGACGTGGCGTTCATCCGGGGCGCGTATGGCCCCGGCCCCGGCGTGGTCGAGGAAACCGTGCTGGAAGAAACCATGCTGGCGGCGTTTCCCGCCGACCACCCGGCGGTCAAGGGCCGCACGCGCCGCCACATCGCGCTATCCGAACTGGCCGAGGAATCCCTGATCCTGTATCGGCGTCATAGCGGCCCCGGCCTATACGACGCGATCATCACGGCGTGCAGCGCGTCGGGCTTCAGCCCCCGCATCGCGCAGGAAGCGCCGCGCATGCTGTCCACGCTGAGCCTGGTGGCGGCCGGCCTGGGCGTGTCGCTGGTGCCTGCCTCGCTACGCCGGGTGAACATCGAGGGCGTGGTGTACGTCAGCGTGAAAGAACCGGTCGAGCTGCGTGCCCCGCTGAACCTGATCTGGCGCGACGCGCCCCAGTCCGGCGCCACCCGCAAGCTGATCGAGGAAGTGCGCCGCCATCGCGCCGAAGCGGCTCCGCTGGCCTCCTAGCCAGGCCCCGCCGCCGTCGCGCGGCGCTACACTGCCCGACGTTCCCGTCCGACCTTGCCCCCTGCCCCCGTCCTGTAATGTCGACCATGTCTTCCGAATCCCCTATCGGCGTGTACGACTCCGGCGTTGGCGGCCTGAGCGTGTTGCGCGCGATTCGCGATGCCTTGCCCCATGAATCGCTGCTGTACGTGGCCGACTCCGCCCATGTGCCCTATGGCGAAAAGACGCAAGCCTTCGTCGAGCAGCGCGCCCATGCGCTGACCGATTACTTCGTCTCGCGCCAGGCCAAAGCCGTGGTGGTGGCCTGCAATACCGCCACCGCCGCCGCTATCGCGCAGTTACGCCGCCGCCATCCCGACCTGATCATCATCGGCGTGGAGCCCGCCATCAAGCCCGCCGCTCACCTCACGCACAGCGGCGTCGTGGGCGTGTTCGCCACCACCGGCACGCTCGCCAGCCCCAAGTTCGCCGCGCTGGTCCAGCGCGAAGCGCCTGAAGTGCGCATCCTGTTGCGGCCCTGCCCGGAATGGGTCGGGTTGGTAGAGCAAGGCGAACTTAGCGGCCCCCGCGTCGACGCCGCCGTGCGCGCGCCCGTGGCGGAATTGCGTGCCGCCGGCGCCGACGTGCTGGTGCTGGGCTGCACCCATTTTCCGTTCCTGCGCGATGCGATCCAGGCCGCGGCCGGTCCCGGCGTGCCGCTGCTGGAAACCGGATCGCCCGTCGCCCGCTGGCTGCGGCACCAATTGCAAGAGCGCGGCCTGCTGGGCACGGCAAGCGTGGGCGACACGCGTCTGGAGACCACTGGCAGCGCGCCTGCGCTGGCGGCACTGGCCAGCCGCTTGCTGGGCACGCCCATGGACGCGAGCCCCACGCCGGAACGCTGGCGTTGACGGGCGGGCCGGGCACGCCCGGCAATCGCACGCGAATCGCTTTGATCCCGCGCATCGCGCAGACGCCAAAACGGGCGAATAATTGGAATACAGTAGGGCCATCCGCCTTTCGCGGCTCGCACACACAATAAGGAGACGACGATGAAGCGCATCCTGATCCCCGTAGACGGCTCGCAACCCGCCATCCACGCCGTACAAGCCATGCTGGCCGCCCGCGCCTACGACCCCGTTGCACGGGTCGATCTGCTAAGCGTCCAGATTCCGCTGAAATCCGGCAAGATCGGCCGTGGCCTGTCGCAGGCCGAGATCGACGCTTATTACCAGGACGAGGGCCGCGCCGCGCTACAGGAAGCCAGCGGCTTGCTGTCAAAGGCCGGCGTGCCCTTTGAAGCCCGCGTCGAAATCGGCGCCGCCGCCGACACCATCGCCCGCATCGCCGACGAAACAGGCGCCGACGAAATCTACATGGGTACGCGCGGGCTGGGATCGGTCTCGTCGCTGTTCATGGGGTCCGTCGCCACCCGCGTCCTGCACCTGACGGAATTGCCCGTCACGTTGGTCAAGTAACGCATCAAGGAGCATCCATGCTGAACATCCTGGTCCCCGTCGACGGCTCCGACAATGCCAACCGCGCCGTGCTGTACGCCCGTCAACTGGCCGCGGGCGCCGGCGCCGCGCGCATCCACCTGATCAATGTCCAGACGCCCACGCAAGGGCGAGCGGGCCTGTCGCGGCTGATCACGCAAGACATGATCAACGAGTTCTACACGCGCGAAGGCCAAGAGGCCACCCACGAAGCGCGCCAGCTCCTGGACACCACCGGCGTGGAGTACACCAGCCATGTCGAATTCGGCCACGCCGCCACCGAAATCGCCGGCTATGCCCGCGACCACGGCTGCGCCCGCATCGTGATGGGCACGCGCGGCAATGGCAGCCTGGCCAACATCCTGATCGGATCGGTCGCCAATCAGGTGCTGCAGTTGGCGGAAGTGCCGGTCACCCTGGTGAAGTAAGGCGCCGGGGCTGCGCTCAGGCGGCGGGCAGCCACAACGACACCCGCAGCCCGCCCAGCGGCGAGCGTCCGGCTCGGACCTCGCCGCCGTAGGTGCCCGCCAGATCGCGCACGATATCCAGGCCCAGGCCCGAACCGGGCAATTGCTCGTCCATGCGCACGCCACGCAGGAAAATGCGTTCGTGCTCGTGATCCTCGATGCCCGGGCCATCGTCGTCGATATGCAGCAGCAAGCGCCCCGCCTCTGCCGGTTCGGCGGTAATGCGCACCTGGCCGGCTGCCCATTTGCAGGCGTTATCCAGCAGATTACCCAGGATCTCTTGCAGGTCTTGCTGCTCGCCCCGGAATGCCAGATCCGGGGCAATTCCGGCTGTCCCAATACGCAGATCGCGTTCCGCGTACAAGCGCTGCATGACGCGCACCAGCCCCTGCACCGTGTCTTGCAACGGAGCACGGCCATCGGCGGCGCCCGAGGACGCCGCTGCCCGCGCGCGCGCCAGGTGATAGTCGATCTGGCGGTTGGCCATCCCCACCTGCTCTGCCACCAACAAGGCCGGCACGCTGCCCTCGCGGGCCGCCGCGTTGGCCAGGATGGTCAGCGGCGTCTTGACCGCATGCGCCAGATTGCCGGCCTGCGTCCGGGCGCGCTGCACGATCTCGGCGTTCATCGCCAGCGCCTTGTTGAAGTCGTCGACCAGCGGTTGGATCTCGCTGGGAAAACGGCCTTCGATACGGCTGCTGCCGCCGGCGTTCTGCTTTGCCAGCTGGCGCCGCAGGCGCGCCAGGGGCCGCAGGCCGACCACGACCTGGACCACCGCGGCCGCCGTCAGGCCGGCGGCAAGCGCGCCCAGGGCAACGGCCAGCATGCCGTTGAAACGGCCGATGGGCTCGGCCAGCACGCGGCGGTCGGCCGCCACCACCAGGCGCAACGGCGCCGCATCCTCTTCGGCGGGCTTCAAGATACGCGCCACCGCCTCCAGCCGACGCCCGGCGGGCCCGGCGATGTCGTAGGTCTGGTCCCCGGTCTCGGCCGCTTGTTCCAACGCCCCCGGTGTTTCGAGCGTCTGGTCCCACAGCGACCGCGAGCGCGCCGCGCCGATCAGCGCCGGCCGGCCGCCGTCGGCCAATCGGTCGACTTGCCAATACAGGCCGGACAGCGGCTGCTCCAGACGCGGGTCATTCGGTGGCGGGTCCACCCGGGGACGGCCATCCGCGCCGGGGTTGACCGCCGCCGTCAACTGATTCAGGTGCAAGGTCAGCTCGGCCTGCAATTGCTGCGTGATGTGCTGGCGGAACAGGCTGGCCAGCCCCCAGCCGGCCAAGGCCACGGATACGAGGATCCAGGCCAGCGTGCCAGCCAAAAGCCGCAGCCGCAGCGAACCCAGCATGCCGGCACGCGCCCGCATCATCCCTGCGCCGCCAACCGGTAGCCCAGCCCGCGCACGGTTTCGATGGTGTCGGGCGGCAGCTTCTTGCGCAAGCGTCCGATGAACACGTCGATGGTGTTGGAGTCGCGGTCGAAATCCTGCGCGTAAATGTGCTCGACCAGTTCGGTGCGCGACACGACTTCGCCCGCGCGCTGCATCAGCACCGACAACACCTTGAATTCGTGGCTGGTCAAGGTCAGCGCCTGGCCGTCGATGGTGACCTTGGCCTGACGCGTGTCCAGCATCAGCGGACCACAACGCCACTGCGCGCTGGCATGTGCCGTACTGCGCCGCAATAGCGCGCGCACCCGCGCCAGCAGCTCTTCCATGTGGAAGGGTTTGGTCAGGTAGTCGTCCGCGCCGGCGTCGATGCCGGCCACTTTCTCGTGCCAGTTGTCGCGCGCCGTCAGGATCAGTACCGGCATGTTGCGCTGGGCGGCGCGCCACAGCTTAAGCACGGTAAGCCCGTCCATGACGGGCAGGCCCAGGTCCAGCACCACGGCATCGAACGCTTCCACGTCGCCCAGGAAACGCGCCGATCCGCCATCGCCGGACACGTCCACGGTATAGCCCGCGCCGCGCAGCGCATCGGCCAGTTGGCCGGCCAGCGTGGGTTCGTCTTCGACCACGAGTATGCGCATCAGTCCTTGCCCTTGAATTTGATGTCCCTGCCCTTCACGGCCAGCAATGCGCCGTCGCGCGCGTCGATCTTCAGCTTCAGGATGCCTCCGCCGCTTTGCAGCACCCGGATCTCGTAGATGAATTCGTCGTCGTCCTCTTCGAATTCGACCTTGATGACCTGGCCGGGGAAGTCGCGTTCGACAATATCCAGCACCGCGCCCAACGGCAATACCTTGCCCGCTTCCAACGCCTGGCGCGCGCGCTCGTGATCGTTATCGCTGGCCAGCCCGCTGACCGGCCCGGCGATCAGCGCAAGCGCCAGCACGCCGCTGGACAACAGGATGCCGCTGCGTTTGCGCCGGGTCGAAAAGAGCTGCCGCAATGCCGGGCCTCTTGAAAAATGGGGGATGGGTCGTCTTTTATACCGCGTGGCGCATGAACCGGACATGAACGGCGGCTTCAGAAAAGGTTCATGCGGCAACCCGAATAATGGGCACAAGGTCGCAACAACGGCCTGCCTTTTTGCTTCATTTCACCCGTTCACACTAGGAGTTATCCATCATGACGCGCATTCAGAACACCCTGGCCGCCCTGGCAATCGGCGCATCCGCCCTGGTCGCCGGCACGACGGCCCATGCCCAGGCCACGCCCGCCGCGACCCCGGCGGCAACCGCGCCCGCCGCCGTCTCGCCCGCCGCGCCGATGCTGACGATCCGCCAGGTCTACGACAAGATGGAAGCCGCCGGTTACCGCAATATCTCCGAGATCGAACGCTCCAGCAAGCACGGATACGAGGTCAAAGCGTATGACCCCCAAGGCCAGCGCGTGAAACTGTATGTCGATCCGCAATCGGGCGCCGTCACGCGCAGCCGCTTCGACGACTGAATGCGGCACGCGGCGGGCAGGCCGTATGGGTATGATGGACCGTACAGATAGCCCTGGAGTCGCACCATGCCCGTCCCGCGTATCCTGGCGGCAGCCAGCCTGAGCTTGACGCTGGCCGCGTTGAGCGCCTGCGGCGAAATCGCCACCCTGCCCGTCGAAGCGGGCATGGGGCCAACGCCGAAGCTGCCTCCTCCCAACACCACCATGATCCCCACCGTCAACACGGCGAAGGCCGTCGGCTGGATCGCGGGCGCGCAGCCCGTGGCGGCCGCCGGCCTGGCGGTCAACGCGTTTGCCAGCGGACTGGACCATCCCCGCTGGCTGCATGTGCTGCCCAACGGCGACGTGCTGGTCGCCGAGACCAACGCGCCACCCAAACCCGAAGGCGCTTCCGGCGGACTGAAAGCGTGGGCCGCCGGCATCGTCATGAAACGCGCCGGCGCCCGGACGCCCAGCGCCAACCGCATCACCTTGCTGCGGGACGCCGACCACGACGGCATCGCGGAGACCCGCAGCGTGTTGCTGCAGGGCCTGAACTCGCCCTTCGGCATGGCGTTGGTGGGCAATCAGCTATACGTCGCCAACGCTGACGCCGTCCTGCGCTTTCCGTACGAACCCGGGCAAACGGAAATCCGTGCGCCGGGCGTGAAAGTCACGGACCTGCCTGCCGGCATCAATCACCACTGGACCAAGAACCTGATCGCCAGCCCCGACGGCCACAAGCTGTACGTGTCCGTGGGGTCCAACAGCAACGTCGCGGAAAGCGGCATGGAGATCGAAGAGGGTCGCGCCGCCATCTGGGAAATCGACGTGGCAAGCGGCGCCAAGCGCCTGTACGCCACCGGCCTGCGCAACCCGGTCGGCATGGCCTGGGCGCCCGACGGCAAGACCCTGTGGACCGCCGTGAATGAACGTGACGAACTGGGCAGCGATCTGGTGCCCGACTACATGACGTCCGTGCGCGACGGCGGCTTCTATGGCTGGCCCTACAGCTACTTTGGACAGCACGTCGACACCCGCGTCACGCCGGCCAGGCCCGACCTGGTGGCGCGCGCCATCGTGCCCGACTATGCCCTTGGCCCGCACACCGCGTCACTGGGGCTGGCCTGGTCCGGCAATGCCAGGCTGCCCGCGCCGTACGCCGGCGGCATGTTCGTGGGCCAGCACGGCTCGTGGAACCGCGATCCGCGCAGCGGCTACAAGGTCATCTTCGTGCCGTTCGCGGGCGGGGCGCCCGACGGCGAGGCACGCGACGTGCTGACCGGTTTCCTGAACGAAAGCGGGCAGGCGCAGGGCCGTCCCGTGGGCGTCGCGGTCGACGGGCATGGCGACCTGCTGGTGGCCGACGACGTGGGCAATGTGATCTGGCGCGTCAGTCCCAATCCGTGATGCCTGGGGGCAGCCGGCGCAACACAATGGGCGCCGCTTGCGTTCGGTCAACCCCGCCGCGGATGACGCCGCGCATTCTGGCGTACAGTAGGAAGAGAATGTCGTATCGCCGGTTCCCGCGCACAGCGCTGGCCCGGAAATTTCCGCTCCCCTCGAAATATTGGAGGCATGAATATGGTGTTCAAGAAATTCTGCGTCGCGGCGGTCCTCGCTGTCGCATCCGCCCCGGTCCTGGCCGCCGAGTGCTCGATCGATATCGCTGGCAATGACCAGATGCAGTTCGACAAGAAGGAAATCACGGTCAGCAAGAGCTGCAAGCAGTTCACCGTGAACCTGAAGCACCCCGGCACCCTGGCCAAGAACGTCATGGGCCATAACTGGGTCCTGACCACCACGGCCGACATGCAAGGCGCGGTGAACGACGGCATGGCCGCCGGCCTGGACAACGACTACGTCAAGAAAGGCGACGCCCGCGTCCTCGCCCACACCAAGGTCATCGGTGGCGGACAGACGGATTCCGTCACGTTCGACGTCAGCAAGCTTGCCGCCGGCACGGACTACACCTACTTCTGCTCGTTCCCCGGCCACTTCGCGCTGATGAAGGGCACGCTGAAGCTGGTCGACTGACCCCCCGGGGGGGGGGG
>NZ_JBHFII010000058.1:232837-242840 GCF_057334215.1 Achromobacter maghribensis | reverse complement strand
GCCCCCCCCACTGCTTGCCTGCACGGGCTCCGCGCCCCTGGTCCGCCAGGGTCCCGGAGCCCGTTTCCATGGCGAGCGGAAACGAATTTGCGCCGCCCCTGCCGACAACGCGGGAACCTGCCCGCACCGCCACCCGCCCTCCTACAATGGCCCATCCTCGACAACGCAAAGGAGCGGGCATGAGCACGGAAAAAGTAGCGATCGTGACGGCGGGCGGCAGCGGCATGGGTGCGGCGGCGGCGCGCAAGCTTTCCGCCGACGGCTATCGCGTGGCCATCTTGTCTTCATCGGGCAAGGGCGAGACGCTGGCGCGGGAATTGGGCGGACTGGGCGTCACCGGCTCCAACCGTTCGCCTGAAGACCTGGCCCGCCTGGTCGAAGCCACGCTGCAGAAATGGGGGCGTGTGGATGCCGTGGTCAACAGCGCCGGCCACGGCCCGAAAGGCCCGTTACTGGAGATCAGCGACGACGACTGGCACCTGGGCATGGAGTTCTACCTGCTGAACGTGGTGCGCATCACGCGCCTGGTCGCACCGGTGATGAAGCAGCAGAAGTCGGGCGCC
The DNA here is from genome assembly GCF_057334215.1 of Achromobacter maghribensis. Classification (NCBI taxonomy): domain Bacteria; kingdom Pseudomonadati; phylum Pseudomonadota; class Betaproteobacteria; order Burkholderiales; family Alcaligenaceae; genus Achromobacter; species Achromobacter maghribensis. The sequence goes on along the minus strand of NZ_JBHFII010000058.1, from coordinate 242,277 downwards.
ATCGTCAACATTTCCACCTACGCCACCTTCGAGCCCGAAGCGCTGTTTCCGACGTCCGGCGTGTTCCGCGCCGGCCTGGCCGCGTTCACCAAGGTGTTCTCGGACGAATACGCCGAACACAACGTGCGGATGAACAACGTGCTGCCCGGCTTCATCGACAGCCTGCCCGAAAAGGATGACCGCCGCGTGCGCATCCCCATGGGCCGCTACGGCACCGCCGAAGAAGTGGCCGACCTGATCGCGTTCCTGGCGTCTGACGCGTCGTCCTACATCACCGGCCAGAACATCCGCATCGACGGCGGCATCACGCGCTCGGTCTGAGTCTCATGCTTTTGGACTAAGCCTCTCGTCCGAATGACGGTATTGAAGCCCGCCCGGCGCTTTTAGTACCGTAGGTTTTCGCATTCGACGAGAGGCTTGCGATGACGGTTACCCCAGGCCAGGCGTCGCGCTTCCTTGCGCAAGCCACCTTCGGGCCCACGGCTTCCCAGATCGACGCCGTGGTGCGCGACGGGTATGCGGCGTGGCTGGACGCGCAATTGGCGATGCCGCCTTCGCAGACCCATTTCGATTGGTTGCTGCAACAACGAAAGAACACCGAAGCCTTCAAGGGCAACGGCATCAACGCGCCCCTGGAATCGACGCTGTGGCGCAAGTTCATCAGCGCCGAAGACCAGGTGCGCACGCGCGTGGCGTTCGCGCTGTCCGAGATCTTCGTCGTGGGCGTGCAGTCCATCACGGCGTCCTGGCCGCTGTTCGGCGCCGCCGGCTTCATGGACCTGCTGGCCGAGCATGCGCTGGGCGATTATCAAGCGCTGCTGACCGCCGTCACCAAGAATCTGTCGATGGGCTGCATGCTGACCTATCGCGGCAATCGCAAGGAAGATCCCAAGACCGGACGCCACCCCGACGAGAACTACGCGCGCGAGGTCATGCAGCTGTTCAGCATCGGCCTGTTGCAACTTGAGCCGGACGGCACGGTCCGGCAGGTGAACGGCGCGCCGGTCGAAACGTACACCAACGCCGACGTGCAAGGATTAGCCAAGGTGTTCACGGGGTGGGACATCAACGGGCCGGAAACCGATGTGGAATTCCACCGGCGGCCGATGGCGCTGAACAATGCGCTGCACTCGATGGCGGAAAAGCGATTTCTAGGCGCGGTGATCCCGCCAGGCACCGACGGCCAACTCTCGCTGAAACGCGCCATGGAGGTCATTTGCGCGCACCCGAACGTGGGCCCCTTCATCGGCATGCAGTTGATTCAGCGGCTGGTGACCAGCAACCCCAGCCCCGCCTATGTCCGCCGCGTGTCCGCGGCGTTCGACGACGACGGCCAAGGGGTGCGGGGAAACTTGAAGGCGGTGGTGCGCGCCATCCTGCTGGACTCCGAAGCCCGGCATCCCGACCTGAACGATCCGGGATGGGGCAAGGTGCGCGAACCCATCCTGCGTTTCTCCGGCTGGGCGCGGGCCTTTGGCGCCACGTCCACCAACGGCGCGTGGGCCATGCCGGACACGACGGACAACACAATACGGCTGGCACAGAGCCCAATGCGGTCCGCCACGGTCTTCAACTTCTTCCGCCCCCGGTATACGCCGCCCGTCACCGAGCTTGCCCGCCGGCATCTGGTAGCGCCCGAGTTGCAGATCACGGATGAGACCAGCATCGCGGGCTACCTGAATTTCCTGGCCATTTATGCCGACCGGGGCTGGGAAGATCTGCAAACCGCCTACACGCCGGAAATGGCGCTGGCGCATGATCCGCAGGCGCTGGTCGGCCGGGTGACGTTGCTGCTGGCGGGCGACGCGTTCAGCGCGCAAACGGCCGACGCCATCGCGGAGGCCGTCGCCACCCTGCCCGCCAGCCGCCCGCGCGACCGGGTGCGGGCCGCCATCCTGCTTGTCGCCGCCACCCCCGAATATCTGGTGCAGAAATGACGCGATCCCACGATGCCGACCGTCGCGCCTTTCTATTGCGCGCCTGCGCGCTGGGCGCCACGGGCGCCGCCGCGCCACTGGCCCTGAACCTGGCGGCGCTGGGCGCGGCTGCCGCGCAGTCGGCGCCATCGTCATACAAGGCGCTGGTCTGCGTGTTCCTTTACGGCGGCAACGATCCCTACAACACGGTCGTGCCCTTCGACGGCGCCGCCTATCGGGCCTATGCCGCTGCCCGTGGGGACATCGCCCTGCCTCGCGACGCGCTGAAGGCGACCGCCCTGCGCGGCAAGACACCCGCCGCGGGCGGCGCGCAATTCGCCCTGGCGCCCGCCTTGGCGCCGTTGGCGCCGCTGTACGAAGACGGCCGGATGGCGATCGTGCTGAACGTGGGCCCGCTGATGGCGCCCACGACCAAGGCGGATTACGTCGGCGCCCGCGTACCGCTGCCGCCCAAGCTGTTCTCCCACAATGATCAGCAATCGTATTGGCAGGCGCTGGCGCCCGAAGGCGCGGCATCGGGTTGGGGCGGCCGCCTGACCGACCTGTTCGCCGGCGCCAATGCGCAGCGAACGTTCACCGGCATCACGGCCGGCGGCAGCACCGTATTGCTGGCCGGCCGCAAGGTCGCGGGCTATCGAGTGGGCATCAACGGATCGACGCCGATTGAACTGCTGTACCGCGACATGTACGGCTCCAGCGCCTGCACCGCCCTGCTGCGCCGGCTGATCACGCAACCACGCGAACACCTGATGGAGCGCGAGCTGTCGCGCATCGCCGCGCAGTCGATCAACGCCGACACACAATTGCGCGCCGCGCTGGCCGATGTGGCGGTGCCGGGAGATTTCAATTCGCCGCTGGCGCAACAATTGAAGATCGTGGCGCGCATCATCGGGGCGCGGCAGGCGCTGGGGGCCCGCCGCCAGGTGTTCTTCGTATCGCAGAATGGCTACGACAACCACACCGGCCTGAACGACACCCACCCCGCCTTGCTGCGGGAACTGGGACAGTCGCTGGCGGTGTTCCAGCAGGCGCTGTCCTCGCTGGGCGTGGCGGACCAGGTGACGACGTTCACGGCATCCGAATTCGGCCGCACGCTGGGTTCCAACGGCAACGGCTCGGACCACGGCTGGGGCTCGCATCATCTGGTGCTGGGCGGCGCGGTCAACGGCGGCCGCTATTACGGCAGCCATCCGGAGATCGCCCTGGACGGCCCGGGGTTCGTCGACAACGGACGGTTGCTGCCAACGCTGGCGGTGGACCAGTTGGGCGCGTCGCTGGGCGCCTGGTTCGGCGCCGGCCGCGACGAACTGAGGCTGGTGTTTCCCAACTTGAGACATTTCGACGCGGACGCCCTTCACTTGCTGCCGGTCGCCTGACGGCGAGCAGCTTGCGCTACCGGGCCGCCAATTTCCGCTTGGCCGCCAATTGCCTCCAGCGCACGGCTTCGCTTTCGACGAATGCCCCCAATTCGGCCGGTGTGCTGATACGGAGCTCGGCGCCTTGCTCGCCGATCTTCTTCGCAACCGCCGGATCCGCCAAGGCCTGGTTCAAGGCCGTATTCAGCCGGGCCACGACCGCGGGCTCGGCCTTGGCCGGCGCAAAGATGGCATACCACTGCGGGACGTCCACGCCGGATACGCCCGCTTCGGCCAGCGTGGGCAGGTTCGGAAGCACCGCGCTGCGGGTCGGGCCCGCGACCGCCAACGCCTGGATCATGCCGGACTTCAGGTAGGGATAGACGCTGAACAGGCTGGGGAACATCACCTGCGTGACGCCCGAGATCGTGTCCGTCAAGGCGGGGGCCGACCCCTTGTACGGCACGTCCAGCATCCGCGTGCCAGTGGCCTGGTTGAAGAGTTCGCCCGCGATCGCCGGCGCGGTGCCGGGCCCGGCAGAGGCGAAATTCAACGTGTCGGGGTTGTCATGGCCGTACTTCACCAGGCCCGCCACGTCGTGGACCGGTATGCGGGTGGACACGACCATGATGGTGGGTGAATCGGCCACCATGCCGATGGGCGTGAAATCCTTGACCGGGTCGTAGTTCAATTTCTGCATGGCCGGATTGATGCCATGCGTGCCGATGTAGCCCAGCATCAGCGTGTAGCCGTCCGCAGGCTGGCGCGCGACGTAGTCGGAAGCGATTGCCCCTTGCGCGCCGGGTTTGTTCACCACGATGACGGTCTGGCCCAGCAATTCGCCGACCTTCTGCCCGACCACCCGCGCCAGCACATCGTTGCCGCCGCCCGCGGCGGTGGGCACGATCAGCGTGATCGCGCGCTCGGGATAGGCCGCTGACGCCGCGCCGGTGCCCAAGGCCAGCAACACGGCCGCGGCGCAGGCCGTCTTGAGGGGATGGTGTTTCATCGCTTGTCTCCTGTGATGAGGAATCGTCGTGATGGCGTGCCTCTTGCCGGGCCGCTTCGACGTTAAAGAAAATACGAGAAGATGCGGATCGGTCCGCTGTCTTGGGTTGAACAATCCGACGCATTCACCGCGGGCCCGGTTTTCCCACGGCTAGGCCACGGCGCGGAGGGGCTCGGCCCCCGCAAGGACATAATGGCCAGGGACGTAGAGCAGCCCTTTCATGATCTTGCGCGCCGTCCGCACCAGGCCGGCGGCGCGGACGACGCCCTGCGCCGGGTCTAGCTCGACATCGATGTCCATGGCGCCGGAGGGATGTTCTATGCGCACTTTCCGGAAACCCGCCCGCACTGCCGGGCCGCCGCAATCGTGGGCCACGGTGCCCGGCATGAGGAAAGCGCTGGCCACGCCGACGGCGCCCGTGGCGGCATGGGCCCGATGACAGGCCCCTGGCGTGAAATAGCGCGAGCGCAGCGCCAGGACGCCCGCAAGCCCCGCCGGCGCCAGCAGCACGGGCTTCGGAACGACGCTATGGGAAACGTCGCCCAAGCCCATGCGCATGCCCGCCTTGCGGCGAATGCGTTCCATGCGTTCCAGCAGCGCCGTATCGCCGTCCAGCTGCGCGGGCGTTTCATCGCCTTGCAGGCCGAAATCGCTGGCGCGCATCAGCACCATGGGCATGGCGGCGTCGATCAGCGTGACCGCCACCCCATCCACGATTTCCTGCCGCAGCCCGGTCGGGAAGAGCTTGCCCGTGACCGCCCCCCAGGCATCCAGGAAATTCAGCCGCACGGGCGCAGCCGACCCGGCTACGCCGTCGATGCGTGCATCGCCTTCGTAAGTCAGGCGGCCATCCGGCGTCTGCACCACGGCTTCGATCACCGCGCCGGTGTTCACGTTGTGCACCCTGACCGGCGTGACGCCGTTGCGCGCCGCGACCAGGCCTTCGTCGATGGCGAACGGCGCGGCGCCCGACAGCATGTTGCCGCAGTTGGGCCGGGTATCGACGGTAGCGCGGTCCACCGACACTTGCGCGAACAGGTAGTCGATGTCGCAGTCGGGGCGGCTGGGACGGGACACGATGGCCACTTTGCTGGTCAGCGTGTTGCCGCCGCCCAGGCCGTCTACCTGCAGCGCGTGGGGCGAGCCCATGGCGGCCAGCAGCAGCCGGTCGCGTTCGGCGGGGTCCGCCGGCAGCCAGTCGCCCAGGAAGAAGGGGCCGCGCGACGTGCCGCCGCGCATCAGTACGCAAGGGATTACGGTTTCCATGAAAGCCATTCTGCGTCGGCCCGGCTATTATTTGAATTGCAACTTACGGATGGATTAATGCATGGCACGCATCAATTTCGACCTGCAGGAATTGCAGGCCTTCGTGGCGGTGGCCGAGCGCGCCAGCTTCCGAGCCGCCGCCGAAGACCTGCACCTGTCGCAACCCGCGCTCAGCCGCCGCATCGACAAGCTGGAGAGCATCCTGGGTGCCCGCCTGCTGGAACGCACCACGCGGCGCGTGGCGCTGACGCAGGTCGGGCGCGTGTTCCTGGAGCGCGCCCGCACCGCCATCGACGAGCTGGAGAGCGCCGTGCTCAGCATCGGCGACCTGGCCGCGCAGCGCGGGGGGCTGGTGACGGTGGCCTGCGTGCCGTCCGTCGCCTATTACTTCCTGCCGTCCGTGATCCGCGACTACACGGAGCGCTTTCCGCGCATCCGGGTACGCATCATCGACGAAACCGCCAATACCGTGCTCAATAGCGTGGTGACTGGCCGCGCCGACTTCGGCATCAGTTTCTTCGGCACCCAGGAGCCCGACGTGGATTTCAAGGCGGTGCTGCGCGAAGACTTCGTGCTGGCGGTGCGTCGCGACCACCCCCTGGCGGGGCGCCGCAGCGTGTCCTGGGAAGCGCTGTCGCAGGAACGCTTCATGACGGTGGCCAAGGAAAGCGGCAACCGCCTGCTGATCGACGACGCGCTGGCCAAAAGCGGCAAGCGCACCGTCAGCGCATTCGAGGTCAGCCACGTCATGACGCTATTGGGCCTGGTGGAAGCCGGGCTGGGCGTGGCCGCCGTCCCGCAACTGGCCATGCCGCTGACGGGCCACGCCACGCTGACCAGCGTCAAGCTGGAGCATCCGCGCGTAACGCGCACCCTGGGCCTGATCGCCCGGCGCGGCCGCCCCCTGGCGCCCGCCGCCCAACAGCTCTATAACCTGATCCATCAGGCCGGCAAGACGGCCAAACGCAAACCCGCTTCCGCCATCGCCCCGACCAGCCCATGACTCCGACCCATTCCCTGGCCCTGCAGCCCGCCACCGACGACGATATCCCCTATCTGCTGGCGTTGCGCAAATCCACGATGCAGGTGCACCTGCAGCGCGCCGGCGCGCCGCTGGACGACGCGCATCATCTGGTCCGCGTGCGCTACCACTTCGACGATGCCCTGATCGTCTGGCTGGACGGCCGGCCCGCCGGCTTGTTCAAGCATTACCGCGATGCCGCCGGCTGGCGCATCGTGCAGATCCAGATCGACCCGGCTTTCCAGGGCCGGGGGCTGGGCCGCCGCCTGCTGCAAGGCGTGCTGGACCAGGCGGATTCGGAAGGCGCGCCCGTCACGCTGAGCGTGCTGAAAGGCAACCCCGCCCAACGGCTATATCAGTCGCTGGGCTTCACCCCCGTCGAGGAGACCGCGCTGGAACTTGAAATGCGTTACGAACCCGGTGCTGTCCGGCCGGCCGTCTGACCTTTGCAAATTCTTTTGGCCGGGCGGAATAAAGCCGCGGCGGCCGGCGTCTGTAGAGGGCAGTCCCCACTTTCCTATCTACGAGGCACAACATGCGCAATCACATCGCCGCCGCCCTGGTCCTGGGTTCCGCCGTCCTGTTCTCGGCCGGCGCCCACGCCCAGGCCGTTAAAACCCAGGACGGCATCCTGGTCAACAGCGCGGGCATGACGCTCTATACCTTCGACAAGGACGCCGGAGGCAAAAGCGCCTGCAACGACCAGTGCGCCAAGATCTGGCCCCCGGTTACCGCGCCCGCCGACGCCAAGCCCATGGGCGACCTGACGGTCATCACCCGCGACGACGGTTCCAAGCAATGGGCCCACAAGGGCAAGCCCGTCTACCTGTACGCCAAAGACACCAAGCCGGGCGACAAGACCGGCGACAACTTCAAGGAAGTCTGGCACGTCATCAAGCCCTGATCCCGCCCGACGCGTCCCGTCATCCCAGCGTCCATGCGCGCCGAAGACGAAGCCCTGATCCTGGCTTGCATCCCCAGCCTGCGGCGTTACGCCCGCGGGCTGACGGGCGACCTCCATCGGGCCGACGACCTGGTCCAGGACACCCTGGAGCGCGCATGGAGCCGCTATTCGCGATGGCAACGACGCGGGGAACTCCGCGCCTGGATGTTCGGCATCATGCATAACCACTTCATCGACGGCGTGCGCGCCAACAACCGCCGGGCCGACCAGACCGTTCCGGGCGACATGCCCGATGCGCCGGTGCGCGCCACGCAGACCGACCACCTGGAGGTGCGCGACCTGGACCGCTGCCTGCAAGTCCTGCCGGCCGAGCAGCGCGAAGTGCTGTTGCTGGTTTGCGTGGAAGACCTGTCCTATCAAGAGACCGCCCAGGTGCTGGACGTACCCATCGGCACGGTCATGTCCCGGCTGTCCCGCGCCCGTGAAAAACTGGGCGCGCTGATGCAAGGACGCGACACGGTCAGCCGGCTGCATCGCGTGAAATGACATGAACGACAAACACCTTCATCCGATCCCCGGCGCGGGCAGCCCCATCACCGAAGCGGATCTGCACGCCTATGCGGACGGACAGCTTCCCCCCGCGCGCCACGCCGACGTGGGGGCTTTCCTGGCGGCTCATCCGCAAGACCAGACCCGCGTGGACGACTGGCAGGCGCAACGCCGCGCGTTGCACGCGCTGCTGGACCCCGTGCTGGACGAGCCCCTGCCGTTGCGCTTGCCGCTGCGCGCGCCCGCGCGCCGCTTTCCCTGGCGCGCGCTGGCCGCCAGCGTGGCGATCGCCGCCGTCAGCGCCAGCGCCGCCTGGATCACGCGCGGCGCGATGGATGCGCGCCACCTGCAAACCGTGCTGGCCACCGCCAGCCCGGACCGCGCCGCCGGCGGGTACGCCCAGCGGGCCGCCATCGCTCATGCGGTCTATGCGCCCGACATGGGCCGCCCCGTCGAGGTCAGCGCCGAAAACGAGAAAGGCCTGGTCACCTGGCTGACCAAACGCATGGGCGCGCCGGTGCGCGCGCCGTCACTGTCGCAGGCCGGCTACGAGCTGGTAGGCGGCCGCTTGTTGCCGGGCGGCTCGGGCCCGGTGGCGCAGTTCATGTACGGCGCGGCCGACGGACAGCGCCTGACCCTATACGTGACCCGCGAAGCCGCAGGGGGGCAGACCGCGTTCCAATTCACGCAAGAAGGCCCGGTGCGGGTGTTCTATTGGGTCGAAGGGCAGTTCGGCTACGCGCTATCGGGCGCCGTCAGCCGGGAAGAATTGCAGCGGGTATCGCAAGAGGTTTATAAGCAGTTGCAGGGGTGACGGGGTGCCCGCGCAACCCGTCGTCACCCTGCCCCGTTTTGCCTGGCTTCATGCAGCATGTGCAGCGTAATCTTGCGCACTTCCGCCTTGCTCATCTCGATATGCGAACGCAACATGCGCGCCGCTTCATCCGCGCGGCGCGATAGCACGGCGCGCAAGATGGCGGCGTGTTCGTCGTAGGTTGCATCCACGCGAAAGTCCTTGGTGAAATCCAACCGCCGCACGATGCGGATCTTTTCCGTGACATCGCGGTGGATCTGCGCCATCTCCGGATTGCCGGCGGCGGCCACCAGCGAACAATGGAACGCCTCGTCCAGCTGCGCCACCAACCTGCCGTCCAGGATGCGCTGCGGCGGCGGCACCAGCCACACATCCGTCAGCGCGCCCAGGATGCCGGTTTCATCCATGTTTTGTCGCGCGCACAGCTTGTCCACAGCCGCTTGCTCGAGCACCACGCGCACGTCGTACAGCGCTTCGAACCGTTCAAAGTCGAACGGCCGCACCTGCCAACCGCTGCGTGGCCGCGCCAGCACGAAGCCTTCGCGCTCAAGCCGGACGAGCCCCAGCCGCACCGGCGTGCGGCGG
>NZ_JBHFII010000058.1:157543-232804 GCF_057334215.1 Achromobacter maghribensis | reverse complement strand
GGGCGGCCCACGCCCAGCCGCGCCACCAGATCGGCCTCGGTAAAGCGTTCACCGGGCAACATGCGGAAGTCGAACAGATCATCCTTGATGCGTTGATAGACCTGGTCGGCCAGCGACCCGGCCAGCGCCGGCGTCTGCCGGATGGCCGGGCTGACTTGGACGGATTCCAGGCGCATCATCCCGCCACGGTGCAGGTGCTGTCTTCGGCCAGCACGATCAGCGGATCGCCCGCGTTGACCGGTTTGCCGGGCATGCAGCGGATCGCGGTGACGGTGCCCGATGCCGGCGCGATGACGGATAGCTCCATCTTCATTGCCTCGACCACGACCAGCGTGTCGCCGGCCGATACGCTCTGGCCCACCTGGACCGGAATCTTCCAGATGTTGCCGCACATATCGGCGCTGACCAGGCGTTCGCCTTCGCGCAGCGCCGTCTCGGGCTCGGGTTCCGCCATCGTGGCCTCGACCACCGTGTCTTCCGTTTTCCACAGCGCCACTTCGGCGTCGAACGCGCTCTTCTGCCGCGTCTGGAACACGGCGATGCTGTCGGCCTGTTCCTGCAGAAAGCGCTGGTGCGCGGCGAAGTCGAACACTTCTTCCTCGATGCGGACCGTGGCCCGGCCTTCACGAAAATCTTCGCGCAGCACGTCCAGTTCAGCCTCCGTCACCGGATAGAAACGCACCTGGTCGAAAAAGCGCAGCAGCCAGGGCTTGCCATCCTGGAACACGGGGTTCTTCAGGAACTTGTTCCAGATGGGCAAGGTGCGGCCGACCAACTGATAGCCGCCCGGCGAGTCCATGCCGTAGATGCACATGTACACGCCGCCGATGCCCACGGTGCCCTCGGCCGTGAACGTGCGGGCGGGGTTGTACTTGGACGTCAGCAGGCGGTGGCGCGGATCAATCGGCACGGCGCAAGGCGCACCCAGATAAACGTCGCCCAACCCCATGATCAGGTAGCGGGCATCGAACACGATGTCGCGAACGTCGTCGCGGCTGGCCAGGCCGTTGATGCGCTGAATGAAGTCCACATTATTCGGTAGCCACGGGGCGTTCGCGCGCACGGTTTCCTGGTAACGCTGCACGGCGCCCAAGGTCGCCGAATCCTCGAAGGCCATCGGCAGATAGACGACCCGCGTGGGAACCTTAAGGGTTGCCACGTCGGCCAGGCTGTCTTCGATTTTCAGCAAGCGAGCGATCAGCGCGCCTTGCAGGATCACCCGGCTGTCGTAGCGGATCTGCAGCGACCGCACGCCCGGCGACAATTCCTGCACGCCCGCGATGGGCTCGGCGTTCAGCGCCTCCATCAGCAGATGGATGCGCATGCGCAACGCCAGGTCCAGCACGTTATCGCCGTACTCCAGCAGCAGGTAGCCGTCGCCCGCCTGGCGGTATGACACCGACGGCCGCGTTCCAGCCGCCGGCAGCGCCGCGACGATGGTCTCGGATGCGGTCGCGGGAACCGGCGCGGGCGCGGTCGATGCCGGCGCCACCGCCGACAGGGCCGCCACGCTCTGGTCCTGCGCGGCTTCCAGCGCGACCGCTTCGGGGTAGTCGATGCGAACGAAGCGGATACGATCGCCCGGCTTGACCTGTCCGACCTTCCAGAGCTCGGCCCGCGCGATGGTGACCGGGCAGACGAAACCGCCCAGGCTGGGGCCGTCGCGCGTCAGGATGACGGGGCTGTCGCCGGTGAAATTGATGCTGCCGATGGCGTATTCACAATCGTGGATGTTGGACGGATGCAAGCCGGCCTCGCCGCCGTTCTCGCGGGCCCAGGTCGGTTTCGGCCCGATCAGGCGCACACCCAGCCGGTTGGAGTTGTAGTGCACCTCCCAATCGGCAGCGAAAAAGGTCTCGATGGCTTCCGGCTGGAAGAAGTCGGGCGCGCCATGCGGACCGTACAGCACGCCGATCTGCCACGTGTTGCCGTAAACGGGAACCATCTCGGCTGGCGCCCCCTGCGGCGCAGCCACGGGTGCTTGCGCCCCGCCCAGCTCGGGCCGCACCACGGGCAGCATATCGCCCACCCGCAGCGTGCGGCCGGCGTGCCCGCCGAACTGGCCTAGCGCGAAAGTCGACCGGCTGCCCAGGTAGACGGGAACGTCCAGGCCGTTGCGCACGGCCAGATAGCTGCGGCAGCCCGACAGCGCGCGGCCGGTGGCCAGCACCTGCCCCGACCGTACCGCGATCGGTTGCCACATCGGCACCGGTTCGCCATCCAGGGTGGCGGCGCACTCGGCGCCCGTCAGCGCCACGATCGTGTCGCCGTGAAAGCGCAGCGTGGGGCCGACCAGCGTGGCCTCGATGCCGGCCGCGTCAGGCGCATTGCCGACGATGCGGTTGGCCACCCGAAAGGCGTAGTCGTCCATCGGACCGGACGGCGGCACGCCGATGTCCCAATAGCCGGCGCGGCCGGGATAGTCCTGCACGCTGGTATAGGTGCCGGCTTCCAGCACTTCGACGGCGGCGGGGCGGTAGGCGAAGCTCTCAAGGAAGCGCGTGGACAGCTTGCCGGCGCGGAAACGCTCGTCGGCGACGATCTGGCGCAGGTAGTCAAGGTTGGTGGCGATGCCGTGCAGACGCGTGCGGGCCAGCGCGTCTGCCAGCTTGTCCAGCGCGGCTTCGCGCGTATCGGCATGCACGATCAGCTTGGCCAGCATGGGGTCGTAGAAGGCCGGCACTTCGGTGCCGGTGGCCACCCAGCCATCCACCCGCACACCGTCGGGGAACGACACCTCGGTCAGCACGCCGGGCGACGGCTGGAACTGGCGCAGCGGGTCTTCGGCATACAGCCGCACTTCGATCGACGCGCCCTGCGGGGCGCGCGACATCGCGGGGATGTCCAGCGGTTCGCCCGCGGCCACGCGCAGCATGCATTCCACCAGGTCCAGGCCCGTCACGGCTTCCGTCACCGGATGCTCCACCTGCAGGCGGGTGTTGACCTCCAGGAAATAGAAGCTGTCGCGCGCGGGGTCATAGATGAATTCCACCGTGCCCGCCGACCGGTAACTTACCGACTCGCCCAACTGCACCGCCGCCGCGAGCAGCGCGGCGCGAGTCGCGGCCGGCAACAAGGGCGCCGGCGTTTCCTCGATGACTTTCTGATTGCGCCGCTGCACCGAGCAGTCGCGCTCGCCCAGCGCCAGCACGCGCCCCGCCCCATCGCCGAAGATCTGCACTTCCACGTGCCGCGCGTTGTCCACATAGCGTTCGATGAACGCGCCGCCGTCGCGGAAGAAATGCTCGCCCATGCGCTGTACGCTGTCGAACGCCACCGTCAGTTCGGCTTCGTTGTCGCAGCGCGATAGGCCGATGCCGCCACCGCCCGCCGTGCTTTTGAGCATCACGGGGTAGCCAATGCGTTCGGCGTGGGACAGCGCTTCACCCAGGCTGGCCAGCAGGCCCGTGCCGGGCGTCATCGGCACGCCGGCTTCGGCCGCTAATTCACGCGACCGGTGCTTCAACCCGAATTCGCGGATCTGGAGCGGCGTGGGGCCGACGAACGCAATGCCCGCCGCTTCGCAGGCGTCGGCGAACTCGGCGCTTTCGGACAGGAACCCATAGCCGGGATAGATGGCTTGCGCGCCGTGCTCGCGGGCCGCGGCCAGCAGCAGGTCCATGCGCAGATAGCTGTCGGCGGCCTTCTCGCCGCCCAGCGCGACGGCCACGTCCGCTTCGCGCACGTGCGCGGCGTTGCGATCGGGGTCGGAATAAACGGCCACGCTGCGGATGCCCAGCCGCTTCAAGGTGCGGATGGCGCGGACGGCGATTTCGCCGCGGTTGGCAATCAGAACGGTATCGAACACGATGCGACTCCCTTGGGGTCTGGCGGTTATCGGGGGGTGGCGTTCAGGCTGGCCAGATAGGCGCGCCAGCCGCCAAAGGCGGTGATGTCGCGCGCGCCATCCAGGCCGCGCGGCTCGCAGATGAATCCCTTGACCAGGCGGCCGTCTTCCAGCTCCAGCGTGCCGATGCCCAGCGGCGCGGGGATTTCGGCGACGAACGCGCCGAATGCCGTCACCGGCACATCCCACAGTTCCACCTCGATGGGCGCGCCGGACTCGGACTTGACCAGCCCAGGCTTGGGCGGCGTCGTGTTGGCCAGGGCGTACAGGCGGTAGTCGGCCGCGGTGCGGGTCTTCTCGGCCAATACCGCGTGGCGCGAAGTCAATTGATGGTTCAGCGGCATGCCCGTCAGGTGCGCGCCCACCACGGCCACGCGCACTGTGTCGGCGGGCGCCTGATCCCGCGCGACCTCGGCGGGCAATGGCGCGCCGGTGGCCCCCAGCGGCAGGCCTCGTTGCGCCTGCCAATGCTTGCCGAACTGCGCCAGGGCACGGTCCCGCCAGGCCAGCCCGATCAACGTGATGCCCGACGGCAGGCCATCGGCGCGCATGCCCGCTGGCACGGCCAGCGCCGACAGATCCGCCAGGTTGGCGAAGTTGGTGTAGACGCCCAGGCGCGAGTTCAAGGTCACCGGGTCCGACTCCAACTGCGCGATGGTGTAGATGGACGGAGACGTCGGCACGACCAGCGCGTCGAAACCCGCCAGCGATTGATGAATCGCGCGCGTCAGGTCGGCGCGGCGGTATTCGGCCTTGAACGCGTCCAGCGCGCTGTAGTTCGCCGCCTGCTCCACGATGCCGCGCACCACCGGATTGATGACTTCCGGCGTGTCCTTCCACAACGCCTCGACCGCGGCAAAGCGTTCAGCCACCCACGGGCCTTGATACAGCAGCGCCGCCAACTCGTTGAACGGCGCGAAGTCGATGGCGGCCACTTCGGCGCCGGCTGCCTGCAAGGCCCGCACGGCGTCGTCGAACGCGGCGGCGGCTTGCGCGTCGCCGAAGAATTCCAGCGTGGCCGGAATCGCGATCCGGGGCGCCGTCGGCCAGGGTAGCGATGCGCCGGCCGGCATGGCGCGCGAATACGGATCGCGTTCGTCGAAGCCGCCGGCCACTTCCGCCACCAGCGCGGCGTCGGCCACCGTCAGCGCAAAGATCGACACGCAGTCCAGCGTGCGGCAGGCGGGCACCACGCCCGCCGTGCTGAGCCAGCCCTTGGTCGGTTTCAACCCGACGATATTGTTGAACCCCGCCGGCACGCGGCCGGATCCCGCCGTATCCGTGCCCAGCGAAAACGCCGCCAGGCCACGCGCCACGACCGATGCCGATCCAGAGCTGGAACCGCCGCTGACGTATTCGGGGTTGAACGTGTTGGCCACGGCGCCATGTGGCGACCGCGTGCCGACCAGTCCGGTCGCGAACTGATCCAGGTTGGTCTTGCCCACGAGGATGGCGCCAGCGGCGCGCAAACGCTGCACCACCGTCGCGTCCTCGCCCGCCGTATAGGCAAACTCGGGGCATGCCGCGGTGGTCGGCCAACCGGCCGCGTCAATGTTGTCCTTGATTGCGAAGGGAACGCCGTACAAGGGCAGGCGCGACATGTCGCCGCCAGCCGCCTCGCGCATCAACCGCAGTCCGTCCAGTTGCTCGTCGAGCGTGGCGCGGTCCACTCGCCGTATCCAGGCGTTGTCCGCCGGGTCGTCGGGCGTGGCGGCGTAATCCGCCAACAACGTTTCGGGCTGCGCCCCGCCGTCGCGGTAGGCGGTTTGCCATTGCGCAATCGTCCAACCGGCGGTGTGCTTCTGCGTTGCTGCGGCATTCATGATGGAATCCTTTCTTGTATACAAGTACGGATTCCCAAGCAATCGCCGTGCCATGTTGGCCGAGTTTTGCGTTTCCCCTCTGGCGGCCCCGGCCAGATCGTTCCGGCCACGCTTTTGCGGCCCGCTCCGCGCCCGCCCATCCGCACCGTATCCGGGCAGACGACGCACCTGTTTTGTGCACGCGGCACTGTTTTGATCCGCGCCCGCTTGCCATGTTCGGTCTCTGCGCCTTCGCGTAAACACCCCCTTTTCATACAGCGGCACGCCACGCGCCGCGCAGTTGGCATGCCTTTTGCTTTGAAGTCCAGGTTGTCGGGTGTTGTTCAGATCGTTCCTGCCGGCCAAGCCGGCACATTCCATCCAGGAGTCACCATGAAACGCAGACTAGCCTTGAAGCAACTGACCGCCGTGAGCCTATTGGCCATGACCGGGTGGATGCCGCAGGTACTCGCCGCCGAAGACA
Source organism: Achromobacter maghribensis (assembly GCF_057334215.1). Taxonomy (NCBI): domain Bacteria; kingdom Pseudomonadati; phylum Pseudomonadota; class Betaproteobacteria; order Burkholderiales; family Alcaligenaceae; genus Achromobacter; species Achromobacter maghribensis. Next base: position 226,671 of record NZ_JBHFII010000058.1, on the reverse strand, counting down.
CCATCAAGATCGGCATCCTGCACTCCCTGTCGGGCACCATGGCCATCTCGGAAACGTCGCTGAAGGACGTTGCGCTGATGACCATCGACGAAATCAACGCCAATGGCGGCGTGATGGGCAAGAAGCTGGAAGCCGTGGTGGTGGACCCCGCGTCGAACTGGCCGCTGTTTGCCGAAAAATCGCGCCAGCTGCTGTCGCAGGACAAAGTGGCGGTGGTGTTTGGCTGCTGGACGTCGGTGTCGCGCAAGTCGGTGCTGCCGGTCTTCAAGGAACTGAACGGCCTGCTCTTCTACCCCGTGCAGTACGAAGGCGAAGAGCTTGAGAAGAACGTGTTCTACACGGGCGCGGCGCCCAACCAGCAAGCGATCCCGGCCGTCGAATACCTGATGAGCGAAGACGGCGGCGGCGCCAAGCGCTTCGTGCTGCTGGGCACCGACTACGTCTATCCGCGCACCACCAACAAGATCCTGCGCGCGTTCCTGCACTCCAAGGGTGTCAAGGACAGCGACATCGACGAGGTCTACACGCCGTTCGGCCATTCCGATTACCAGACCATCGTGGCCAACATCAAGAAGTTCGCCACGGGCGGGAAGACGGCCGTCATCTCCACCATCAATGGCGATTCGAACGTGCCCTTCTACAAGGAACTGGGCAACGCCGGCCTGAAGGCCACCGACGTGCCGGTCGTGGCGTTCTCGGTGGGCGAAGAAGAATTGCGCGGCGTGGACACCAAGCCGCTGGTCGGCCATTTGGCTGCCTGGAACTACTTCCAGTCGGTGAAGAACCCGGTCAACGAAGAGTTCATCAAGAAGTGGAAAGCCTATGCCAAGGCCAAGAACCTGCCCAATTCCAGCACGGTCGTGACCAACGACCCGATGGAAGCCACCTATGTCGGCATCCACATGTGGAAGCAGGCGGTGGAACAGGCCAAGACCACCGACGTGGACAAGGTGATCGCGGCGATGGGCGGCCAGAAGTTCAACGCGCCTGACGGCTACACCATCGAAATGGACAAGACCAACCACCACCTGCACAAGCCCGTCTACATCGGTGAAATCAAGGCGGACGGCCAGTTCAACGTGGTGTGGAAAAGCAAGGGCCCGATCCGCGCCCAACCCTGGAGCCCGTACATCCCGGGCAACGAAAGCAAGCAAGGCCTCTAAGCGGAACAGCAGCCATGCATATCGCGGCAATCGCACACTTCTTGCGTCGTTTCCTTCTTGCATGGCTGCTTGCCGTGCCGTTGCTGACCGCGCCCGCGGCGGCGGCCGGCGTGGACCCGGCCTTGCTTGCGCCGCTGGCCGGCGACGACACCGACGCCAAGCTGCAAGCGATTGCCGCGTTGGGCCAACTGCCTGAACCCGCGGCCGCCGCGGTCTTGCAAGCGCTGGGCAACGACCAGCTCTATGCAACGGCCGACGGCCGCGTGCTGGTTGGCACGGGCGGTGCGCGCGCCACCGATCCCGTGACCGGCGCATCCGTCGACCTGCCTGCGGGCAGCGGCACGGTCACCATCAATAACCGCCTGCGCCGCGCCATCGAAGCGGCGCTGGCGGGCTCCCGCCTGTTTTCGGACAAGCCGGACGAACGCCTGGCCGCCGCCCGCCGGCTACAGCAGACCGGCGATCCCGCGCGCCTGCCGATGCTGGAAAAAGCGCTGACGTCTGAAAAGAACGAGGCGGTGCGCGACGCGCTGCTGATCGCGCAGGCCAACCTGGAATTAAAAAGCACCGACCCCGCCAAGCGGCGCCACGCCGTGGAACTGCTGGGCGAGACCCGCAACGCCGCCTTCCGCCCGACGCTTGCCGCGCTGACGCAGGAACAGGGCGGCGTGTACGCCGAACCGGATGCCGGCGTGCGCGAAGCCGCCGTCAACGCGCTAAAGCAGATCGACCGCCATCTGGCCACGATCGAATGGGCAGGCAACCTCTTCTACGGCATCAGCCTGGGCAGCGTGCTGCTGCTAGCCGCGCTGGGCCTGGCCATCACCTTCGGCCTGATGGGCGTCATCAACATGGCGCACGGCGAACTGCTGATGATTGGCGCCTACGTGACCTACCTGGTGCAGACGCTGTTTCGCGCGTGGCTGCCAGGCTGGCTGGACTGGTATGTGGTGGCCGCGCTGCCACTGGCTTTCGCCATCACGGCGCTGGTCGGCATGGCGCTGGAACGCACCGTCATCCGCTGGCTCTACGGCCGCCCGCTGGAAACGCTGCTGGCCACCTGGGGCATCAGCCTGATGCTGATGCAAGGCGTGCGCACGCTGTTCGGCGCGCAGAACGTGGAAGTGGGCAATCCCAGCTGGATGTCCGGCGGCATCACCGTGCTGGGCGGGCTGGTGCTGACCTACAACCGGCTGGTGATCATCGGCTTCGCCTTCTTCGTGGTGTTCCTGGTGTGGGTGTTGCTGAACCACACACGGCTGGGCCTGTTCGTGCGGGCCATCACGCAGAACCGGCGCATGGCCGACTGCGTGGGCGTGCCCACCGGACGCGTGGACATGCTGGCCTTCGGCCTGGGCTCGGGCATCGCCGGGCTGGCCGGCGTGGCGCTGTCGCAGCTGGGCAACGTGGGCCCCGACCTGGGCCGCGGCTACATCGTCGATTCCTTCATGGTGGTGGTGCTGGGCGGCGTGGGCCAGCTGGCCGGCACCGTCATCGCCGCGATGGGCCTGGGCGGCGTCAACAAATTCCTGGAGCCCTACGCGGGCGCCGTCATGGCCAAGATCACCATCCTGGTGCTTATCGTGCTGTTTGTCCAAAAACGGCCGCAAGGCCTGTTCGCCCCCCGCGGCCGGAGCGTTGAATGAAACAGACCGCGCTGACCGATCTGAACCTGCTGGCCCGACGCCCCCTGTTTTCGGGCCGCGTCTGGACGGCGCTGGCGGTGGCCGTCGCCCTGCTTGCGCTGCTGCCCCTGTTGAATCTGGTGTTCCCGCCAGGCCATGCGCTGCACGTGTCGGCCTATGCCGTGGCATTGCTGGGCAAGTTCATGTGCTACGCGATGGCCGCGCTGGCGCTGGACCTGGTGTGGGGCTACGCCGGCATCCTGTCGCTGGGCCACGGCCTGTTCTTCGCGCTGGGCGGCTACGCCCACGGCATGTACCTGATGCGCGCCATTGGCCGCGACGGCGTCTACCAGAGCAACCTGCCCGACTTCATGGTGTTCCTGGACTGGAAAAGCTACCCCTGGTACTGGTCCTTCACCGAACACTTCTGGTACGCCATGCTGCTGGTCGTGCTGGTGCCGGGCGTGCTGGCCTTCGTCTTCGGCTACTTCGCCTTCCGGTCACGCATCAAAGGCGTGTACTTCTCGATCATCACGCAGGCGCTGACCTTTGCCGCGATGCTGCTGTTCTTCCGCAACGATACCGGCTTCGGCGGCAACAACGGCTTTACCGACTTCAAGCGCATCCTGGGCTTCGACATCACGGCGCCGGGCACGCGCGCCGCGCTGTACTGGATCACGCTGGCGGCGCTTGCCGGCGCCCTGGTCCTGGCGCGCCTGGTCACGCAATCGAAGCTGGGCCGCGTGCTGACGGCGGTGCGCGACGCCGAAAGCCGGCTGCGCTTCATCGGCTACGACCCGCTAGGTTTCAAGCTGTTCGTGTGGACCTTGTCGGCCGTGCTGTGCGGCATCGCGGGCGCCTTGTACGTGCCGCAGGTCGGCATCATCAACCCCAGCGAGATGTCCACCGAGACCTCCATCGAAATGGTCATCTGGGTAGCCACTGGCGGACGCGGCACGTTGATCGGCCCCATCATCGGCGCCGGCGCGGTCAACGGCTTGAAGACCTGGTTCACCAGCGTGCTGCCGGAATACTGGCTGTATGCGCTGGGCTTGATCTTCGTGCTGGTCACGCTGTTCCTGCCCACCGGCATCGTCGGCCTGGCCCGCCGCGTGGCGGCCCGCTTCCAGGAGAACAAGGCATGACCAGCACGCACATCGAATCCGCCGCGCTGGAAGGCGGCCCCAGCGGTGAAGCCGGCTACGGCCGCGTCAGCCCCAAGGGCCTGGACACCAGCCACGGCGCCATCCTCTACCTGGAAGGCATCACGGTCAGCTTCGACGGCTTCAAGGCGCTGAACGACCTGACGCTGGATATCGGCGTGGGCGAGCTGCGTTGCATCATCGGCCCCAACGGCGCGGGCAAGACCACGATGATGGACGTGATCACCGGCAAGACCCGTCCCACGGCGGGCACCGCTTTCTTCGGCCAGAGCATCGACCTGACGACCTTGAACGAGGCGCAGATCGCGCATGCCGGCATCGGCCGCAAATTCCAGCGCCCGACGGTGTTCGAACAGCACACCGTTTTCGAGAACCTGGAACTGGCGATGAAGACCGACAAGCGCGTGCGACCCACGCTGTTTTCGCGGTTGACGGGCGAGCAGGCCGACAAGATCGGCGAAACGCTGGACCTGATCCGGCTGCGCTCCGAGGTATGGCGGCCCGCGGGCCTGCTGTCGCATGGCCAGAAGCAATGGCTCGAGATCGGCATGCTGCTGATGCAGGAACCGCAACTGCTGCTGCTGGACGAACCGGTCGCGGGCATGACCGACGCCGAGACCGAACGCACGGGGGAACTGCTGAACGAATTGCGCGGACGGCACTCGCTGATGGTGGTGGAACACGACATGGATTTCGTCAACCAGATCGCGGGCGACGGCAAGGTGACGGTGCTGCATGAAGGCTCGGTGCTGGCCGAAGGGCCGATGAGCAAGGTGCAGGCCGACCCGCGCGTGATCGAAGTCTATCTGGGGCGCTGACATGCTGGACGTAAGCACGATCAACCAATACTACGGCGGCAGCCATACGCTGCGCGGCGTATCGCTGTCGGTGGCGCAAGGCGAATGCCTGGCGCTGCTGGGCCGCAATGGCGTCGGCAAGACCACGCTGCTGAAATGCGTGATGGGCGTGCTGCCCGTCGCCAGCGGCAACATCGTGTTCGACGGCGCCGACATCACCCGCCTGGCGCCGCATCAACGCGCCGCGCGCGGTATCGCCTATGTGCCGCAAGGCCGCGACATCTTCGCCCGCCTGACCGTGGAAGAGAACATCTTGATGGGCATGGCGACTCAGCCCGCGTCGCGCGCGCGCCGCATCCGGGAAGATGTCTTTGAATTGTTCCCGGTGCTAAAGAGCATGCTGTCGCGGCGCGGCGGCGACTTGTCCGGCGGGCAGCAGCAACAGCTGGCGATCGCGCGGGCGCTGGTGGCCGAGCCCAAGCTCATCATCCTGGACGAGCCGACCGAAGGCATCCAGCCGTCCATCATCAAGGACATCGCACGGGTGATCCACATGCTGCGCCAACGGGGCGACATCGCCATCCTGCTGTGCGAACAGTACTTCGATTTCGCCCGGGAGCTGGCGGACCAGTTCGTCGTGCTCTCGCGCGGCGAGGTGGTGGCCAGCGGCGACCGCAGCGCCATCGACGGCGAGGACGTGCGTCGGCACCTGTCGGTGTGAAACTGCGGCGAAATGCCGCAGGCAGGCCGGGATATCGCGTGCGGATGGCCGATCTGCTCCGATATAATCCGGCTCCATGTGCTTCGCTTCATTCCTGACCCGCCCCACCCTGTGGATCGCGCTTGCCGCGATTCTGTGGGCGTCGTTGGCGCCGTCGCTTGCACATGCCCTGAGCCTGTCCCCAGGCGGTCACCACACGCTTCGCATCAGCGTCGATTACTGCGTCAGCGACGGCGACACGCAGTCCGGCCTGACGCTGGAAGTGCCGCGCGATGGCAGCGACGGCAGCCAGGCCGACGCCCATGGCGATGGCCACCACTGTCCGCTTTGCCGCAACCCGCAGGCCGGCGTAGGCATCTTGCCCGCGCCCGTGCCGGTGCTGCCCGCCCCCATCGGCCGCGCCATCACCTACCCGCCGCTGTTCTTCCTGGCGGCCAATCCCCTTCATGCCTGGAGCGCGGCCCAGCCGCGCGCACCGCCCGCGAACTAAGTCGGCGCAGCACTGCCGCCTGACGGCGGAACCTGTCCGCGCCTGCCCGCCTTCGCCGTCGGCACGTTACGTTCGCGCTTTACGCGCCAGGTCGCGTGCCGTCATCCAGATCCCTGCGAACGGCCTTGCGATCCCGCCTGCCCTGCCTGCTACCGGCGGGGTACCGGGCGCACGGGCCGCCCTCTGGTTCCAGACATGAAGAAAACCACCCGCTACACCCTGCTGCTGGGCGCGCTTGCCAGCGCCTCCGCCCAGGCCCTGACCACCGAACCCGCCGTGGAAACGCTGGCGCCCACCACCGTCTACGGCGCCGGGCAGCCGGAACCCGCCCCCAACGGCCCGATCAACCTGGACGCCCGCGACGGCACGGGCAGCCGCCTGGGGCTGACCCTGCGTGAAACACCCGCCAGCATCACGGTGATCTCACGCGAACAGATCGACGCCCGCGGCTCGCTGAATACGCAAGACATCGCGCGTGGCATCCCCGGCGTGGACAACGCATCGCCCCCCGGCAACGCCGGGGCGGTCAGCTACCGGGGCTTTTCCGGCGGCCAGGTGACGCAGTTATTCAACGGCATCTCGGTGCAATACGACGCCGTGGCCGCGCGCCCGGTGGACAGCTGGATCTACGACCGCGTCGAGGCCATCGGCGGCCCCTCGACTTTCCTGTTCGGCGCGGGCGCGGTGGGCGGCGCGATCAACTACGTGACCAAGCTGCCGCAGCGCGACACCTTCTACGACGGTCAATTCCGGCTGGGTTCGTTCGGCAGCCGTCAAGGGTCGGCGGGGTTGAACCAGCAACTGGCCGGCGCGCCCGGGGGCCGTGGGCACTACCTGCGCATCGACGCCAACACCGGCGCCAGCCATGGCTGGGTCGACGGCAACGCGTCCCGAGCAAGTCAGATCGCGGTCTCGCTGCTGTCCGATCTGGGCGACGACGTGACCCAGACCTTCGCCTTCGAGTACCAGCGCGAGCAGGTGGACCGCCCCTACTGGGGCACGCCGCTGAAAACCGGCACAGGCGGCGTGGTGCAGGGCGCCGGCCGCATCCTGGATGGCACGCGGTTCAAGAACTACAACGTCAACGACGGCCTGTACGAGCAATCGGTGCTGTGGGCCCGGTCCCTGACCGAATGGCGCGCCGGGCCGGCGCTGACGTTCAAGAACACGCTGTACTACTACCGCGCCGAACGCGATTTCCGCAATCTGGAGAACTACCGCTTCAACGCCGGCAACAGCCTGGTGCTGCGGTCCGGCGCGCTGTTGCAGCGCCACGAGCAAAGCATGCTGGGCAACCGCGTGGAAGGCGTGCTGCGGTCGACGCTTGGCGGCCTGCCCAGCGATTGGTCGTTCGGCGCGGACATCAGTCAGAACAAGGTCACGCGCTATCCCACCAGCCGGCCCGCCCAGGTGGACGCCGTGGACCCGTACGACTTTTCGCCCGGCGACTTCTACGACATCCCCGGCATGGCGCGCGGCCGCGCCGCCGACCGCGACAACCGCATTCGCACGATTGCGCTGACGTTGGAGAACCGCACCGAGGTGCTGCCCGGCGTGGCGATCGTATCGGCCTTGCGCAAGGACTTCATCGACCTGGACCTGACCAACCGCCGCGCCGTCACGGCGGCGTCGCCCGCCAGCGCATCCCGGCGCTATTCGCCCGTGACGGGACGCCTGGGCGTGAACTGGGAGATCACCCCGGAGGCCTCGCTGTATGCGCAATACGCCACGGCGGCGGATCCGCCATCCGGCCTGCTGGCCACCGCCTCGTTCGCGGACGTGTTGAACAACGACAAGCTCACCACCGGCACGCAGACCGAAGTGGGCGGCAAGTTCGACTTCTGGGACGGTCGCGGTTCGGCCACGGTGTCGGTCTACGAGATCAAGCGCAAGAACATGGCCACGTCCGACCCGGACAACCCCGGGGTCAGCGTTCCCGTTGGCGCGCAGTCGGCGCGCGGCATTGAATTGGCCGCCGGACTGCAGTTGACGTCCAAGCTGTCCGTGCAAGGCAACGTGGCGTTCGTGGACCCGAAGTACGACGACTTTTCCCAATCCGTTGGCGGCGTCGCGGTATCGCGCAATGGCAACGTGCCCACCAACACGCCCCGCCGCATCGCCAACGTGTGGCTGGACTACGCCTTCGTGCCGGACTGGAACGCCAGCCTGGCCGCGCGCCATGTGGGCCGCGCCTACGCGGACGCGGCCAACACGGTCTGGGCGCCGTCCTACACGGTGTTCGACGCCGCACTGTCGCATCGGATCAGCCCCCGGCTGAATGTGACGGCACGCGTGCGCAACCTGACCGACAAGGTCTATGCCGCCAACGCGACGCCGACAATGTTCTACCTGGGCGCGCCGCGCTCGGTGGAGCTGACGCTGCAGGCGCGATTCTGACCCGCGAAAAAGGACATGCCATGAACGCCACGCCATCCCCTTCGCCCCCTTCACCGCGCCATCCTGCCGGCCCGCCGCTGACCGCCCGCGCCAAGCGCTGGCTCTACCTGATCCACCGCTGGGCGGGCGTCGTGCTATGCCTGTTCTTCGCCATGTGGTTCGTAAGCGGCGTGGTGATGATGTACGTGGGCTATCCCAAGGTGACGCCACAGGAACGCCTGTCGCACCTGGCGCCCCTGGACGCCGCCATGATCGCCACGGTCGCCATCACGCCCGAACAGGCGTTGGCGGCGGTTGGCGCCAGCGCCAGCGGCGCATCGGGCCTGAGCCTGGCCGCCACGCGCGGCGGCGCGCCGGTCTATGCCGTGCCCAACGGCCCGCGCGAGGCGCCCAGCATCGTGGATGCCGTCACGGGCGCCGTGCTGCCGCCCGCCGACGCCGCCGTCGCGCAGGCCACCGCCAGCGCCTGGTTCGGCGGCCGATACGCCGCGCATTACCGCGGCGTCATCCAGGAAGACGTGTACACGCATTCTGGCGCGCTCAAACCTCACCGCCCGCTGCACCGCGTCGACATGGACGACCCCGACCGGACGCGGCTCTATATCTCGTCGGCGACCGGCGCGGTGGTGTTGGACGCCACGCGCAGCGAGCGCCTGTGGAACTATGCGGGCGCGTGGATCCACTGGCTGTATCCATTCCGCGGCAATGCGCTGGACCCCTGGTGGCACGACATCGTGGTGTGGCTGTCCGTCGCGGGCGTCGCGGTGGCCCTGACGGGCACCCTCGTGGGAATCCTGCGCTGGCGCTTTTCGCGGCCCTACGCCAGCGGCAGCCGCTCGCCCTACCGTGAACGCATGATGCGCTGGCACCACCTTAGCGGCCTGCTGTTCGCCGCCGTCACCCTGACATGGATCTTCAGCGGGCTGATGTCGATGAACCCCTGGAAGCTCTTCACCAGCACGGCCGCGCCGCTGGACGGGGCGGCGTATGCAGGCGCGGCCAGCACGGCCCCCCTGGCGCCGCCAAAGACGCTGATCGCCGCCTTGCCCGCCGCACCGCGCGAACTGAGCTGGACGCGCGCCGCCGGGCAGGACGTGGTGCTGGCGCGTGGCCCTGCCAGCGCGCCCCAGGTGCTATCCGCCACGCAGGCAACACCGCATGCCTTCACCGAAACGGATCTGCGGCAGGCGGCCACGCGGTTGGTGCCCGGCGCGGCGCTGCGCACGGTGCAGGTGTTGCGCGCCTATGACCTTTACTACTACGCGCGCGATGAACACGCCATGCTTGGCCACATCGAAAAGCCCCTGCCCATGTGGCGGCTGGTCTACGACAACCCGCAAGCCACCTGGATATATCTGGACCCGCGCACCGGCCTGATCCAGGGCCGGCAAGACCGCAGCAACCGCGTCAGCCGCTGGTTGTTCGCCTTTTTGCATAGCTGGGACTGGACGGGCCTGCTGTCACGCCGCCCGCTATGGGACGCGGTGCTGATTTTCCTGAGCCTGGGCGGCGCCGCGCTGAGCCTGACCGGCGTGGTCATCGGCTGGCGTCGGCTGGGCAAGAAGCTGCGCGCCTGATCGCGCGCAGCGGATGCACTATGCTCACCCTCTTGCAGACGAACTACCGCATCAAGGAGTCACCATGTCCGACGTCACCATTTATCACAACCCCAAGTGCGGCACGTCCCGCAATACGCTGGCCATGATCCGCAATGCCGGCATCGAGCCGAACGTGGTGTTGTACGTGGAAACACCGCCGTCCCGCGCCACGCTGAAAGCCTTGTTCAAACAGGCCGGCGTCAGCGTGCGAGACGCGCTGCGCGAAAAGGGCACGCCCTACCTGGAGCTGGGCCTGGACGATACCTCGCTGTCCGACGACGCGCTGCTGGACGCCATTGAGCAGCACCCCATCCTGCTGAACCGGCCCTTCGTGTCCACGCCGTTGGGCGCACGCCTGTGCCGCCCCAGCGAACTGGTCCTGGACATCCTTCCGACGCCCCAACAGGGCGCGTTCACGAAGGAAGACGGCGAGCTCGTCGTCAATGCGGACGGCAAACGCATCCAGAAGTAAAAGCGGGCGCGGACGGCGCATTTTGGAAGCGGATTGACGGGATCGCTCATTACCATCGCGGCTATCGATTATTACGCTGCGATGACGTGTCATGAGTTTCCTGGAAAGTCTCAACCAGTCCCTTTTTCTTCTGATCAACGCCGATCCGTCCACCCCGGCCTGGCGCATTCACGCGGCCATGCTGGTGGCCAACCCGCTGATCCTGCTGGTGCCGGTGGCGCTTGCCGCGCTGTGGCTGTGGGGCGGCGAGGCGCAACGCAGCCTGGCGCTGAAGGTGCTGGCGAGCATCGCCGTCGCGCTGTTCGCCAGCTATCTGTGCGGCGCGCTGTGGCCGCATCCGCGGCCCTTCACGATTGGCCTGGGACAGGCGTTCTTCCCGCACAAGGCAACGTCGTCGTTCCCCAGCAACCACACCATCATCATCGCCACTTTCGCGTGGGCGCTGCTCTTTGACCGGCGCTGGGCGGGATGGGGCTGGACGACCCTGCTGGCCGCCGCCGTGGTCGGCACGTCCCGCGTGTACCTGGGCGTGCATTTCCCACTGGACATTGCGGGCGGCTTGATCCTGGCGCCCATCGCGGCGGGCGTGGCCGCGCCGGTCTGGAGCCGCGCCGGCGCCCCGCTGACGCGGACCACGCAGGACGTCTACCGCAAACTGCTGGCCCTGCCCATCGCCCGGGGCTGGATCCGCGCCTAGCCGGCCGCGCCTAGCCGGCCACCTCAGTTAATCGCGACTTTTGCGTCCTTGACCAGCTTGGCGTAGTTTTCGGTGTCGGTCCCGATCCGGGCCCGCATTTGCTCTGGCGTGTCGCCGATGGGCACCGCGCCGATCTCCGCCATGCGCCGCGAAAAGTCCGGCGATTTGATGATCGCAACCATGTCGGCGTTCAGCTTCGTCACGATGTCCTTCGGGACGGCGGCCGGCGCCAGGACGCCGAACCACGTCCCCATGTTGAAGGGCTTCAACCCCGCCTCTTCCATCGTGGGCACGTCGGGCAGCGCCGCCGACCGCTGATTGGTGGTTACGGCCAGCGCGCGCAGCTTGCCGCTCTGGATGTGCGCCAGCACGGGCGTGATGGTGTCGAACGACATATCGATCTGGCCGCCCAGCAGATCCGTCGTCAGCGGGCCACTGCCCTTGTACGGCACATGCAATAACTGCACGTGGCCTGCGCGTTCGAACTGCGCGCCGATCAGGTGCTGCCCCGTGCCCATGCCATTGGACCCATAGGTCAGCTTGCCCGGCGCGGCCCGCGCCAGCGTCAACAGCCCCTGCACGTTCTTCGCATCCAGCTTGGGGTTGACGACCAGCACGTTGGGCACCAGCGCCACCGTCGTCACGGGCGCGAAGTCCTTCTGAAAGTCATAGTGCAGGCTCTTGTAGACGCTGGTGGCGATGGTGTGGTGCACCGCGCCCATCAGTAACGTGTAGCCGTCGGGCGCAGCCTTGGCCACGTAATCCGCGCCCAGGGTAGACCCCGCGCCCGGCTTGTTTTCCACGACTACCGGCTGGCCCAGGCGCTTGGCCAGTTCCTGTCCCAGCGCGCGGGCCAGCACGTCGGTCGTGCCGCCAGCCGGGAATGGCACCACCAGGTTCACCGGCCGCGCGGGATACGGCTGCGCCTTCGCGATGCCGCCCGCCAGCGGCAGGCTCAACAGGCACGCGAACGCCAGGGCGCGCGCGCATAAGGCTTGCTTGGACATGCTTGTCTCCTTGGGATACGAATGGACTTCGCTTCTTGTTGTGTCGCCGGACACCGCCCCGGGTCTTATGCCTGGGGTCTGGTCTCCGGGTAATGCCCGTCTACGCCGCCCGCGCTTGCCCGCCCGCCTCCAGTTGCGCGCAGACCGCCGCCGTCACCTGCTCCGTCGTGGCGGCGCCGCCCAGGTCGCGGGTATGCAAAGCCGGATTCGCGGTCACGCTTTCGATGGCTTGCATCAAGCGGGCGGCGGCGGCGTTTTCGCCCAGGTGCTCAAGCAGCATGACGACCGACCAGAACGTGCCCACCGGGTTCGCCAACCCCTTGCCCATGATGTCGAAGGCCGACCCGTGGATGGGCTCGAACATGGATGGATAGCGGCGTTCGGGATCGATATTGCCGGTCGGCGCAATGCCCAGGCTGCCTGCCAGCGCCGCAGCCAGATCGCTGAGGATGTCGGCGTGCAGGTTGGTGGCCACGATGGTGTCCAGCGATGCCGGGCGGTTGACCATGCGCGCGGTGGCCGCATCCACCAGTTCCTTGTCCCACGTCACGTCCGGGAATTCGCGGCTGACCTGCAGCGCGATCTCGTCCCACATCACCATCGCGTGGCGTTGCGCATTCGATTTGGTCACCACCGTCAGCAGCTTGCGCGGACGCGACTGCGCCAGCTTGAACGCAAAGCGCAGAATGCGTTCGACACCCGCGCGCGTCATGATGGACACATCGGTGGCGGCTTCGATGGGATGCCCCTGGTGCACGCGCCCCCCCACGCCGGAATACTCGCCTTCCGAGTTTTCCCGCACGATCACCCAGTTCAACTGTTCGGGCGTGCAGCGTTTAAGCGGCGCATCGATGCCGGGCAAGATCCGCGTGGGCCGCACGTTGGCGTACTGGTCGAAGCCCTGGCAGATCTTCAGGCGCAGGCCCCACAGGGTGATGTGGTCGGCAATGTCGGGATCCCCCGCCGACCCGAACAGGATCGCGTCCTTGTCGCCCAGCGCCTCCAGCCCGTCGGCCGGCATCATCACGCCATGCTTGCGGTAGTAGTCGCCGCCCCAGTCGAAATCCTGGAACTCGAAGCGCAAGCCATTTTGACTGGCCAGCGTCTGCAGAATGCGCTGGCCGGCGGGAATGACTTCCTTGCCGATGCCGTCGCCGGGGATGGTTGCGATGCGATACGTCTTCATGGGCCGACAGGCTCCTTGCTGATAAGGGTCTGTGGGCACTTTACCGAGCGCAGGCGCCGCGAACGGCGCCTGAATTCACAACATCTTTAACCTGGAGTTGAAAGTGGCGGTCAGTGCGCCGAATGCCTGGCCTCGTGTTCCAGCAGCCAGCGCTTGCGGTGCAGCCCGCCGCCGTAGCCGGTCAGCGATGCGTTGGCGCCGATCACCCGGTGGCAGGGGATCACGATGCCGACCGGGTTGGCGCCGTTGGCCAGCCCCACCGCGCGCACCGCCGATGGCCGTTCGATGCGGCCGGCCAGGACGCCGTAACTGACGGTCTGCCCGCCCGCGATGCCGCGCAACGCCTGCCAGACCTGCCGCTGGAAATCCGTGCCGCCCAACGCCACGGGAAGGCCATTGATCGCCGCCACGTCGCCATCGAAGTACGCCTCAAGCGCCCGGCGCGCCGCCGACGGCCCGGCCGCATCCCGCACCTGCACGGCGTCTTTGCCGTACTGTCGGCGCAGCAGCGTGTGCATGCGCGTTTCATAGTCTTCCCAATCAACCGCGCGCAGGCACTGTTGCGAATCCGTCAGCACCAGCATCTGGCCCAGTGGCGTGGTGGCGCGCTCCAAAGAGAATGTGTGGATCGGCATGGCCGGCTCCTGGTGAAGTCTCGATGGGGCCAATATAAATACAGTCCGCCCCCTCGGCTGGCGGTTTTCGGACATCAGTGTGCGCCTCACAACCGTGTCCGAAAACCGCTAGATCCCGGCCCCGGCGCGGCGTTAGTATCGCTGCATGGAACTGAACCACGACGCCTGCTACAGCGCCATCCAGGTGCGCGACGCCCGTTACGACGGCCGCTTCTTCACGGCCGTCAAGACGACCGGCATCTATTGCCGCCCCGTCTGTCCGGCACGCACGCCGTTGTCGAAGAACGTCACGTTCTTTTCCACGGCGGCCGCCGCGCAAGAAGCGGGATTCCACCCTTGCCTGCGGTGCCGGCCAGAGACCGCACCGGAATTGGGGCCCGGGCATGAACTGCCCGACGGCGTGGCGCGCGCGTTGCAGTTGATCGAACTGGGCGCCCTGGACGAAGACGGCGTGGATTCGCTGGCGCAACGCCTGGGCGTGGGCGAACGTCAGCTACGCCGCCAATTCCGCCAATATCTGGGCGCATCGCCCGTCGCGGTGGCGCAGACGCGCCGCGTGTTGCTCGCCAAACAGTTGATTCACGAAACCCGCCTGCCCATGGCGGAAATCGCCTTTGCCTCGGGCTTTGGCAGCATCCGCCGCTTCAACGAGATTTTCCTGGACCTGTTCGGCCGTGCCCCGGGCGAACTGCGCCGCTCCGAAAAACCCGACGTTTCCGCCGGCCAACACGGCGAGATCAAGCTGCTGCTGCGCTACCGCCCGCCCTATGACTGGGATGCCATGCTGGCCTTTCTGCGGCTGCGCGCCATCCCGGGGATCGAACACGTCACGGAAGACAGCTACGCGCGCACCGTCAGCCTGGATGGCCATCAGGGTACCGTCACCGTGCGCCCCGGCACCGGCAACGCCTTGCAGGTCATCGTGCGTTTCCCCCATTTGCAAGCGCTGCCGGCGATCATCGCGCGGGTACGCCGCGTATTCGACCTGGCCAGCGACCCCGTCGCCATCGCCGCCCAATTCGCGGAAGACCCCGTCATGACGTCGCTGATCCAGGCCAGGCCCGGGCTGCGCGTCCCCGGCGCCTGGGACGGCTTTGAACTCGCGATGCGCGCCGTCCTGGGCCAGCAGATCACCGTGGTCGCCGCCATCCGCCTGGCCGGAAAACTGGTGGCGGCGCACGGCGCGCCCATGACGCGGCCGGAAGGCACGTTGACCCATGTCTTTCCCGAGCCGGCCGTCGTTGCTGGCGCCGAACTCGCTTCGCTAGGCATGCCCCGCAGCCGCGCCGCGACGTTGTCGGCCGTGGGCGCCGCCGCCGTCGCCGACAAGCACCTGTTCGATGCGGCCGCCGGACTGGAAGAAGCCGTGGCGCGCCTGCGCCAGATCCGCGGCGTGGGCGAATGGACGGCGCAATACATCGCCCTGCGCCAGTTGCGCGAACCGGACGCGTTCCCGTCGGCGGACATCGGCTTGATCCGCGCGTTGGAAAAGCTGGAATCGCGCGACATCACCCCCGCGCAGTTATTGGCCCGCTCCGAGCAATGGCGGCCGTGGCGCGCATATGCGGCGCAGCATCTGTGGACGGCGTAGCGGCTGCGAGGAATACGTGTTTGCGCGCGAAGCGTTCGCACAGCGTCTCGGCCGCCAACTTGGTGGCGCCGTAGATATTCTTTGGCACGGGGACAACTACTTCGGTCACCCGGCCCGACGCCGTTTATCGCCTGCGCTTTTCCTTCAGCCCGTCGATGATGACTCCCAGGCCGAACTCAAAGGCGGCGTCCGGACCGGCGCTATCGATGTCGCGCATGGCCGCTGTCAGGAATGGCGTGGCGGCAGCAGCGGTGGCTGATGGCGAGGGGCGTTCATCCACACCGGCTTCGTCGGACTGCTGTTCAATCACCGCGCCGACGGTGTAGTGGCTAACCGTCAGCAGTGCCTGGGCGGCGTCGCCCGGCGTGAATCCTTCTTCACACAAGAAGCGAAGCTGTGTTTCCACCGTCTCGAACTGCGGTTCGCTCGGCCGCGTACCGGCATGAATGCGCGCGCCATCGCGATAGGCCAGCAATGCCTGCCTGAAGCTGTGGGCATTGCCGATAAGGAACGCGCGCCAATCGTCGCCGGGCCGAGGCAAGGGATACGTGTGACGCTCGACCAACATGGCTTGAGCCAGCCGGTCCAGCAAGACGCGCTTGTTTTTGAAGTGCCAATAGAGCGCAGGTTGCTGCACGCCCAATCGCTCCGCCAACTTGCGCGTCGTCAGGCCGTCCATGCCGACGTCGTTCAGCAGGTCCAGCGCGGCGCGGATTACCGCGTTCGGTTGCAGTTTTGTCATGCTTGACAATTTATCACCGATAAATTATTTGTCTAGTTATCTATCACTGATAAATTTTGTGGATCTCCGCCGCAACTGGCAGCGGCGGCGTCCCGAAGCCCCACCCGTGAAATCCAATCCCGCCCTTGGCGTCCTGTTTAGTACGGTTGCGCTTGACGCTGCCGGCTTGGGCCTGGTCATGCCCGTGGTGCCCGGCTTGCTGCGCGAACTGGCCGCGGCAGGCGATGTCGCCACGCACTATGGCGTCCTGCTGGCGCTGTACGCGCTGATGCAGTTTGTCTGCGCACCGATCCTCGGCGCGCTGTCCGACCGATTCGGACGGCGCCCCGTCCTGCTTGTCTCTCTGGCTGGCGCGGCCGTCGACTACGCGATCATGGCGACCGCCCCTGTTCTCTGGGTCCTGTACATCGGACGTGTCGTCGCCGGCGTCACCGGGGCGACAAGCGCGGTGGCTGGCGCTTATATCGCCGATGTCACGGAGGGCGACGCGCGCGCCCGTCACTTTGGCTTCATGAACGCCTGCTTCGGCATTGGCATGATCGCGGGCCCCGCCATCGGCGGACTCGTCGGGGGGATGTCGCCGCATGCGCCGTTCTGGGCCGCGGCGGTGTTGAACGGCCTTAACTTCCTGGCAGGGGCCTTCCTGTTGCCGGAATCACACAAGGGCGAACGCGGACCCATCGCATTGACGGCATTCAATCCGCTTGCCTCATTCCGATGGGCTCAGGGCATGACCGTCGTCGCTGCGTTGATGTCCGTCTTCTTCGTGATGCAACTCGTCGGCCAGGTGCCTGCCGCGCTCTGGGTCATCTTCGGCGAAGACCGGTTTCATTGGAACGCCGCCATGACCGGCGTGTCGCTTGCCACGTTCGGCGTCCTGCACGCGCTTGCCCAGGCGCTGGTCACCGGCCCCGCCATCGCCTGGCTAGGCGAGAAGCGCGCGCTCATTGCCGGGATGCTGGCCGACGGCGCCGGATACGTTCTGCTCGCCTTCGCGACGCAAGGATGGATGGCGTTTGCCATCATGATCCTGCTTGCGAGCGGCGGCATCGGCATGCCGGCGTTGCAGGCCACGTTGTCCCGGCGGGTGGATGAGGCGCATCAAGGGCGGCTTCAAGGATCGCTGGCGGCGCTAGGCAGCGCGGCGTCGATCATCGGCCCCTTGGGTTTCACGGCGATCCATGCCGCGTCCGCTGCGACCTGGACGGGATGGCCCTGGATCGCGGGCGCGGCGCTCTATCTGCTGTGCTGGTCGGCCGTGGTATCGAATTGAGGCGCGCGAATCGGAAATTCACTTAGAACGGCCTCCTGCGCCATCCACATGGCGCGATAGCGGCCCTGTACCCGCAGCAGATCGGCGTGCTTGCCCGACTGCGTGATGCGACCGTCCTCAAAGACCAGGATACGGTCGGCGGCGACGATGGTCGAGAGGCGGTGGGCGATGACGATGACGCTGCGTTCCCGCACCAGCGCATCGATGGCCGCCTGCACGGCCAGTTCGCTTTCGGTGTCCAGCGCGGCGGTGGGCTCGTCCAGGATGACGATGGGCGCGTCCTTCAGGATGGCGCGCGCAATGGACAAGCGTTGGCGTTCGCCGCCCGACAGCCGGCTGCCCGCTTCGCCCAGACGGGTCTGCCAACCTTGCGGAAGACGTTCGACGAAGTCCAGGCAATGCGCGGCACGCGCGGCCTGGCGGATTTCGGCGTCGCTGGCCTGGGGCCGGGCCATGCCGATGTTGGCAAGCACCGTATCGTCGAAAAGATGCACGTCCTGGAACACCGTGGACACGAGACCGTTGATTTCTGCAGGCGGCATTCGGCGCAGGTCGACGCCGCCGATCATGATGGCGCCAGCCTGGGGATCGGCGTGCCGCATGAGCAAGCGCGTGAGCGTCGTCTTGCCGGAGCCAGAAGGGCCCACCAGCGCGGTCAGGCCGCGCGCCGGCAAACGCAGGTCGATACCACGCAAGGCGGGCGTCTTGGTACCCGCATAGTGGAAAGTCATGCCCTCGACGCGGATAGCGGCGTCACGCGGCGCATCGCCGGCAACCGGCCATTGCGGCAGCGGCGCAACCGACAGCACTGCCTCGACGCGCGCGAGCGCGGCTTCGATCAGCGCGAAAATGGCGGTGAACGACACGAAGGTCGCCATCGGCTCGGCAAAGCGCACCACCAGTACCAGCACGGCCGCCAACAACGCGGCGTCCAGGCTACCTTGGGCCACCCAGAACGCCCCGCAGGCCAGAATACCGAGCAGGCCCAGTTCGATCACGCTGGCAATCATCAGATCGGGTTTGGCCCCACGGCGGTGGGCGTCGCGCTGCACGCGCTCCACCGCTTCGAAGCGATGGCGCAAGCGCTGGTTTTCGACGCCGGCGCGCCCGGTCGCCATGCAGACCGGAACGCCCTGCATATATTCCAGCAGTTCGGCGCTCAGGGCTTCGTTCGCCAGTCCCGCCGCTTTCATGCCCTGGTCCATCGCCGGCCGGCGCCAGCGGTAAAGCGGAAGGATCGCGGGAAACACCAGCAGTAGCGCCACGCCAATGCGCCAATCCAGCGCCAACAGCGCCAAGGCCGTCACCGCGGGCGTCACCACTGCCCCCAGGATGAGGTTCACCACCGTCAACACGTAGTTCATCTGTTCATCGACGCCGCCAAGCAGCTTGGCGGCGATGTCGCCCGTGCGGTGGGCCTGCAAGGCCTCCAGCGGCATACGCCGGAGCTGCTGCCCCAGACGGATACGCAGGTCATGCGAAGCGGCCGCCATATGGCCTTGGTAATCGAACCCTTGAGCGCGCCAACGCACAGCCGTTGCGCCCAACGCCAACAGCGAAAAGGCCGTGAGCCAGCTTGCCAGCGTGCGCCATGGCGCGCCGTGGGCGACGGCGACGAAAAGCGGCGCGATGCAGGCAAGCGCCATGCCTTGCAGCATCGCGGCCGCCAGCAGTCGCGCAAGGCTTGCGCGCAGGCGTCCAGCCTGCGGGCCGGCGCTGCGCATCAGGCGGCGATAGGTTTCGGGCCACGTGGCCGGGTGGTGACTCATGGCTGGTGTTCTCCCAAGGTCCAGAGGCGGGCGCGTTCGTGGTTGCTCCACAGACGGGCATAGAGGCCGCCCGCGGCGATCAATCCCTCGTGCGTGCCGCGCTCGGCCAGACGGCCGTGGTCCAGGACCAGGATCTGGTCGGCGTGGCGGACGGCGTTCAGGCGATGCGCGACCATGATGACGGTCTTGCCGCGCATCAACCTGGCCAGCGCGGCGCCGACGGCACGCTCGTTCTCGGGATCGGTCGCGGAGGTGGCTTCGTCCAGTACAAGAATCGGCCGGTTCATGAGGATGGCGCGGGCGATCGTCAGGCGCTGGCGCTGGCCGCCCGAGAGGTTCTTGCCCCCTTCGCGCAATACGGTGTCGTACCCCTCGGGCAGCGCCGCGATGAAGTCATGGGCTTGCGCGGCGGTTGCGGCGGCCTCGATATCCACGCGGGCAGCATCGGGCCGACCCATGGCGATGTTTTCCGCAACACTGCCGGAGAACAGGAAGGCATCCTGAAAAACAAAAGCGACGTGTTCGAACAGCACGTCGCGTGCCATGTCGCGCACGTCGACGCCGCCGATGGTCACGCTGCCGGCATCGACATCCCAGAAGCGCGCAATAAGGCGCGCCACGGTGCTCTTGCCCGCGCCGGATGGCCCCACCAGGGCCGTGATCTGCCCGGCCTGGGCGGTGAAGGTAAGGTCATCAAGCGCCCGCTTGCCGTCGTAGGAAAACGTCACGCCGTTGCACCTGACCGAGCTGTCCGCGGGACGCTTGTCCGGCGCGAGCGCCGGCGGCAAAGGGGCGATGTCCATCACCTGCTGGATCCGGGTGACGCTGAGTTTGGCCCGGTCGATCATGTGGGCCAGCGACATCATCGGGAACATGGCCTCGGCCATCCCCATCCCGAACAGCAATGCGGCCAGCCATACCGGAAATGTCAGTTGCCCCTGCGAGATCAACCAGGCCCCGATCCAGAGCAGAAGACCCAGCGTGGGCAACGGCCCCAGCAGCGCAATGGAAAAGCGCGCGGGAAAACTGGCTTGGCGATACCAGTGCGTCAACATGGCCAGATAACGCTCCAACGCTTGGTGGTAGCGGCCGAACGTGGTCTGACCGGTATCGAAGGTGCGGACGACCGGCATGGCCTGGACGTATTCGACCACGGCCGCGCTAACCTGCTCGCGCGCCTCGTGATAGCGGCGCGTCATCGTGTCGCGCCCGCGCATGGCCCGAGACAGCACGCATGCCCCTGCCGCCAACACGCCGACGCAGGCCAGCGCCAGGCGCCAATCCAGCGCGAACAGCAATACGGCGCTGGCAGCCGGCATGGCGTATGCCCGGGCATAGAGCGGCGTGCTGTCCGCCACGAAAGTATGCAGCGCCTGGACATCGTCATGCACCACCTTTGCAAGCGCGCTGCTTCCCAGCGCTTGCGTCTCGCCAAACGAGAGGCGCGCAATATGCGCGACCAGGTTCGTGCGCAGGATGACCTCCAGGCGAAAGGCCGCGTAATGCGACTGATTGAACGCCTGCAAGCGCAACGCGTAGGCAAGCACGGTGAACAGAAGCGCACCGGCGAACTGGCGCCAAGGGAATACGCCGGGCGCAAGCGTCAGGGCCTGGACCGCCAATGCCAGGCTGGCCAGCGCCGCCATGCTGGACAGTACGCCGATCACGGCCAAGGCCATGGCCCGCCGTATGCGGCCGCGTACCGGGCGCAGTATCTGCCACGGCTTGTTCATGCGGCGCTCCGAGGCGTCCAACGCAAGCTGGCGGCGGCCGCCAGCAATGCCAGCACGACGGCCGCCGCCACAACCCCGCCATAGCCGATGCGCGCGGCCAGCATCGCACCCGCCGACGTCAGCAGCATCACGAAGCACTGGCTCAGACTGACCTGCAGGGTGTAATCGGTCGACGGGCTTGCCGCAGACGACTGATCCATCATCAATGTCGCCAGCACGGTCGCGGCCGGGTTATAGAGCAGGAAGTAGGCCACGACCGCCGCCCCCGCCATGGCGGCGGACGCCCACCCCATCGCAGGCAGCGCCAGGCCGCAGATGCCCAGCAGTTGCAGCAGCGCGGCCACGACCATGGCGCGGCGCCGCGAGTAGCGCCGCAACAGGCGGCCATAGGCCAGCGCGCCGGCCACACCCGCCAGCGACCCCAGCACATTGACGACCAGGCCGACGCTTTCCAAGCCCCATCCGGCATCGATCAGGGACGGCATGACGATCGAATAGGCCAATGCGCTGCCGGCCGGATAGATCAGCAGCAACAGCAGCAGACGCAGGCGCCCCGGCGCGCGCCAGAATCCGATAAGGCGGGAGTAGCCGGCAGGCCGCGCCGGCCGCGGCCATGCGGGTTCCCGGTAGCGCAGCAATTGCAGCCACGACAAGGCGGTCAGGGCCGCCAGCGTCAGGCAGCAGCCGGTCCATCCGAAGGTCGGATACAGCATCAACATTGCCCCGCCGCCGACCAGGTTGCCCACCAGCCCGCCGCCGATCTGCAGCCCATTTCCAAACCCGCGATCCGCAGCGGTGAGCAGGCGGCAGGCCAGGCCATCAACGGCGATATCCTGTGTCGCGGACAGCAGCGACGTCGCCAGGCACAGCAGATAGATCAGCGCAAAGTCGGCCTGCAAGTCCAGCAGTCCGATCAGCGCCAGGCATAACACCATGCCGCCTTGGGTGAAGAGCAGCCAGCCGCGATAGTGGCCCTGCCGTCCGATGGCATAGCGGTCAATCAAGGGCGCCCACAGCGCCTTCAGCGGCCACACCATGCCCAGCAGATACACGAGGCCAATGGTATCGAGGCTGGCGCCGCGGTCGCGCAGGATGGCCGCCATGGCGACGACGAAGAACATCAGACCCAGGAACTGGGTGCTGTAAAGGCTTGCCAGCAGGCGCCAGGCGCGTTGGGGGTGCACGATGCGGCTCCAGGGTCAGAAGGTGTACGACACGCCGACGCCCAGCGTGCGGCCGCGGGCGGGTACGCCATAGGCCACGCTGGGCGGCGCGAAATACCCATAAAGGTCATACTGCTGGTTCAACAGATTGCTGCCCCAGACGTAGTATTCGGCGCGCCCGTTGGCCAGCCCCAAGCGGGCATTCAGCAAGTGGTAGTCGTCCAGATCAAAGTGGTTCTGCGGGTCGGCGGCGCGCTTGCCGACATACTGGTAGTCCAGCCGGGCATTCAGCACCGGCGCCGACAGCCCCATGAAGGCGGGCATGGCGCGGCGGTACGTAACGCCCAGCGTGCCGCTCCAGCGCGAGACGTCCGGCACGCGGTTGCCGGCTTGCACGTCGCCATCGCCAATGCCTGACACGGTTGTCATGATCTTGGCGTCGATGTAGCTCAAGCCCGCCGTGAAGCCCAGGCCGTTGTCGAGCCGGACGTTGCCCTGAAGCTCCGCCCCCTTGCTGCGCGTGTCGGCGTTGAGCGCGCTGACGACATACGTTGCCGAGTCATACGACAGCAAGTGGTTGTTGCGCACCTGGTTCAAATAGACGGACCCATTCAAGCCGTAGCGTCCGTCGGCGCTCAGAAACTTGAAGCCGAGTTCATAGGAGTTGGTTTCGGCGGCTTTATACGGCGCGCTGTCCGCCGGCTGCGCGGCATAGTCGTTGAAGCCGGCCGGGTTGTAGCCGCGGCCATAACTGCCATACACCGTCGTTTCGGACGTGAGCGCATACGCAAGCGCGATGCGGCCGGTGGTGAAACTGTCGTCGAGCTTGCGGTGGTCTGTCTGGACGCTGCCCCCGCCGTGGTACTCGCCGGCATATGTCTTCTTCACCCATGACTGACGCAGCCCTGTGGTCAGCTTCCACTGCTCGGCGATGGGATAGGTCATTTCTCCATAGACGCCATACCGGTCCGTGTCGAAATCGCGGTACTTGGCGCTGGCCTCGCCGTAGGTATTGCGCGGCGTGTCGTAGGAGCGCGTGGCGTGGGAATACGACAATCCCGTCACCCAGAAGACGTCGGCGCCAGGCAGCGAGGCCAGGCGTAGATCCTGGGTGAACAGATGTTCACGGGCTTCGTCGACGTTCCAGAACTCGCTGGAACCGCGCCCCATGGCGGTTTGCAGACGGCGGTCGTAGACCACGGGGCCGATGTTGTAGCTATCGGTGTAGGCGGATGTCGCCGTCAGCTTGGCGCCGTCGAAACGATGATCGGCCTGAAGGGTGTAGCGTTCGACGGTTTTCTTCGCGTCGTCCAGCAACGACGGGTCCATATCCACCGTCGGGGGCCGGCCGTAGGGCATCAACACCAGTTGCTCGCCCAGGTGCCGGATCTGATGGCGTTCGGCCGAGACCAACGCGCTGGTGCGCGCGGTGATGTCCAAAAGCAGGCTGCCCCGAAAGGCCACGTCGCGCGGCTTGGAAAGCGGCCGGTCGTTGCGGGCGTTTTCGATCCAGTGGTCGGAGCCGCCCGCGCGTATCGCGAAGCGGCCCGCAAGCTTGTCGGTCAGCGGACCGCCGACAGCCGCCTCGGTCAGGAACTGGCGCTCTTGGCCATACTCGGCGCGGGCGTAGCCTTCCCACTCACGGGTGGGGCGGCGCGTGGTCAGGTTGACGGCGCCGGCCTCGCCCATGCCGCCGAACAGCGTGCCTTGCGGCCCTTTCAGCACCTCGATCTGATCGACGTCCAGCGTTCCGATGGAGATGTGGCGCGTCGAGAGGGGGCTGCCGTCGACGTTCAACGCCACCGAGCTGTCGTCCATGCTCATGGGATAGAGCGCGCCGACGCCACGGATATAAATCGTGGATACGTTGGCGCCGCCGGAGGAATTGACGTTCACGCCAGGCGTGGCCCGCAGCACCTGCTCCACATTGAGCATGCGGCGCTCTTCAAGCGTGACGCCGTCCATGACATTGACGGTGTACGGCAGGTCTTTATCGGTCTCGCCGGTGCCGCGCGCATGCACGGTGATGGCGGGCAAGGCCGCCGCCTCGCCAACCGGCTGGGCGTGGACGGGCAGGACAATAGACAGCGCCAGCGTGGGCAGGGAGAGCGCCGGCAAGGCAGGGAATCGCATTGGGGGCCTTTCAGGATGATCGGGGGATTCGGGTCGGATACGGCTGGCCGGGCCGTATTTGCAGGGTCAACACAAATGGATGATAATGATTTCCATTTGTGTTTCCACCCGAATCGGATCAACTCCCCCGATCGGATCACCTTATCTGGTGCGAACCGCCATGAGTTCCGGCATGATCCCGCTGTCCCGCGTTGTCACCGACACGTCGGTGTTGCGTCTTGGCCCCGGCAGCATCTGCCACATCACCCGCGTGCCGCTGCAGGAAGGCGCGCAACTGGTCTATTGGCGCAGCGCCTTCAACGAAACGCTGGACATTCCCTTGCAGGACGACAGCGATTACGTCCACTTCAGCTTCAACAGCCGCATGAACGGCCGCGCCGCCTGCCACTTCGAGCGTTGGGAAGGCGGCCGGGAATTCGCCGTAAGCGAAGGCATGGGCAGCATCAGCTACGGCCCCGGACGGCGCGGGCATTACTGCCAGGAAGGCCGGCTGGACAACGTGACCGTCATGGTCCGGCCGGATGTCCTCAAGCGCTGGACCCACGATGTGGACGGCAGCCTGGCGAGCGGGCTGGCCTCGTCCGCCTGCTTCCTGCACGGCCATGGCGGCGCCGAACTGCAAAGCACGGCGCATCTGTTGGCGCAGACCCTTTCCGGCAAAGGCTCGGCAAGCCGTCACGGGCTTTGGATGCAAGCCCAGGCATTGATGCTGGTGAGTCTGTTCCTGGAATCATGCTCGCGGCCCTTGACCGGCCTGTCGGCCAGCGCCCAACAGCGGATGGCGCGCGTGCACGAACATCTTCTGGCCGATCTGAGCCGGGCGCCCAGCCTGGCCGCGCTGGCCGATGACGCGGGCGTGAGCGTGCCGACATTGGTGCGGGCGTTCCGCCGCCAATACGGATGCAGTGTGTATACCTATTTCCAGTCCGAACGCATGCGCCAGGCACAGGCGCTGTTGCTGCGTGGCCGCTTATCGGTGGCGCACGTCGCGGCGGATCTCGGTTACAGCAATGCCAGCCATTTCACGGCCGCGTTCCGCAAGCAGTTCGGCGTCAATCCGTCATCGCTGCGCGGCGCGAAACGGGCTGCCGCCTGATCTGCCGGCACGGGCAGCCGCCCTTGCGGCTTGCACGCCGTTGCGTGCGTCACCAGCTATTTTCCGATCCCTTCTGGAAATAACCCACCAGGAAATCCACGAACACGCGGACCTTGGCCGACAGGTGATGCCGTTCCGGAAACACCGCGTAGATGTCCGCTTGGGGCAAGGCGTAGTCTTCCAACACGCGCACCAGCCGGCCGCTGCGCAGATAGCGGGCCAGGTCCCATTCCGCGCGTTGCAGGATGCCCAGGCCGGCCAGGCCCCACGTCAGCGTCACTTCGCCGTCGTTACTGCTGAGATTGCCGCGCACCTTCACGGTTTCGCTGCGGCGGCCCTTGGTGAACCGCCACAATCCGTAGGTGGCCTCGTTCTGCCGCAACACGATGCACTGGTGCCGCGTCAGGTCGTGCGGGATGGCCGGGGTGCCGTGCGCTTTCAGGTAAGCGGGAGACGCGCAGACCAGGCGCCGGTTGGGCGCGATCTTGCGGGCAATCAGGCGGGTGTCGGGCAGGTCGCCGAAGCGCACGGCGACGTCGAACGCATCCTGCACGAAGTCGGCGGGGCTGTCCGTCAGCTGCAGCTGCAGCGATACGTCGGGGTATTTTGCGGCGAATTCCGCGATGGCGGGCGCGATGTAGCTGCGGCCGAAGCCCAGCGGCGCGTTGACTTTCAATAGGCCGCGGGGGCTGGCCTGGCGGCTGGCGATCAGCGTATCCAGGTCTTCGATCTCGCCCAGGATACGGCGGGCGCTTTCCAGGTAGACCTCGCCTTCGGCCGTGAGGCTCAGGCGCCGCGTGCTGCGGTTGAACAGGCGCACGCCCAGGCGCGCTTCGATTTGCGCCAGCCGCTTGCTGACGGCGGCCGGCGTGACATCCAGTTCCCGCGCGGCGGCCGACATGCCGCCGGCGCGCGCGAGTTCAACAACGAGTTGCAGCTCCGTGGAATGACCCATGAGCCGGCGGCATCAATCGCGAAAGTTCTCGAACTGCAGGGGCAGGTCGACGTCGGTCTTCTTCAGTAGCGCGATGGCCGTTTGAAGGTCGTCACGTTTTTTTCCGGTGATGCGCAGCTTGTCGCCGTTGATCTGGGATTCCACCTTCAGCTTGGCGTTCTTGATGGCGGCGATCAGCTTCTTGGCCACCGGCTGCTCGATGCCCTGCTTGATGGTCACCTTCTGGCGCGCGCCGCCCAGGTTTTCCAAGGGGTCGGCCACATCCAGGCAACGCACGTCGATGCCGCGGGCGGACAGGCGGCCACGCAGGATGTCGAGCATCTGCTTCAACTGGAATGCGCTGGAGGCAACCTGGGTCACGACGAAGCCCTCCAGTTCGAACTTGGCATCGGTGCCCTTGAAGTCGAAACGGGTGGAAAGTTCGCGGTTCGCCTGGTCGATGGCGTTGGTGAGTTCGTGTTTGTCGACTTCGGAGACGACGTCAAAAGTAGGCATGACACGGGTCCTGTTGAGTAATGGGTGAAATGGGCGAATACCTAGGTATTCGCTATTTTACCGACCCCGCGCGGCCCGTGTCGTGCTCAAGCCGTCAGCACCAGCAGCCGCCCGGGCTGAAGCGGGTGCGCAATCACCTGGGCGTCGATGCCGTAGGCCAGATACAGGTTGGCCGGCGTCAGCACCTGGCCGGGCGTGCCCACCGCGATGCCTCGGCCACCACTAAGCAGCAGCAGGCGGTCACACCAGCGCGCCGCCAGATTCATGTCGTGCAGGATCACCAGTACGCCCGTATTGCCGGCATGCGCCAGTTCCCAGGCGCGGCGCAGCAGGTCGGCCTGATGCTTCGGGTCCAGGCTGGCCGTAGGCTCGTCCAGCAGCAGGTAGCGCGCTTCGCCCGGGGCTCGCGCCGCATGGCATTGCACCAGCACCCGCGCGAATTGCACGCGCTGCTGTTCGCCGCCGGAGAGTTCGGGATAGCGGCGCCCGTCCAGATGCGCCACGTCGGCCAGCTCCAGCGCCTGCGTCACCCAGGCGTCCACCTGGCCGGGCGGCAATTCGGGAAACGGATAGGCCCCCATGGCGACGACTTCACGCACATCCAGATCGAAGGTCAATCCGGGTTTTTGCGGCAACACGGCGCGGCGGCGCGCCTGCTGCCGATGCGGCAACGCGGCAAGCGCGGTGCCGTCCAGGCACGCCTGGCCCGAATCGGGGGTCAGCTCGGCCGCCAACGCGCCCAGCAGGGTCGACTTGCCCGCGCCGTTGGCGCCCAGCAGGCCCACGACTTCGCCCGGCCGGACGTCCAGCGACACCTCGGTCAGGATGCGCGCGCCCCCGCGGGACAGCGTCAGGTTTCGTGCGGCAAGGGTCATCCAATTCTCCTTCCGCGCGCCAGCAGCCACAGGAAGAAGGGCCCGCCCACCAGCCCCGTCACCAGGCCAATCGGCAATTCTGCCGGCACGACCACCGTGCGGGCCGCCCAGTCCGCCAACACCAGCGCCAACGCGCCCGCGATGACGGTGGCGGGCAGCAGCCAGCGGTGGTTGGCGCCCAGGGTCATGCGTACCAGGTGCGGCACCACCAGCCCGACGAACACGATGGTGCCCGTGGCGGCGACCAGCGGCCCGACGATCAGCGCGCTGGCCAGCACCAGCTTGGCCCGCACGCGTTTCAGCGCATAACCCAGATGCTGGGCCTCGCGTTCACCCAGCAGCAAGGCGTTCATGACGCGCCATTGGCTGACCAGCCAGACGCTGACGAGCAGGACCCAGGGGCCCAGGAAAGCCAGCAACGCCCAATTGGCCCCGCCCAGGCTACCCATGTTCCAAAAGGTCAGATCGCGCAGTTGCGCGTCGGTGGCGATGAACGTCAGCACGCCAATCAGACTGAACGCCATCGCGGTGATGGCCACGCCGGCCAGCAGCAGGCCCGCCACGCCCGGCACCCGGCGGCCGACCGCATAGGCGCACAGCGTCGCCAGCAGGCTGCCGATGAACGCCGACGGCGCCGTGACCCAGAACCCGCCCGAAAACAGCACGATGGCGGCAACGGCCCCCAGCGCGCCGCCCGCCGAAATACCGATCAGGCCGGGTTCGGCCAGCGGGTTCCTGAACAGCGCCTGCATGGCCGCGCCCGATATCGCCAAGCCCGCCCCCGTCACCATCGCGAACAGCACGCGGGGCAGGCGGATGTCGATCAGCACATTGCGCCACAGGGCGTTTTCCGGCGTGGCCGCCCCCCATAGCAAGGAAGGCAGTTCGCGCAGCGGAATGGCCACCGCGCCATTGGCGGTGGCCGCCAGCGCCGCCAGCACCAACGCCGCGGTCAAAAGGCCCAATGCCAATGGCGCGCTAACGCGCCATGACATCCGCGACCTCCTTTTTCAGTTCAGTCAGCGCCAGCGGCAGACGCGGCCCCATGCCCAGGATCAGCAGGTCGTCCATCACCACCACCCGCCGCTTGGCTGCGGCCTGCGTGGAGGCAATGCCCGGCAGGCGCAGGAAGGCCTCCATGCCGCCGCCCGCATCCAGCGAGGCCTGCGTCACCACGATCAGGTCGGGCGCCAGCGCGCCGACGGCTTCGGCCGACAGGGGTTTGTAGCCTTGCTGATCGTGCAGCACGTTGACCAGCCCCGCCAGATGCATGACTTCGTTGGCGGCCGTGTCGCGGCCCGCGCCTTGTGGCGACCCGGTCCGGTTGATAAGCAGCAACGCCCGGGCGCGCGTGGCGGGCAAGGCTTCGGCGCGGGCCAGTTCCCGCGTGACCTCGTCCACCATGCGTTCGCCGGCCGGCGCCACGCCCAACGCGTCGGCCACGCCGCGGATACGCGCCTTCAGTGAATCCACCGAGGGCGCGTCCGACACCGTCACGACCCGCACGCCCACGCCCTGCAGGCGTTTGAGCGCGTCCGGCGGCCCCGCCTGCTCCGACGCCAGCACCAGGTCGGGTTTCAGCGACAGCACGCCCTCCACCGGCACGGCGCGGTAATAGCCCACGCGCGGCAGTTTGGTGGCCGCCTCGGGATACAGGCTGGACAGGTCGTCGCCCACCAGCCGGCCGCCCTGCCCCAGGCCGTAGACGATTTCCGTCACGCTGCCGCCCAGCGTCACGACGCGGCTGGGTTCGGCGGCATGCACGCCCGCCGCCATGACCCAGCCCAATGCAATTGCCAGCCACTTTTTCATCAACGGATCCTTAGGCGGCCAAGGGCGCGCCGCACAAGCTGATCATCAATTCGCGCCAGCCGGTCAGCTCGGGCTTGCCCGGTTTGCGTTCGCCGAAGAACTGCACGATCAGGTCGCCATTGGCCGCATACACCTCCAGCGACGTCACCCAGCCATCGGACGTGGGCTTGTTCACGACCCAGGCCGACGCGATGGCGGTGGTGTCCAGGTGCAGGTTGAACTTCGGGTCCAGCACGTTGTACCAGGGGCCGGTGCGGCGCAGCTGCTGCACGGGGCCGCTATGGATCTGGATCATGCCGCGGTTGCCCACGAAGCACATGATCGACAGGCCCGATTCCGCCGCCGATTGCAGCATGCGTTCGACGGATTCCGCCGGCACGGGCTGCGCCAGGTCTTCACCCGCCGCGGCCAGCGCGGCCAGGCGCGTCACCTTGAACTTGCGCAGCAGCGGGAAGAATTCATGCGTGTCCTTCATGGCCAGCCAGGCCTCGCGCCAGCCTGCCGCGTCTTCGACCTGCTGGGCATCGGTGGCGGGGGCATAGGCGGTGGTTTCCGGCCATTGCGGTTCGCCCGCGAATGTCGCGACCAGCGCCGCGTAGGCGGCGGCGTCCGTGGCATCGGTGCGATAGACCTTGTGCACGGCCACGCCGGCGCCGTCGAAGAACTGCAGGCTGTGGCGGCCGTCCTGCTCGACCGCCCAGGCCGACTTCCAGGCGGTGAAGAACACGCGCAGGTCGATGTCCGGCCCCAACACCAGGCCCACCGGACCATCGGCCTGGATGTCCAGGTAGGCGCCGTGGCGTTCGTGCACACACCAGTCGTTGCGTGTCAATGCCATCACTTCGCCCAGCGTGCCGAGTTCGCGGAAGATGGCTTGGGGCGTGCCGTGCAGCGCGGTCGCCTTCACGCCGCCACAACCGGCAGCAACCCATTCCGCTTCGGAGACGCCCAGCGCCTGGGCAAGGTTGCGAGCGCGCAATCCAGGTTGCGCGGCCGCCAATTCATCGTTGCGGATGCGCAGCGCTTGCGCGCGGGAGTTGAAATCTTGGTTCGTCATCGTAGGCCCTCCGGCCAGAGCAGAGCATTCTTGAAAAACCACCGCCAGCCCCGCATGCGGCCGGCGGTGGCGCGAAATCAATACTGGTACGTCAACGACACGCGCACGCTGCGGCCCGGTTCCGTATACCAATCCACCGTGCGCGGCAGCGCCTGGGTCCCCGCGGTCGGCACGTTGATGGCCTCCCAGTATTTCTTGTCGAACAGGTTGAACACGCCAGCCTGCACTTGCAGCCCCTTCACCGCCGCCGGGCGCCAATAGCCCATCAGATCCACCACGCCATAACCCGGCGCCTGGAAGTCGGCATTGGCTGCCGCCGGCGGGCCATCGGGGTATTCGACCTTGTCGCGCTTGAGCGCGGTGGTCAACAGGGCGTCCACCCCCCACACGTCGCGACCGTAGCCCACACCGACGATGGCCTTCAACGGCGCCACCGAATTCAGATGCTGCCCGGTGCCTTCATCCTTGCCCACGGTCCATGCCACCGACCCCCAGGTGCGCCAGCCCGGCGCGAACTTCCAATGCGCGCTGGCTTCCGCGCCGTAGATGCGGACCTTCGCACGGTTGACGTTGCCCGTGATGCCCAGCGGATACTGCCCCGTCCAACCCGGCTGCCACTGCGGCGAGCTCGAGTTCAACGGCTGATTGGCATCGATGAAGTTCTGATAACGATTATCAAACAACGATACCGCACCGCCCAGGTCGTCGCTGCCCATCTTGGCGCCCAATTCCCAACCCTTGCTGGTTTCGGGCTTCAGATAGGGATTGCCCACGCGCAGATAGGTTCCGGGGCCACCGTAGTTGGTGTAGAGCTGGCTGGCGCTGGGCGCCTTGAAACCGTAGGCGTACTGGGCGTACAGGCTCAGTTGCTCGGCCGCTTTCCACGTGCCCAGCAGTTTGGGCGAGAAGCGGCTGCCGCTGTTGGACGGCGGCAAGGCGCCTGCGTTGGGATTGCTTTCGTAGCTGGCGCTGGACTGCGGCTTCTGTTCATAGTGGTCGTAGCGCAGCGCGGGCATGACGGTATAGCGGCCGTCGGCGAAGCTGAATTCGTCTTGCACCCACAGGGCCCACTGGTTGCCCTTGGATTGCGGCACGTCGGCCTGGTTGGTGTGCAGCATGTCGCACGAACGCGGACCGAACAGCGCAGGCAGGCCCGGGCGCAACACGGGGCAATTGTCGTACCCGCTGGAGTTCTGCTCGGTCTTGTTGCCATACCACTCGCCGCCCACCGTCCACAGCTGCGACATCGAGGCGCCGCCCAGCCGTTTGGTAAGTTCGCCGTTCACGCCGAACAGCGTCTGCTGGATGGAGTTGCTGCGACCGTAGGGGCCGCTGGGAAAGCCGTAGCGGAACGGATCGCCCGGGATGATGCCGGCGCGCGAATCCACACTGCGCACGCCGTCCAGGGAGTTGTCCAGCCGCATCCGCTGCCAATAGACGACCGCAGTGGCGGTATCGATCAGGCTGCCTTCGCCGGGCGCCTTATAGGAATAATCGAACGACACGCGCTCGCGCTCGGTTTCCTTCTTGGTGCTGTTTTCGCCGTACAGGTAGCTGGTGCCCGCGCCTTGGTCGTACATGTTGTCGATGTCGGCGCGGCGCTTGAAATATTCGCCCGTCAGGCCGAACCGGTGTCCGCCTTCGACGCGCTGCTGAAGCTTCATCAGGAAGCTCTGTTGGTCATAGTCTTCGGGGCTGGGCTGGCTGCGCTTGGGGCCGTAGCCGCCGACATCACCACGGTTGTCCACGTCGTGCCCGTTGCGCACGCCGGCTTGCACCAGCCAGAACGTGTTGCTGTGGATCTGGCCCGCCAGCGCGGCGTTGGCGCCCCAACTGGCGTCGGCCGAATCGTAGTCGGTCTTGGCCAGCGCGCCGAAGGTCTTGCCGCCGGTCAGCAGGTCGGACGGTTCCAGCGTGTACAGGTCGGCGGTGGCGGACAGCGCGCCCGAGCCGCCGCCGGTCGCGTCGGCGCCGCGCACGATGTCCAGCCGCGACAGGCTGTTGAAGTCCACGGCCTCCAGGCCGCCCTTCACGCCGCGCGCGCCGTCGTCCAGCCACGGCAAGCGGATGCCGTCCACGCGGGTCAGCACGCGGTCCTGATCCAGGCCGCGGATGTTGATGCTGTTTGTCGTCCGGTTGAAGTTCACCCCTGCTTCGGCGCGCTTGCCCAGATCGCTCCAATTCTTGATCTGAAGATCGTCCATCTTCTTGCGGTCGGTGCTGGTTTCCCAGGCGGGCGTCACGACGGCCCTCTCGCCTTCCACCTGCACCGGAGTCAGCAGCGTCACGCCGGGTTGCGGCGCCGCCAGCAACACGAAGACCCCGGCGCTGCGCTCGTTCACCGCCAGCCCGCTGCCGGCCAGCAGCCGCTCGAAGCCATCACGCACGGAATACGTGCCCTCCAGTCCGCCGGAACGGCGTTGCCCCACCAGCGCGGCGTCGAACAGCACCGTCACGCCCGCGCGGTCGGCGAAACGCGGCAATGCCTCGGCAAGGGGGCCGGCCGGGATGCGGTAGCTGCGCGCGGCGGCTTGCCCCGACGCCTGCGCGGAGGCCTGCGCTTGCACGGTGGCTATCGGCAACATGGCACCGGCGATGGCGGCGAAGGCCAAGGCTGCATGTACGGCGCAAGTCAGGCGGGTCAACCGGACCTGCGCGTCCGGAGCGTTTCGGGAGCCGCTTGCGCGGCCGGCGGGAAGATAAGCCATGGTCGTCCTTTCGATCCAACGGGTATCGGCATTCGTTTGCCTATACAGACCATGACCCTCGTGAATCGCGAATCGGACAGCTTGGGCGTCACTATTTTGTAACGGCCGAAAATCACGCGGCCCCTTCCCGGGGCCCGATCGTCACCCAGTAGGCCGTGCGGTAGCGAACCTGCACCGGCAGCGTCGCCGGCAAGGCAGCCAGTACGGCGTCCGTGTCGTTCAACTGGAAGGCGCCAGAGATACGCAGATGCGCGATGGCCGGATCGCAGCGCAGCACGCCCGAGCGGTACCGCCCCAGTTCGGAGGCGAACGCGTCCAGCCGCAATTGGTTGGCGTACAGCACCCCGCGCATCCAGTCGCTGGCATGGGGATCGGCGGCCGACGGCGCGGACACGCCGTCCTGGGTCAGCCGGCCTTGCTGGCCTGCGGCAAGGCTAAGCATGCGGCCGGAATGCGCGCCGCCGCTGACGCGGACCTGCCCCTCCTGCACACTGATCTGGCATTGCCCGCCGTCCTGGCGCACGCAAAAGCGCGACGGCATCGCCTCGATATCGCCCAGGCTCGTGCGGACCACGAACGGCCGCGACGCGGGCGAAGCATCCGCCACCGCATGCACGGCGATCTCGCCCGACCGCAGCCGCACCAGGCGCGTCGCGGCGTCAAACGCCACATCCACTGCGCTGGCCGTGTTCAGATGCAAGGTGGAGCCGTCTGCCAGCGTGATGTCGCGCCGCTGGCCTGGCCCGCTGCGATAGTCCGCCGTCCAGTCCAGCGGGTCTGCGCGCCACGCGGCCCACCCGGCGGGGCCCGCCACCACCAGGGCCACCAGCGCCTTCAACGCCGCGCGCCGCTGCTGCAATTGCGGCCGGTTCAGGGTCGCCATGCCGAGCGCCGCCGGGATCAGGCCAAAGCGCTGGTTCACGCGCTGCGCACGTTGCCAGGCGTATTCATGTTCGGCCTTGCTGGCGCGCCACTGGTCGCAGGCATGCACGTCCGCATCGGTCGCGCGGCCCGAACTCAGCCGCAGCAGCCAGCGCGCCGCCTCGCGCGCCACATTGCGCTCGACGGCGGGCAGCTCGCCAGCCGGCGCGCTCACGCCACCGCCATGATGCACTGCTCGAACCCGCGCGTGATGTAGCGGTGGACGGACCGTAGCGACACATTCAGCCGTTCGGCAATTTCGCCGTGGCTCAGCCCTTCCAGCTGCGCAAGCAGGAACGCCTGGCGCGCGGGCCGGGACAGCCCGGACAGCATTTCATCGATCTCCTGCAGCGTTTCCAGGATGATCAGGCGATGTTCGGCCGACGGCGCAACCGCTTCCGGCATCAGCGCCAGCGCTTCCAGGTAGGCGTCTTCAACCGAGCGGCGCCGGTGATGGTTCAGCAGCAGCCGCTTGGCGATCGTGGTCAGATAGGCGCGCGGTTCGCGCAGTGCGTCCAGCTCGTGGCGGTGGCGCAGCACCCGCACGAACGTGTCCTGGGCCAGGTCGGCCGCATCAAAGGTATTGCCCAGTTTCGCCCGCAGCCAGCCCTGCAGCCATCCATGATGCGTGCGGTACAAAAGTTGAACGGCGTCGCCTGAAGCGAGTACAGGGTTCGGCACGACGGGCTCCCAGAACGCTATGTACAAATAGAAATCAATCTCATTCTAAATGCAAAACCATGATTCCAGTCAAGTCCGCGCAAGATTATGTTGCGGCGATATGATGGGGACAGACCGGGCGGCATTCCGCGGCCCTTCCCTTGCAGGCAGCCCCCATGTTCTATAGCGTCGTGAAGTTCATCCATGTGATCGCCGTGATCCTATGGGTCGGCGGCATGCTGTTCGCGCACTGTTTCCTGCGGCCGGCGGCCGCGCAACTGGAACCGCCGGTGCGCCTGAAACTGATGGCGTCGGTGCTGGGCCCCTTCCTGAATGCCGTGCTGTGGGCGATTGTGTTGATCCTGCTGACGGGCATGTCGATGATCGGCCAGGAGGCCAGCCAGGCCTCGCGCACGGGCGGCGCGTTTTTCATGCCGCTGGGCTGGACGCTGATGGCATCGGGCGGCATCGTGATGATGGCCATCTTCGGCCATATCCGTTTTGTGCTCTACAAGCGTCTGGCCGCCGCGGGCGCGGGGGGCGATTGGCCGAAAGGCGGCCAGGCCATGGCGGGCATCCGCCGCTGGGTCGGCGTGAATCTGGTGCTGGGCATCGCCATCGTGGCCATCGTCTTCATGATCTAGCGCTGGCTCCAGCCGCCGGCTCCGCGCGGATACCGGCCGCCGCCGCCACCTATCGGCCAAGTGGGGACTGGTATCGGGATTCTTTCGACTGGTGCAATACCCCGTACATCCGCAGTGGCCACACTGCGGATGACTCTCGCGGGTCACGTCAACAACGACAAGGGATTCCCCATGATCAAACGTGCATTCCACCTGGCCGCCCTCGGCCTGTTCGCCACCTCGTTCGCCGCCCAGGCCGCCGCGCCCATCGACAACAGCGCCCTGGATAAGCCCGAGTTCCGCGCCCACAAGGCCACCTACGGCGTGGTGTACCGCCTGCCGCAGGACGTCAACGCCGTCCTGGACGCCAAGATCACCGGCACGCTCAAGCAGGACCTGCTGGCGCTGGGCCTGAAGACCGAGGCCGAAACGCCCAACATGCCGCACGTCACCGTGGTCCACATCCACAGCGCCGATCCCGAGACCCCCGCCCGCATGCTGCGCGCGCTGCCCAAGCCGCCCGCCCCGCTGCAGGTCACGCTGAAGACCTTCTACCCGACGGAAGCCGCCAAGGGCGCCGGCCATCCGTGGTGGCTGGATCTGGGTGTCGTCAAAAGCGGCCAGGGCTTTGAAGACATGATGCACTACAACACCGCCACGACCGCCGCGCTGGCCCCGTTGCGCGACGGCCCGCTGCCGCGCGTGACGGGCCCCGTCTACGCCAAGATGAGCGACGCGGGCAAGAACCTGGTCAAGACGATGGGCGTCAGCGGCGTCAACATCATGCAGGACGGCAAAGAGGTTCGCGCCCACAACCCGCACACCACGCTGGTCTACAGCATGGCGATCTACGACACCCGCTTGCAGGACGCCATGAAGCAAGAGTCCGACAAGTTCAATGCCGTGCTGCCCGACGGCATCAACACCACGTTCAAAGACGTTTCCATCGTTGAAATCGGCTTTGCCGGCAACGTCGTGCGCGAGATCTACCGCGTCAGCCTGGAAGACGGCTCGGTGATCGACGTGGCGACGGGCAAGAAGGTCGGCTCCTAGCGCCATCCGCTGCGGGCGAACCGGACGCGCGACGGTCTGACACGGCGGCTGAAGGGTCGACTGAATAGCCGACCGAATAGCCGACCGAATGCTGCCATTTCGTGGCAGCATTACGCATCTGGTTCCTTCCCCCCGCCATGTCTCGCACCGAACGACTGCTGGAGCTGCTCCAGACGCTGCGCCGCCACCGCCTTCCCGTCAGCGGCCACCGGCTGGCCGCCGAAATGGGCATCAGCCTGCGCACGCTGTACCGCGATATCGCAACGCTGCAATGCCAGGGCGCCGAGATCGAGGGCGAACCCGGCGTGGGGTACGTGCTGCGCCCCGGCTTCATGCTGCCCCCCTTGATGTTCAGCACCGAAGAGATTGAAGCCTTGGTGCTGGGCACGCGCTGGGTGGCCGGCCGTTCCGACGAACGCCTGGGCCTGGCCGCCCGCAATGCCCTGGCCAAAATCGGCGCAGTGCTGCCACAAGAATTGCGCGACGAGCTGGACGCCATTCCGTTGCTGGTCGCTCCCAGCGCCAGCGCGGTCATCGACCGCGTGGACGTGGCACTGATCCGCCAGGCGATCCGCAACGAGCGGAAACTGGAGATCCAGTACCGCGACGACAAGGGATCGGATTCCGCCCGCGTGATCTGGCCCTTCGCGTTGGGCTTTTTCGACAGTGTGCGGCTGGTCATGGCCTGGTGTGAACTGCGCCAGGACTTCCGGCATTTCCGCACCGACCGCATCGCCGCGCTGACTGCCGGCGACCGCTATCCCCGGCGCCGTCACGCCTTGCTGAAAGAGTGGCGCGCGATCCACCAGGAACCGAAAAAAGCCTGATGCACACTACTGCCAAAAACTGACAGCACCCCTGCCTAACATGAGCGCATCAACCACCAGGAGCGCCTCATGTCCGATACCAACTACGTCCTCTTCTACGTCGAAAAGCCCCAGGCCAGCGCCGCGTTCTACAGTGCGCTGCTGCAACGCGAACCGGTCGAGAATTCGCCCACGTTCGCCCTCTTCGTGCTGGATTCCGGCCTGAAGCTGGGATTGTGGTCGCGCTACACGGTGGAGCCGGCTGCGGCCGGCCGCGGCGGCGCGTCCGAACTGGCCTTCGCCGTGGCCGATGTCGACGTCGTTAACCAGCGCCACCGTGAATGGAGCCTGCGCGGCCTGCCCATCCTGCAAGCCCCCACCGACATGGACTTCGGGCGCACCTTCGTTGCGCTGGATCCCGACGGGCACCGTCTGCGCGTGTTCTCGCGCGCTCCTGCCTTGAACCCGGCAGACGAACGCATCGCAGCGGCCCAAGCCAGTTGAGGCCAGCGCGGGCTTGCCGGCATGCCGAACACGCCCGCGCCCCATTCAAGACGCCGTCGAATACAGGTCCGTCATGAATTGCGTGGACTTGATGCCGGTGCCGGTCAGCAGCACGACCGTGCGCTCGCTGGCCTGGATCGCGCCACGCGCTTGCAGTACGTCCAGGGCCGCCGCCGCCGTCGCGCTGGTGGGTTCGGCGTACAGGCCGGACAGCGCCAGGCGCTTCACTGCCGCCACGATGTCCGCTTCCGGCACCGCCACGGTCTGTCCGCCACTGGCCCGCACCGCCTGCAACACCTCGCGCAAGCGCACCGGATACTTGATGGCCGTGCCTTCAGCGACGGTGGGCAGCACCTGGCGCGGCACCGCCTCGTCTTGCCCCGCTTGAAAGCTGGCGTCCACCGGCGAGCAATTCAACGGCTGCGCCACGAACAGCCTGGGCAGGCGGCGGATCTGGCCCGCAGCCAGCAATTCGGCGAAGCCGATGGCGCAACCCAGCACGTTGCTGCCCGCGCCCGCCGGGATCACGACGTTATCGGGGGCCTGGAAACCAAAGTCTTCCCACATCTCGTAGGCGATCGATTTGGTGCCCTGCAAAAAGAACGGCTGCCAATTGTGGCTGGCGTAGAAGATGTCTTGCGAAGCGCGGATGGCTTCGGTCTGCGAATGCTCGCGCGGACCTTCCACAAGCCGCACGTCGGCGCCGAATGCGCGGATCTGCGCCACTTTGGCGATGGACGTATAGGCCGGCGCGAAAATGGTCACGCCCATGCCCGCCGCCGCACCGAAGGCAGCGATGGCCGCGCCGCCGTTGCCCGAGCTGTCCTCGGCCACCGCCGGGATGCCGATCTGGCGCAGCCACGACAGCATGACCGCCGCGCCCCGATCCTTGAAGCTGCAGGTGGGGTTGAACCATTCCAGTTTGAAATGCGGCCGCAGGCCGCCCCAAGCGCGTTCGACCATCGGCGTGCCGCCCTCACCCATCGACACCGGCGTTGCAATGTCCTGCGGCAACGCGGCGCGATAGCGCCAGATGGAGCGGTCGCGGGTATCGATGTCGTCGCGCGAAATGCCCGGCAACGGCGAAATCATCAGCGGCGTCTGGGCGTCGGAGCACCAGCGCGCATCAGTGATCGGATAGCGTCCGCCGGAAAGCGGGTCCACATAGAAGGGCTGCGGCATGATGAAGAGAAATAAGGCGGGAAAGCCGTCAGTCTAGGCCGGGCGCCCGGCACTGCGTTGCAATATCATGTTGCGATAACCGCAATGGAGAATCCGCATGGAACGAGGCGCGCTATGGGAATACCAGGTGTTCTGTGCCGTGGCCGAACGCCAGAGTTTCGTTCTGGCCGCCCGCTCGCTGGGCGCCTCGCCCAGCGCCGTTACCCGGGCCGTGCAATCGCTGGAACGCCAAGTGGGCGCGCAGCTGCTGTTGCGCAGCAAAAGCAGCGTGGTGCTGACGCCGCAGGGCGAAAGCTATTTCCAGTCGGCGCGCGAGCTACTGCGCGTGGAAGCGCAAGCGCGAGACGACCTTCAAGACGCGCAGGGCGGCGTGCAGGGGCGCGTGCGCTTTTCAGCGCCCGACCTGCTTGGCGTGGCGCTGCTGCCCGCCGTGCTGCGGCAGTACTCGGACGCCCATCCCGGCGTCAGCATGGACATCCTGTACACCGACAAATGGGTCGACCCCATCGCCGAAGGCCTGGACTTTGCGATCCGAGGCGGGTTCCCGGCTTCCAGCGACTTGCTGGGCGCGCACTTGTGGCCCTACGACCGGCTGTTGTGCGCCAGCCCGGACTACGTGCGCCGCAGGGGTCTACCTCGCGAGCCCGAAGACCTGAAAGCGCATCGCCTGGTGATGCACACCGGCCCCCGCGTGCTGAAGGATTGGCACCTGCGGGACGACCAGCGCATTGTGCGCCTGCACGCCGAACCCGCCGTGCGGGTCAGCAGCGGCAGCGGCTTGATGGCGATGGTCTTGCAAGGCATGGGGATCGCGCGGCTGGCGGACTGGGCCGCGCAGCCGGAAATCGAACGTGGCGCCCTGGTGCGCGTGTGTCCGGCGTATACCGTGACCTCGGCCCAGGGCGCCGCGCCGCAAATGCACGCCGTGTACGCGTCGCGTTCGCTGCCTGCCCGCGCCCGCGCCATGCTGGCGGCGATCCGGCAATGCGCGTCCGGTTCGGGGCGGCAGGCCAAGCGGTAACCCGGACTGCAGCGCCGGCGATGATCCGGGCGCGGTTGGCGGCCCGGGTCACCCTTGCTGGTCGCGCGCCTGCAGCAGCAGCGTTTCGCCGCGCTTCTTGAACAGCAGGAAATACAGCGCGGCCAGAATCAGCAGGAAGGGAACGCCAAAGGCCAGCGTCATCTTGAACACGCCGGTGAAGGCCGTGGTCACCAGAATGGCCAACATCGCAACTGCGCCCAGCAGCGTCAACGCCGGAAAGCCCGGCATCCGGAACGACAGCGCAGCGCCCCCTTCACGCGCCCAACGACGGCGGAAGAAATAGTGCGTGACGAAGATCATCATCCAGGTGAACAACGCGCCGAACATCGAAATCGCCATCATCAGCGTGAACGAGGTCTCGGGGTACAGCGCGTTCAACACGGCCGCGATGGCGATCCCGCTGGTGGACAGCAGCAGCGCGTTCAGCGGCGTGCCGCTGCGGGTCAGCCGGCCGAACGCGGATGGCGCGTGCCCGGCGCGAGACAGGCTGAACATCATGCGCGTCGTGATGTAGAGCTGGCTGTTCATGGCGGACAATGCCGCCACCAATACGATGAAATTGATTACCCCTGCCGCGCCCGGAATCTGCAGCGCCTGCATCACTTTCACGAACGGGCTGCCGCCCTTGCCGGCTTCGTCCCACGGCACGATGGCCAGGATCAGCGCCAGCGTCAGCAGGTAGAAGACGACCAGCCGGACGATGGTGGCGCGGAACGCCTTCTTGACGGCGCGTTCCGGGTCCTCGGCTTCGCCAGCGGCCACCGCGATCATCTCCACGCTGAGGTAGCTGAAGATCGAGATCACCACGGCGACCCACATGCCCCATACGCCATTCGGAAAAAAGCCGCCGTGCGAGGTATACAGCGCCGTGCCGTATTGCGGATTCCCCCAGACCACATACGCGCCCAGGATGATGAAGGCCACGATCGCCGTGATCTTGATGGTCGAGAACCAGTATTCAATGGTGCCGAAGGCCTTGACGCTCATCGCATTGATCAAGATCAGCGCCGCCGAAAACACGCATACCCACTGCCAACCCGGCACGCCGGGGAACCAGAACTTCATGTACTCGGCCACCGCCGTCACTTCCGTGCCCACCGCCAGCACCACGCACGACCAGTACGCATAGCGCACCAGAAAGCCCGCCAGCGGACCCACGTAATGCTCGGCATACGCGCCGAAGGAACCGGACGTGGAATGCGCCACCGTCATTTCGGCCAGGCAGCCCATCAGCAGCAGCGTGATCACCCCGCCAATGGCGTAGCTGATGATCACGCTGGGCCCGGCAAACCCGATGGCGAACTTGCTGCCCAGGAACAAGCCCGTGCCGATGGCCCCGCCGATGGCGATCATGCTCATCTGGCCCGAGGTCAGGCGCCGCTTCAAGCCTTGTTCGCGCTGGGTGATCTGGCCGAAGCCCTGTTGTTGTTTTTGCATTGTCTCCTCCTTGTACTGCGCTCTTTTTCTGGATGTAGGGCCGATCCGGCCCGCGCGATAAGGCAACGCGTCAGGGCGTTCAGGTCACGGCGGACCGCTGCTTGAATTCAGGCTTGTCCCAGGCGCGGCTGTCCAGCACGTCTTTCAGGATATCCACCGCGTCCCACACGTCGGCGTAGCCGAAATACAGCGGCGTCAGGCCAAAGCGCAGCACCTCGGGTTCGCGATAGTCGCCGATCAGGCCGCGCGCGATCAAAGCCTGCATCACCTCGTAGCCATTGGGGTGGCGGAAACTGACATGGCTGCCGCGGTCGGCGTGCTGGCGGGGCGTGACGAGCGTCAGCGGATGGCCTTCGCAGCGTTCTTCGACCAGCGCGATGAACAGGTCGCCCAGCGCCAGCGACTTGCGGCGCACGTCGGCCATGTCGGCAGCGTGGGCCACGTCCAGGCCGCATTCCACCAGCGACAGCGACACGATGGGCTGCGTGCCGCACAGGTAACGGCGGATGCCGCCGGCGGGTTCGTAGGCCACGGCCATGTCGAACGGGCGGGTGTGGCCCCACCAGCCGGACAGGGGCTGCCAGAAATCCTGCGTGTGGCGCGGCGCCACCCAGATAAAGGCCGGCGAACCCGGGCCGCCGTTCAGGTACTTATAGGTGCAGCCCACGGCGAAATCGGCGTTGGCGCCGTTCAGGTCCACCGGCACCGCGCCGGCGGCATGCGCCAGGTCCCAGATGGTCAGCGCGCCGCGTTCATGCGCCAGGGCGGTGACGGCGGCCATGTCGTGCATCTGGCCGCTGCGGTAGTTCACGTGCGACAGCAGCATCACGGCGACGGAATCGTCCAGCGCCTTGTCCAGCGGCAGCTCGTCATCGATCAGGCGCATTTCGTACCCCTGCCGCAGCAGGTCGATCATGCCCTGGATCATGTACAGATCGGTCGGAAAGTTATCGCGTTCAGACAGGATGACGCGGCGCGTCGGCTGCTTTTGCTGCTGGATGCGCAGCCCGGCGGCCAGCGCCTTGAAGATGTTCAGCGACGTGGTGTCGGTCACGACCAGTTCGCCTTCGCGGGCGCCCAGCAGGCTGCCCAGCTTATCGCCCAGGCGGGCGGGCAATTCGAACCAGCCGGCGGTGTTCCAGCTGCGGATCAAGCCGGTGCCCCATTCCTGCGTGATGACGCCAGCGGCGCGGGCGGCGGCGGCCTTGGGCATCACGCCCAGGGAATTGCCGTCCATGTAGAGCACGCCGGGCGGCAATTCAAAACGCGCTTTCAGGGCGGCCAGGGGGTCTTTCCGGTCTGCGGCGACGCAGTCTTCACGCGTAGTCATGCAATGCTCCTTCGGGCAATATCCTGTCGAACAGGATAGCAGCGCGCCGGGGCCGAAATATTGCAAATCCGGGCGTGGCTTA
The DNA here is from genome assembly GCF_057334215.1 of Achromobacter maghribensis. Classification (NCBI taxonomy): domain Bacteria; kingdom Pseudomonadati; phylum Pseudomonadota; class Betaproteobacteria; order Burkholderiales; family Alcaligenaceae; genus Achromobacter; species Achromobacter maghribensis. The sequence continues at coordinate 183,678 of NZ_JBHFII010000058.1, read as the reverse complement.
CCCTAAGATTCCGCAGTAAATTGCATAGAACCCGGATTTTTAGAATTGGATTGCACCATGCAACTAGACGCGATTGATCAGCGCATCCTGTACCGCCTGCAAGAGAACGGCCAACTGAGCAATCAGGATCTGGCCGAACAGGTCGCGCTGTCGCCGTCGGCCTGCCTGCGCCGCGTGCGGGCGCTGGAAGAAGGCGGGATGATCCGCCAGTATCGCGCGGTGCTGGACGCCGAGAAACTCGGGTTTGAACTCGAGGCCATCGTCCATGTGTCGTTGGACCAGTCCCGCCCTGGCTGGCACGAAGCCTTCCTGGCCGGCATCGCCGCGCACGACGAGATCACCGAAGCCAGCATCGTGACCGGGGCCTCAAACTACATCCTGACGGTGCGCACCCGCAACCTGTCGGCGTTTTCCCAATTCGTGGAAGACAAGCTGAGCAAGATCGCCGGGGTACGCGACCTGTGTTCGCATATCGTCATGCGGAAAGTGAAAGACCGGGGCGGCATGCTGCCGCTGGCCGGTTGGCGATGACACCGTTCTTGCGTGACGCCCTGCCCGCCACGCTCAGGCGGGCGTGCCGTAGCGCAGAAAGCCGAACACCGTGACGAAATGGCAGGCCGATCCGCCCATCACGAACAGGTGCCAGATGCCGTGGGCGTGGCGCCAGCGCTTGTCGTTGACGTAGAACAGCGTGCCGATCGTATAGGCCGCCGCGCCCGCCAGCAGCCAGACCAGCCCCGCGGATGACAAGGCGCCCGCGATCGGGGCGGCGAACATCACCCCCAGCCAGCCCATCGCCAGATACAGCGGCAAGGCGGGCGCCGCGCCGCGCGCCCACCACAATTCCCGGCTGATCCCGACGGCGGCCAGCAGCCAGATCGCCACGCCCATCGCCGCCCCCCAGCCGTGGGCAATCGGCCCGAACGCCAGCGGGGTATAGGTGCCGGCAATCAACAGATAGATGGCGCAGTGGTCGGCCTTGGCCCAGCGCGCCTTGTTGCGGCCGCGGGTGCAGTGATACAGCACCGATGACGCGTAGACGGCGATCATCGACGCCGCGAACACCGCGCAGCTGATGATCTGCCGCGTATCCACCTTCAGCTCGGCCGCACGCGTGATCAGCCATCCGGACGCGCCCACGGCCAGGGCCAGGCCAGCCAGATGGGTCGCGCCGTTGAATCGTTCGCCCTTATACATAATGAGCCCCCTGTCAGGACACCGGAACCCCGGTGCCTGCCATGATGTTCCCTTCCTGTGACAACCTGAGGTCAGGAGGGTCGCCGGGGCGGCGCGATTCCTTCAGGCGATGAAATCGACAGCGGCGGGAAAGCCTTCCACCGCGCGTGCCGCCAGGATGGCGCGCTGCACCGCGATCGCCATGGCCTCCGCCGCCATGACGCCCAGCAGCATCACGTTGCCCGGTTTGCCCAGGGTGCCGGTGCCCAGCGCGAAGATCGTGTCGCCGTCCATCATCGTGTGGATCGGGTTGATGGTGCGGGCCAGGCCGTCGTGGGCCATGCCGGCGATCTTCTGGGCCTGCGCCTTGGTCAGGGTGGCATCGGTGGCGACCACGCCGATGGTGGTGGCGGTACCGGGGCGCATGGCGTTGGGCAGGTCGCCGGCCAGGATGGCGGCGCGCGTGTCCAGCAGATGCTTGCCGTCGGCGGTGCGCGCGCCGGCCAGGATTCGCCCGGTGGCGGGGTCCAGCACGTCGCCCACCGCATTCACGGCCACGATCGCGCCGACCGTCACGCCTGCCACCGTCAGCGACGCGCTGCCGATGCCGCCCTTCATGGCGCGCTTGGCGCCATACAGCTTACCCACCGTTGCGCCGGCCCCGGCGCCGACATTGCCCTCTTGCGGCGCGTCGGTGGCGGCTGCCTTGCAAGCCTGGTAACCCGCCGCCGCATCGGGCCGGATGGACGCATCGCCCACGCCCAGGTCGAACAGGATGGCGGCCGGCACGATGGGCACGTGCGCCACGCCCACATCAAAGCCGATCTTCTTTTCTTCCAGGTAGCGCATGACGCCGGTAGCGGCGTCCAGGCCGAACGCGCTGCCACCCGACAGCACGATGGCATGCACCTTGTCCACCATGTTCATGGGATTGAGCAGATCGGTCTCGCGGGTGCCGGGCGCGGCGCCGCGCACATCGACCCCACCCGTGGCGCCGGCCTCGGCGATGATGACCGTGCAGCCGGTCGGCCGCCGGGTATCGGTGTAATGGCCCACGCGCAGGCCCGATACCTGGGTAATGCTGCCCCCGCCCGGCGTCAGCCGCAAGCCGTTGCCGCCTTGCGCGGGCATCACCCCGGCAAACGCCGCCGCGCCCGCCGCCGCCATCATGAACGCCCGCCTGTTCCATTGCTGTTCCACACCATTCTCCCTCGCCATGCCGATTGAGTGCGCCCGGCGCGGACCGCCCCGGGCGTGCGTAACCTTATGACTTGCCGCTATATTTTTACTATTCCTTATGCTTTGTGGAAAAATAGACGCGTTGTTAGAGTGCGGCTAAGCCGGAGGGCATTGCACACCCGCAAGCTCTCCAGAATGACACCGATCATCCGTGGAGCATTGCCATGAAACTCTTTCGCTCGCTGTTCATCGCCGGCCTTATCCAGGCCGCCGCCCTGACCGCTGCCCACGCCCAGTCCGGCCTGGACCAGATCAAATCCGCCGGCACGTTCAAGATCGGCACCGAAGGCACGTATGCGCCCTTCACCTTCCACGATGCATCAGGCCAGCTTACCGGTTTTGATGTGGACATTGGCCGCGCCATCGCCGAACGCCTGGGCGTGAAGGCTCAATTCGTGGAAGGCAAGTGGGACGGCCTGATCGCTGGGCTGGACGCCAAGCGGTACGATGCCGTCATCAACCAGGTCGGGATCACCGACGCGCGCAAAGCCAAATACGATTTTTCCGATGCCTATATCTCTTCGGCAGCGGTGCTGATCGTGCGCGACGACAACACCACCATCAAATCATTTGCTGACCTGAAGGGCAAGAAGTCGGCCAATACGCTGACCAGCAATTTCGGCAAGCTGGCGCAAAGCCACGGCGCAGAAGTGATTGCCGTGCAGGGTTTCAACGAAGCCATTGACCTGCTGACCTCGGGCCGCGTGGAAGCCACGGTCAACGACAACCTGTCGTTCCTGGACTTCAAGAAGCAGAAACCCAACGCGCGGGTGAAAATCGCCGCCACCGACAAGACCGCTGAATTCAGCAATTCCGGCGTGCTGATCCGCAAGGGCAACCCCGAGCTGCAAGCCGCCATCAACAAGGCGCTGGCCGACATCAAGGCCGACGGCACCTACAAGACCATATCCGTCAAATACTTCGGCACGGACCTGTCGGCGCAATAAGCGACGGGCACGCACATGACGCTACCCTCCTGGCTGCAAGCCGTCATGCCCGATTGGCTGCTGGCGCAAATCGGGTCGTGGACCGTGCCGGCCTGGGTGCAGTTGATGGCCGACTCGTTCTGGCCGCTGCTGCACGCCGGGCTGGTATTCACGGTGCCGCTCACGCTGATGTCTTTCGCGCTGGGGCTGGCGCTTGCGTTCGTGGTGGCGCTGATCCGGCTGTTCGGCCCGGCGCCGCTGGTGGCGGTGGTGCGCTTCTATGTGTGGCTGATCCGCGGGACGCCGCTGCTGGTGCAGTTGTTCGTGATCTTTTACGGCCTGCCCAGCGTGGGCATCGTGCTGGACCCGCTGCCCGCCGCGCTGATCGGCTTCACGCTGAACGTAGGCGCCTACAACTCGGAAGTCATCCGCGGCGCCATCGAATCCATCACCAAGGGCCAGTGGGAAGCGGCGTACTCGCTCAGCATGACGCGTGGCCAGGCGCTGCGCCGGACCATCCTGCCGCAGGCGGCCCGCGTGGCGGTGCCGCCCCTGTCGAATTCGTTCATCGCGCTGGTCAAGGACACGTCGCTGGCGGCGGTGCTGACCGTGCCCGAGATCTTCCAGGCCGCGCAACGCATCGCGGCCGTCACCTATGAACCGCTGATCCTCTACACCGAGGCCGCGCTGATCTACCTGGTGTTCAGTTCCGTCCTGTCCGCCGCGCAGGTCCGCCTGGAACGGCGTTTTGGCCAGCACGCCGTGTTCTCCGAGAAAAGCCGATGATCCGCCTGCAGAAAATCGAAAAATCCTTCGGCGGAAACCTGGTGCTCAAGCAGGTGGACGTGAGCATTGCCGAAGGCAGCGTCACCGCCTTGATCGGCCCGTCAGGCAGCGGCAAAAGCACGCTGCTTCGTTGCGTGAATCTGCTGGAAGTGCCCGACCGCGGCACGCTTTCCATCGGGCCCGAAACCGTTGAATTCGAACCGGGCCAAAAGTTGGCGCGCGATCAGGTGCAGCGCGTGCGCAAGCAGACGGGCATGGTGTTCCAGAACTTCCAGCTGTTTCCGCACCAGACGGTGATCGGCAATGTGATGGAAGGGTTGCTGACGGTGCAGAAGTGGCCGCTGGACCGCGCCCGCGCCCGTGCCGAAGAACTGCTGAAGAAGGTCGGCATGGCAGAAAAGGCCGACGCCTGGCCTGCCAACCTGTCGGGCGGTCAGCAGCAACGCGTGGCGATTGCCCGCGCGCTGGCGCCCGCGCCCCGCGTGCTGCTCTGCGACGAACCGACCTCTGCGCTGGATCCCGGGCTGGCCGCCGAAGTGGTGGACGTGCTGCGCCAGTTGGCCACCGAGGGCATGACCATGCTGATGGCCACGCACGACCTGCGCCTGGCTGCCAGCGTATCGCGCGAAGTGGTGTTCCTGCTGGATGGCGTCGTCGTGGAATCCGGCGAGTCCCGGACGCTCTTCTCGCGCCCCACGGATCCGCGCACCGCCACGTTCATCTCGACCCTGACGCAGGACGCGACGCCGTAGGCCGCGTTGCCGCCGGGTTACTTCGGCGGCAGGTTCCCCGCCGGGTCGACCGCCTGGCCGTCATAGCGCAATTCGAAATACAGCCCGACCTGCTTGCTGTCGCTGTTGCCCATTTCGGCGATCTTCTGCCCTTGCTTCACGCTCTGGCCTTCCTTGACCAGCAGCTTGCTGTTGTGGGCGTAGATGCTGAGGAAGCTGGCGTTGTGCTTGATGATGACAAGGTGGCCATAACCCCGCAGGCCACTGCCCGAATAGGCCACCGTGCCGCCCGCCGCGGCCACCACCGGCGTGCCGGACGAATTCGAGATGACGATGCCGTTGGATCCGCCGCCGTCATAGCCGCGCGTGACCTTGCCTTGGGCCGGCCACACCAGCGAGATCGCGCCCGGCGGCGCGGTGCGCCGCTTCGTCGACGAGGACGTCCGCGGCGACGACGCGGCGGCTTTGGACGGCGCCTTGCCGGAGGCGGACGTGCTGGCCTGCCCCCCAGGCGGCGCCACCCGCAGCATCTGCCCGACCTCGATGGAATTTGAGTTCGACAAACTGTTCCATCGCACCAGGTTGCTGACGCTGGTGCCCTGCTTGCGCGCGATCTGCGTCAACGTGTCGCCCGACTGGACCCGGTAATAGCCGGGCTGAACCTTGGTGGTGCCGCAAGCGGTCAGCAAGACCAGCAAGGCCACGACCACGGCGCCCATCCAGAGCCGCCCGAACGGGCGAAGCCGTCTGCGGAAACCGGGCGGGCCGGCAGGCGCCGCGGCAGAAGGGGCGGAAGCGGGCACGGACGCGATCGAAGCGGACAAGGAAAGCACTGAAACCTGGGGCACTGAGAGGGCGGTGGAAACGGAAGTGCATTCAAGGGTACCAAGATTTTCGGGTGCCAGTGTGGCGAGGGTGCTTCGCAGCGGCCGCCGGGCCGTGTATAACCCGCTGATCACGGTGAACGCGCTTCGCCACGACTCAACGCGATTGCAAGGACCGACATGGGCATGACCGACACGGTTAGAAAGAATCCGCTTTGCCTGCTGTGGACCCTCCCTTACCTGCTGTGCGGCGTGTTCTCGCACCTGCTCAACGACCCGGTCAGCCACGCGCTCTTCGTCTGGCTGCCGCCGGGGGTGGCCGTCGGCGCCTATCTGCTGTCGCCGCGCCGCGACTGGCTGCTGCTGGCCGCGGGCTTCTTCTGCGCCCAGCTGCTGTTGACGCTGGTCACGCGCGGGCAACCGGCCACCGCCATCGTCTTCGCGCTGACGGGCAGCCTGTCTTCGCTGCTGGCGGCATGGACGGTACAGCGCTTGTCGCCACGCGCCGAAGGCCCGGGTTTCGTGGCCGCGCTGCTGGCCGGGGCGGTCGCTGGCGCCGCCAGCAGCGCGCTGATGGGCGGCGGTTGGCTGTGGCTGACGCAGGATGCCCACGCGCTGGTCCGGTTGCGCACCTGGGTCACCGCCTATCTGGCCGGCGTGCTGATCCTGGCGCCGGCACTAACGGGATGGGCGCAATTCCGGCCGCGGCGCTCCGGCGGCCCTCGGATGCGAGACCTGCTGATCGGCACGGCCGCCTACGCACTGATGATCGTGTCGACCTTCATGACGTTCGACGGCGACATGATCCAGAACCTGCCCTACGTCGTCTCCTTCGAGCTGACTTATCTGCCGCTGGTGTTCGCCGTGCTGATCGCGCTGGTCTGGGGCACGCCGGGCGGAACGCTGGCGATGGTCACGCTAATGCTGATGGCGTTGTACCAAAGCGCCCAGGGCGAAGGGCCGTTTGTCGAGGCCAACGACCCCTGGCATGTGCTGCTGGCCACCCAGGTCTACCTTGTGATCACGGCGTTGCTGCTATTGCTGGTCAATACCCTGCGCGGCGCGCGCGCCCAGGCGCTTGAAAGCGCCGAGCGGTGGCGCGGGCGCTTCGACCTGGCGCTGGCGGGCAGCCACCAGCTGATGTACCGCTTCAATCCCCATGACGGCAAGCTTGAACTGGCGGGCGACCTGCAAGACGCTTTCGGCCTTCCGGCCAGCGCCATCACGGATCTTGCGTCGCTGACCGCGCATGCGCATCCGGAAGACCGGTCGCGCCTGGCGATGCACTGGGCGGCGCGGCGCGCCGGCACCCAGGACCGCACGCCCTTGCTGTTCCGCGTGGCGCATTCGGCGGGCGGCTGGCGGCTGGTCAGCGACCGAGGGTCGCCGCTGTCCGACTTTGACGGCAGCGTGGCCGTCGTGGCCGGCATGTGGCGGCTGGGCGAGATCGAGCGCGAGCCGGCCGATGCCAGCCAGTAACCTCGACGCGCCGTCCGGCACGGGCGCCCTCCTGATCCATGGACTGGGCGGAACCGAATACGACCTGGGGTCGATGCACAAGGTCCTGAAACGCGCCGGCATCCAGACTTACAGCCTGACCCTGCCCGGTCACGGCGGTTCGCCCGAGGACCTGCTGTCCGTCCGCATGGAAGACTGGCTGGACGCCGTGACGCACAAATACCGCGAAGTCGCCCAGCGCCACGAGACGCTGCACGTCATGGGCATGTGCCTGGGCGCGCTGCTGGCGGTCGAACTCTGCAAACGGGTCGGGCACAAGCAGGGCAAGCTCGTGTCGCTGGCCGCGCCCGTCTTCATCGACGGCTGGAGCACGCCCTGGTACCGCGGCCTGCGCAAGCTGGTCTACCGCATCCCGGGCCTGGCCGCGCGCATGCGCGTCGAAGAGGAAGAGCCCTACGGCATCAAGAACGAGCTGGTCCGGTCCATCGTCAAGGCCAAGTTCGAACGTGGCGAGAACTTCCATTACCGCTGGGTGCCGCTGGCCTGCGTGCGCGAAGTCGATCGGCTGCGCAACGCGGTCACGCGCGGACTGGACGGCATCGCCTGCCCCACGCTCATCATGCACGCGCACGAGGACGAGCTGACGTCGGTGCGTTCGGCGCATCTGCTGCATGACGCCATCGCCGGCAGCCAGCTGGTGTTGCTGAACAACAGCTATCACATGATCTGCGTGGACAACGACCGCGACCTCGTCGCGGCCACCGTGCTGCAGTTCATGGACCGCGACCCCGCCGCCGCGCAATCGCCGCGTGCGGCCGGGCGCGCCGCCCCGATGGGCGCGGCCGATGTCGAGCGCATTCTCGGGGCGTACCGCGATTCCCTCTTGGCGGGCGAATTCGAAACGCTGTTCCCGTTGTTCGCCGAAGACGTCGTCTGGACCGAAGAAGGCGATAGCCCTGTCAGCGGCGTGTACGAAGGCCGCGGCGCGCTGATCACTCTGTTCTCGCGGCTGATGGACTATTCGCGCAACACGTTCGCAATCCGCGACGTCGGGCAACCCGCGCTGGCGGGCCGCGCCATTGCGCTGCCGCTGCGCTTCCAGGTGCAGGACGGGGCCGACCTGTACGAAGCCGGGGCCACGCACACGCTGCGCCTGCGCAACAATGCGATCAGCAAAGTCACCGCCCGCGCCGACGAGCCCGAAGCCGAAGACGCCCTGTGGCGCAGGCTGGCCGCCGCCGTCGGCCACGAACCCGAAGGCGACGCCATGGACGAGGCCACCCTGGCCCTCGACGCCAACGCGCTGCCCGATGCGTTTGAAGCGGCCGTGATCGAATTGCGTTCGCTGCCCGCACCGCCGTCCGCTGCGGTGGTGATCCGGCTTACCGCCTACGAACAGCAAGCGCGCCACGGCGACGCGCCGCCGGCGGCCCCGCCCGATGCGGATGCCCGCAGCCAGATCCGGCATGCCGCCTGGCGTCTTCTGGCCGGGTTGCCCGCCGATCAGGCGCAACGCCGCTACATTGCCCTGGTGCGGCGTCTGGACGCAGGCGACTGACCCCTGGGCGTGGCTAAAATGGCGCGATGCCCGACCTGACCCGCCTCCACCCCCTGGGACGCGCCGCGCGCGCCCGCGGCGTGCTGTGGCTGGCGCTTCTGGCCTTGGTCCTGCGCGCCCTGGTGCCCACGGGCTACATGCCCGACGCCCGCGCGCTGCATGATGGCCGCCTGGAAGTCACGTTCTGCTCGGCGGCGGGCGACCTGTCCACATTCAGCCTGGCGCTGGCCAGCCCCAAGGCGGGCGGCGACGCCCCCGCCGGTCATGACGGCGCCAAGACCGGCGCGCAATGCCCCTTCGGGCTGCTGGCGCATGTCGTCCCCGCGCCCACTCCCGCGCTGACACCCATTCTGCTGCCGGCGGGCCGGTATGTTCCGCCCCCGCCCGCCTACCGGGCCTTGCCCGCGCTGGCCGCCCACGGCCCGCCCCTCGGTTCGCGCGCCCCGCCTTCTTTGGCCTGACTCCGCCTGACCGCGCGGCCCAGCCGCGCGCCTTGCCGACCGTCGACCCAAGAGGTTTCCATGCATTCCCCGTTCATGCGTTCCCCCGCCCTGCGCCCGCCCGCCGGCGCGGCGCTTTCCCATGCGCCCGATCCGCGGCGCCGCCTGCTCTTGTCTTCCCTTGCCCTGCTTGCCCTGGCCGGCTGCGGGCCAGACGCCCCGAAGCTCCACGGCATGGACTTGTCCGGCATGCCGACGGGCGACTTCCAATTGCAGGACACCGGCGGCCAGCTCCGCCGCCTGGCCGACTACCGTGGCCACCCCGTCATGCTGTTCTTCGGTTTCACGCAATGCCCGGACATCTGCCCGACCGCGCTGACCCGCGCGATCGAGATCAAGGGCCTGCTGGGCGCCGACGCAGACAAGCTGCGGGTGCTTTTCATCACGGTCGACCCCGAGCGCGACACGCCCGACATCCTGCGCGCCTACACCCAGGCTTTCGATCCGGCGTTCGTCGGCCTGCGCGGCGATGCGGAGCAGACCCGCGCCGCGGCCCAGTCATTCAAGGTGTTCTATCAAAAGGTGGCCACCGGCTCGTCCTACACCATGGACCACACCGCGCTGACCTACATCATCGATGCGCAGGGCAAGCTCCGGCTGGCCTTGCGCCACCAGCAAACCGCCGAGCAATGCGTGCAAGACCTGCGCACCGTGCTGTGACCCCGCCGCCGTCAACCCGATCAAGAGAAGCCAACATGATGAAGCCCTTTTCGTTCAAGTCCCTGGCCGCCGGCCTTTCCCTGTGCGCGCTGGCCGGTTTCGCTCCCGCCGCGCTGGCGCAGGACGCCACCCTGAAGGTGGACGACGCCTGGGTGCGCGCGACCGTGCCCAGCCAGCACGCCACCGGCGCCTTCATGCGCCTGACCTCGGCGGTGCCCGGCCGCCTGGTGGCCGTGGAGTCCGAGGCGGCCAAGCACGTGGAAGTCCACGAAATGGCCATGCAGGACAATGTCATGAAGATGCGCCAGGTCCCCGGCATCGATCTGCCCGCCGGCCAGCCGGTGGAACTGAAGCCCGGCGGCTACCATGTCATGCTGATCGACCTGGCCAAACAGATCCAACCCGGCGACCGCATCGCGCTGACGCTGGTGGTGGAAGACGACAGCCAGCAGCAGCGCCGCGTGCCGGTGCAGGCCGAGGCCCGCGCGCTCAACGCGAAGGCGGGGGCCGCGCCAGCGCCGCAGCACGGCCACTGAGCGAATATCGGGGACGCACCATCCGCGTCCCCGCCAGCGTCTCGCGCTGAATCGCCATACAATGCCTGCACATCCGCCGTCGACGCCTGAGTCAGGCCCGACGGCAGCCGGCCCCTCGCGCCGCGCGCCGGATGCCTGCGTTCCGCGCCGCCGGGCGCTTGACCCGCCGGCGGGCCGCCGGCACCTCTGTGTCTGGATATGCCCGGTAGTTCCGCCTTTTCATTCCTGCGTACCTTATGCAGCCTGCGCTGGCTCGCCATCGCCGGCCAAGCCGCCACCATCCTGCTGGCCAGCAGCGTGCTGGGCCTTGCCCTGCCGCTTGAGCCCCTGTGGATCGGCGTCGGCGTGCTGATCGGATTCAACGCCTACGCCAGCCTGCGCCTGCGCCACCCGCGCGACCTGTCCCACGCCACCGCCTTCGGCCATCTCTTCGTGGACATGGCGGTGCTGTCGTGGATGGTCGGCTGGAGCGGCGGCATCAGCAATCCGTTCGGCACGATGTTCCTGATCCTGACCGCGTTGGCGGCCTTGGCGCTGCCGCGCAACTGGGCGCTGGCGGCGGCGGTCGCGGGTATTTCCGGCTACGCGGCGGCGGCCATCTTCGGCCAGCCGCTGCGCGGCGATGTGGACACCCATTCCCTGCTGCTGTGGGGCCTGGGCGTGAATTTCCTGATTTCCGTCGTGGTGGTGCTGGTGTTTTCCACCCGCCTGGCGTCCGACCTGCGCGACCGCGAACGCGAGCTGGCCCGCTTGCGCGAACGCTTTACCCGCAACGAGGGCATCGTTGCCCTGGCCACCCACGCCGCGGCCATGGCGCACGAATTGAACACCCCGTTGGCCACCATGACCCTGCTGGCCGACGAGATCGCCGCCGAGGTCAAGGACGAAGATCTGCGCGCCGACGTGGCCACCTTGAGCCAACTGCTGGCCCTTTGCCGGGAACGCATCCGCAATCTGGCTGTCCCAACCGCGGTGGATCTGGTCCGCGTGGTGGGGCAATGGCGCCTGATCCGCCCGACGATCGACCTGCAACGCTCCGGCACCCTGCCGACCAGCCTGCGGGTGGATCCGGCGATCGCGCATCTGCTGCAGGCCCTTTTGAACAACGCGGCCGACGCGGGCGAAGCCGCCGAGGCGCCCCGCGTGGACCTGCATCTGGAATACGGCTATGGCGCCCTGCGCGGCGAAGTCCGGGACTACGGGCGGGGCTTCGACCCCGACCAGACCCTGCTGCCGGCGACCAGCCTGTTCAACAGCGGCAAGCCGGGAGGGTTGGGCGTCGGCCTGGCGCTGTCGCACGCCACCGTGGAACAGCTGGGCGGTGAAATGACCATGACCGCCGCCTCAGGGGGAGGCACCCGCATCCGCTTTTACCTGCCCCTGGGCAACCCCGGAACTTGAAAGTGATGAATCCTACCGACCTTGGCCTGCTGATCGACGACGACGAACTGTACGTGCGCACCTTGCAGCGCAGCCTGTCGCGCCGCGGCCTCGAGACCCGGACCGCCACCGGCATCGCCGAAGCGCTGCGCGTGGCCGAAGAGATCCGGCCGGCCTTCGCGCTGGTGGACCTGCGCCTGGGTGAAGACTCCGGCCTGACCCTGATCCGCCCCCTTCGCGCACTTCGCGCGGACATGCGGATTCTGCTGGTCACCGGGTATGCCAGCGTGGCCACCGCCGTCGAAGCCATCAAGCGCGGGGCCGACGATTACCTGCCCAAGCCCGCCACCGCGCCAATGATCCTGCGCACGCTGGGCCTGGTGAAGCCAGAATCCGTTACGATCGAAACGACCATGACGCCGTTGCACCGCCTAGAATGGGAACACATTCACCAGGCCCTGCACGAGACCGGCGGCAACGTTTCCGCGGCGGCGCGCCTGTTGGGCATGCACCGGCGCTCCCTGCAGCGCAAGCTGGCAAAAAAACCGGGGCCGGAACGGGAAGTCCTTGTCGACTGATGGGTGCAGTGCGACACATCTTTACAACACTGCCCTGTGCAGGTGCGACATATCGTCGCACCCCGCCCCCACCACCTAGGGCATCTGCCCCCTAGGAAAACCCTGAATCTGCCCTGTTGGGGGCAGAATCCTCCCAGGCAATGCGACCATTCGTCGCATGCTTGACCGATATCAAGCCGATAGGATGGACGTTGCTGCTTGGCAGCATTCCAGCTTGCTGCTCCGCAGCATTTCCAACCATCCATCCAAGGCTGTACGTGAAACACCCCCTCCTTGCGACCCTAACGCGCATTTTTGGCGTCGGCGCGGTCATGCTGCTTGGCGGCTGCAACATGGAAATTCTCTCTCCCAAGGGAGACATTGGCGCCCAGGAAAAGACTTTGCTGTTCACGGCGACGGGGCTGATGCTCATCGTTGTGATTCCAGTACTGTTCATGATCGTGTCGTTTGCGTGGAAATACCGCGCATCCAATACCAAAGCCGATTACCAGCCCAAGTGGGCCCACTCCACGGCGATTGAAATCGTGGTCTGGACCGTGCCTTGTATCATCGTGGCGATTCTTGCCGTGATCACCTGGCGCTCCACGCACGCGCTGGATCCCTACAAGCCGCTTGTTTCCGAACACAAGCCCGTCACCATCGAGGTGGTGTCGCTGGATTGGAAGTGGCTGTTCATCTACCCCGAGTACGACATCGCCACGGTCAACGAGATCGCGTTCCCCGTGAACGTCCCGGTCAACTTCCGGATCACGTCGGCATCGGTCATGAATTCGTTCTTCATCCCCCAGCTGGGTAGCCAGATCTACTCGATGGCCGGCATGGAAACGAAGCTGCACCTGAACGCGACCGAAGCCGGCACCTACGCGGGCATCTCGGCCAACTACAGCGGCGCCGGTTTCTCCGGCATGCGCTTCAAGGCCATCGCCACGTCGCAGGAAGGGTTCGACAACTGGGTCAAGGAAGCCAAGGCTTCGCCCACGGCGCTGACCCCCGAGGCCTACGCTGAACTGACCAAGCGCAGCGAGCGCAATCCGGTCGCCAAGTACTCCTCGGCGCCTCCCGCCATGTTTGATTTCATTCTGGGCAGCACCATGTCCAAGATGGCCGGTGTGGACGACGCCACGTGCACCCCCACGTCGAAAAATCTGATCGCAGGAATTAACTAACAATGCTCGGGAAACTCACCCTCGAGGCCATTCCGTACCATGAACCTATCGTCATGGTTACGCTGGCCGCCGTGTGCCTGGGAGGCCTAGCGGTCTTCGGCGCCGTCACTTACTTCGGCAAGTGGAAGTACCTCTGGACGGAATGGCTGACCTCCGTCGACCACAAGCGCATCGGCGTGATGTACATCATCGTCGCGCTGATCATGCTGCTGCGCGGCTTTGCCGACGCCATCATGATGCGCACCCAGTTGGCGGTCGCGTCCGCCGACTCCGCCGGCTTCCTGCCACCGCACCACTACGACCAGATCTTCACCGCCCACGGCGTCATCATGATTTTCTTCATGGCGATGCCCTTCATTACCGGGCTGATGAACATCGTGGTGCCGCTGCAGATCGGCGCCCGCGACGTGGCCTACCCGTTCCTGAACTCGCTGAGCTTCTGGCTGTTCGGCGCCGGCGTCGCGCTGATGATGATCTCGCTGTTCGTGGGTGAATTCGCCGCGACCGGCTGGCTCGCCTATCCGCCGTTGTCAGGGCTGGACTACAGCCCAAGCGTCGGGGTGGACTACTACATCTGGGCGCTCCAGATATCCGGGTTGGGCACCACGCTTAGCGGCATCAACTTCATCGTGACCATCCTGCGCATGCGCGCACCGGGCATGAGCCTGATGAAGATGCCGATCTTCACGTGGACCTCGCTGGTCACCAACGTGCTGATCGTCGCCGCCTTCCCCGTGCTGGCGGCAACGCTTGCGCTGCTGACCGCCGACCGCTACCTGGGCACGCACTTCTTCACGAACGACATGGGCGGCAACGTCATGATGTACGTGAACCTGATCTGGATCTGGGGCCACCCCGAGGTCTACATCCTGGTGCTGCCGGCGTTTGGCGTGTATTCGGAAGTGGTTGCCACCTTTGCCCGCAAGACGCTGTTCGGCTACAAGTCCATGGTCTACGCCACGGCCGCCATCGGCGTGCTGTCGTTCCTGGTCTGGCTGCACCACTTCTTCACCATGGGGGCGGGGGCCAACGTCAATGCCTTCTTCGGCATCGCGACGATGATTATCTCGATCCCGACGGGCGCGAAGATCTTCAACTGGCTGTTCACCATCTACCGCGGCCGCCTGCGCATCACGACGCCGGTGCTGTGGACGCTGGGCTTCATGATCGTCTTCGTCATCGGCGGCATGACCGGCGTGATGCTGGCCATCCCCGGCGTGTCCTTCGTGCTGCACAACAGCTTGTTCCTGATCGCCCACTTCCACAACACCATCATCGGTGGCGTGGTGTTCGGTTGTATCGCGGGCATGACCTACTGGTTCCCCAAGGCGTTCGGCTTCACGCTGAATGAGCGCCTGGGCCGCTACTCGTTCTACTGCTGGTTCGTCGGTTTCTTCATGGCCTTCATGCCCCTGTACATCCTGGGCTTCAAGGGCATGACGCGTCGTCTGAACCACTACGACAACCCCGAATGGCAACCCTACCTGCTGGTCGCGCTGGCTGGCGCCGCGCTGATCATGCTGGGCATCTGGTTCCTGTTGCAGCAAGTGTTCGTGTCGGTTCGCCAACGCAAGCAAAACCAGGACGTCACGGGCGATCCCTGGGATGGCCGCACCCTGGAATGGTCGATTTCGTCGCCTGCTCCTTTCTACAACTTCGCCCACGTTCCTCACGTTGATGAGCTGGACCAGTTCTGGGAAGACAAGCAAAGCGGCAAGGCCTACAAGCGCCCGGCCAAGTACGAAGACATCCACATGCCGAAGAACACCGGCGCCGGCGTGTACATCGGCTTGTTCGGCCTGGTCATGTGCTTTGCGCTGATCTGGCACATCTGGTGGCTCGCCATCGCCGGTTTCGTCGGCATGGTCGGTTCGTTCATCGCCCGCGCCTACGACCGCGACGTCGATTACTGGGTCCCGGCCGCGGAAGTCGAACGCATCGAAAACGCCCACTTTGAAAAAATGCAGAAGGCCGCCTGAGCCATGATTCAAGCCGTAGCCACTCACCCCCACGCGGGTCACGACGATCACGCGCATCATGACGATGGATCCAAGACCGTTTTCGGTTTCTGGGTCTATCTGATGAGCGACTTGCTGATCTTTTCGGTGCTGTTCGCCACGTTCGCGGTGTTGTCCAACGCCACCGCGGGCGGCCCCACGGGCAAGGAATTGTTCGACCTGAAGTTCGTGCTGGTCGAAACGCTGTTGCTGTTGTTCTCCAGCTTCACCTTCGGCATGGCCAACCTGAACGTGCACGCCAACAACAAGTCCCGCGCGATGGGCTGGTTGATGGTCACGTTCCTGTTCGGCGCGGGCTTCATCGCGATGGAAGTCTGGGAATTCCATCACCTGATCACTGAAGGCGCCGGCCCGGGCCGCAGCGCTTACCTGTCGGCGTTCTTCACGCTGATCGGTACGCACGGCCTGCACGTCACCTTCGGCCTGATCTGGATCATCGTCCTCCTGGACATGATCCGCCGCCATGGCCTGGACTCGATCAACAAGCGTCGTCTGGCGTGCCTGAGCCTGTTCTGGCACTTCCTGGACATCGTCTGGATCTGCGTCTTTACCTTCGTCTATCTCATGGGAGCCATCTGATGTCGCACTCCGCTGCGGCCGCACACGGCCACGACGATCACGCCGCCGACCACGGCAGCCTGAAGTCCTACATCATCGGTTTCGTGCTCTCGCTGCTGCTCACCTTCGGCTCGTTCGGCCTGGTGATGCACGGCGCGCTGTCGCACACCATCACCATCGTCGGCGTCGTCGCCCTGTGCGTGCTCCAGTTGCTGGTGCAACTGGTGTACTTCCTGCACATGGGCGCGTCGAAGTCGGCACGCGACAACCTGGCCGCGTTCGTCTTCACCGTGCTGATCATCGCCATCATCGTCGGCGGTTCGGCATGGGTGCTGTACAACATGAACGTCAACATGGGCCACGCCATGTAATGACGGCTTGCCGTTGAAGCAAAAAAAACAGGCACCTTCGGGTGCCTGTTTTACATTGCGCGCCCCGCGCGCGGAACGCGCCGGCCTACTTCGGCGCCGCCACCGTCAATGCCACCCCGGCCCGCGCGGCCAGATCGCTGGCGGAAACGCCGACATAGGGCTGCACGCGCGAACGCTGGCTCAAATCGCAACTGGCCGCGCCCGCCGCGCCATCCAGCACCTGCTTCACGGCACGCGCGCCCATCGGGCTGAGCGGACCGCCGTCGTCCAATTGCCAGGCCAGCACATCGGCCACCGCCATGCCGCAACGCCAGGGGGTGCGGTACAGGCCCGCATCGTGTTCCAGCAGCATCTTCGTTTTGCTTTCCTTGCCCAGGCGCAGCATGATCACCAGCGGCAGGGCGTCGGTATCGGCCACGCCGTCGATGCGCACGCTGTTGCCGGTGCGGTCCGAGGCATCCGACCCTTCTCCAGCCACGCCTGATACAGGTCGTCGGGCAGCCACGGCAAGCTCAGGGGCGCGATGCCGTTGTTGCTGACGCCCGTGGCGTCGTCCGCGCGGGTCAGCGGCACGCCCGCCGCCAACAGGCGGTCAGCGGTGGCGCGCAGCCTGGCGCGCTGCCCGTCCCACTCGGGACCGTTCTGCTTGATCGCCGCGCGGATCTCCACCTGGTTCCACACGCTCAGCAAGCTGGACAGCGGTTCCGGCGTCAGTGGCATGCGCGGCTGGCCAGCGGCTTGCACCAACTGGTCCACCAACGCGGGCTCCATCGTGCGCGCCGCCAGGGTAAGTGCTTCATTCAAGCCGTTGCGCTCGGGCGTCTTGCTGGCGCTGTAGCCGCCCACCGCCGCATCGGCGCCGTGCGCCAGCGCGAAGGCCACGCGCTCGGATACCGGATACGTCGCGGTCGGCGTCAGTTCTCCGGAATTCGATTCGCGCAGCGCTTCCAGCAACGGGGTTTCCCACATGCCCCGGTTGCCGTAATACATGCGGACATAGGCGGCGTTGATATCCGCGCCCTTGGCCAGCAGTTGCTCGGCGAACCAGAATCGGCTGGGCGCCCCCATGGCGGCATGCAGTGCCGACCGGCCGTTCTTTTCGCGCGCATTCGGGTCGGCGCCCTTTGCCAGCAGGTAGGTCAGGCTGTCCTTGTCTTCGCTGAAGTACGAAATGCGCCGCACCAGCAACGGCGTGCCGTTGTAGTCGACACCATTCAGCGGCGCGCCAGCCGCGATCAGGGCATCGGCCAACGCGTAGCGTTCCGCCGCCGGACGGGTGTCCTTGGCGTCCGGCAAGGCGCTGGCCAACAGCACGAACCCGTTGTTGGGGCCATCCGCGCGGGCGCCCGCCGCCAGCAAGGCCCGCACGATTTCCAATTGCTTGCCCGACACCGCCACGGCCAGCGCCGACGTGCCGTTCTCGTTCACGCCATTGGGATCCTGGCCTCGCGCCAGCTCGGCACGCACCGCGTCCAGGTCGTCGGCCCGGATCGCCTTGAAGATTGCCAGCCGGGGCCGGCAAACGGCCGCGTCCAGCGCTTTCTCGTTCAGGGCGCCGCTGATGCGGCTGGCGATATTGCCGGGGATCGGTTCCTTGGCCATCAGGCGGTTTGCGCAATACAAGCGGTAATCCTCGCGCGCCAGGGCCTCGAAGTAGCCGCGCCTGTCGCCGGCTTTCGCGCTTTGCGCCCAGCGCGCATCGGCGCGGTTCAGATAGGCGGCCGTGCGGGACGGGTCGCGCCGCAGCACGTCGCTCAAGACACGGTCCGCCTGCACGGCATCGCCCGATTCCGCCAGCCAGAAACCGTAGTCATTCAGAGCCGTCAGCATCTCGGGGTCTTTGCCGCCGGGATCGATCTCGCGGAAGTCCTGTTCCATCACGAAGCGGCGCAGGTCCGCCAGCGCACGTCCGAATTCCGCGCTCTTGCCACGCGGAATGGCACGCGCCACCTGATGCAGGGTACGGAACACGGCCGTCACGTCCACCGGCGCCTGATGCTCGAAGCGCACGTCGGCGGGAAACGCCTTCAGGCGTCCGGGGTAGGTCGTCAGCACCTGCCGCAGCGTCGCCAGGGCTTGCGCCTTGCGAGCCTCGTCCCACGGTTGATTGGCGGTGACGACGGCCAGGCTGGCGTCGGCGCGGACCGTCGCCGCATTACCGGCGGCATCCACCAGAAAGCCGTCGGACTGCGCAGCATCGGTGTCGTTGTAGGTATAGCCGACCCAGTACAGAGTCTCGCCGTCGCGCGGTGTCCTGACCCGGACGTTCTCTTCGCGCGCCGCCTTCCACGCCGCCGGATCGATTACCAAGGGCTGGGAACGGAAGGCCAGGTGGAATTCCTTGCCGGTGCCCCGCACGTACCGATACAGGTACAGGCGGTTCTCCATTTGACCGACCAGCACCGCGTCGCGCACGTTCTCGGTGCCCCACACGCGCCGCTCCGGTTCTCGCAACGGGTAGCGCGACAAGCGGATGGATTCGACGACGGCGCCGATATCGGACGCCGCAACGGGCGGCGCCGCAAACGCCAGGCCTGCCAGCGCCAGAAGGGTGGCGCCGGTCATTCGGGAGACTGCGGGGCGGAAAGTGCGCGGCATGCGGAGGGCAAACCCAGGAAATCAGGGACACCGATCATACCCCCGGGACATCCCTAGCTCGCGGGTAAGTCCTGAGGGGTTTTTGTCCCGCAGTACGGAATTTCAGTCATTTTTCGTTATATATTCCGCAACATAGCGATTTCATTAACATTTGAACGACTGTAGCGACCCTCATGGACGCCGTGCTGATCCCCCCTCCCGCCCCGGCCGTTTCACCCGCGCCGGCCCAGCGGTTTGCCCGCGCCTTGTTGCATCACGCGCCGCCCGGTCATCCCGACGCCGGCTTTTTCGCCACCGTGATCGGTACCAGCCTTGCACACCAGGACTTGGCGCGCAGCGGCCTTTGCCCCGACGAGCTGCAACAGTTGCTTCACCATCTGTTTCCCGGCGCGCTGGCATCGGACGACGCGCGGCTGGCTGCGTTGCGCGAGCAGGCCGCGGCTTATGCCGCGCGCGGCCGGGGCGATCCTCAACCCGGCTTCACCTTGCTGCTGCGCGTGCTGCTGGACGCCTACCGCGCCCCAGAACCCGAAACCACGACCTGGGTCACCGGCGTGCTGGTGCACGCGTGCCTGCGCCCCGATCACCTGTGGCGCGACCTGGGCTTGTCGGGCCGCGAAGACGTCACGTTCCTGCTGGCCCGGCACTATCCCGGCCTGGTGATCCGCAACGTGCGTAATTTGCGCTGGAAACATTTCCTGGCGTACTCGGCCTGCGAGCACGCGGGCTTGCCGCCGTCCGCCGCGCCGGGCTGCCCCGCGTGCGAAGACTACGGCGTCTGCTATCCGGATGCGCCTGACTGACGTCTGACTGACGCCGCACCGCGCTAGAACCGGTACGCGACGCCGGCGCCTACGCCCACGCTGCGCCCGGCGGCGGGCTCGTAGTAGCGGCCGTTGCTTTCATTGACGATCACGGACCCGGCGTAGTGGCGGTCGAATAGATTGTCCACGCGCGCATAGGCGTTCAATTCCCACGCGCCCACCCGCTTCACATAGCCGGCGCTGACCGCCGCCACGAAGTAGCCGGGCGCCTCTTCGCTGTTGGCGTCGTTCACGTAGATCTGGCTCAGGTAGCGGCCTTCCACCGACGCCTGCCAGCCTTCAGGCGGCGCCCACGCCACCGACGCAAACACCGCCTGCCGCGCAATGCCGGGAATCTTGTCGCCGGCGCGAATGTCGCCGGAACTGTCGTCCACATACCGCGCGTTCAGCCACGTATAGGCAAACTGCGTGCGCCAGTGGCGCGCGACTTCCCCCGACCAGGCCAGTTCCAGCCCGTCGCGCCGCGTGCGCCCGGCGTTCTGGTAACTGGTGCGTCCGCCGGCGCTGCCGGCGGACACGATCTCGTTGTCGGTACCCGTATGGAACACCGCCGCCGTCGCCAGGCCGCCCGCCATGCGCGCTTTGACGCCCGCTTCCAGATTGGTGCTGAGCGACGGCGCCAGGCCGAAATTCAGACCCGGCAGACCGCCGGGACGATACGAAATTTCGTTAAGGGTCGGCGTCTCGAAACCCCGCCCATACGAGGCGTACACGCTGACGTCGGCGCTGGCCGCGTAGCGCAGCGCCGCCACCGGCAGCGCCTTGCGGTAGCGCGCAGCGCCGCTGTCGTCGCCATTGCCGGCCGTCATGTAGTGGTCGTCCGAATTGAAGCGGACCGTGCTGTAGCGCAGGCCGGCGTCCATCGTCCAGCGTTCGGACGCCTTCCATGACGCCTGCACATAGGGATCGGCGTTGTAGACGGTGTTGGTCTCGTCGCGCCGCAGCGCGCCCTGCACCCCCAGTTGCCGATCGGCGCCCGTGCCGGTGAAGTTCTGATACCCCTGGCGGTCTTCGCGCATGGAATCGTAGGAAAACCCGCCGATCAGCGTCAGCGGCCGGCCCGCCAGATCCAGCTCGGACGTCCAGCGAAAATCCGCACCGCCATACTGGCGCGCCAGATCGATGACGCCGCCCGCCTGGGTAGGCGGCAGCTGCACCGCAGGAGGAATCGACTGGTACTGGGTGGTGTCGCGCTGGCCGTAGTACGCCATCACGCGCAGGAAGTTGCGGCTATCGATCTGCCGTTCGTACACCACGCCGCCCTGCGTCTGCCGAACCGTCTTGCGGGTGTCGTACTGCTCGGCCAGGGGGGCGGCGCGCGGGTCGTCCTGGAACTGCTGGTAGGTCAGGCCAAGCGGATCCTGCGCCTTGAGGTCCACGCTGTTGACAACGATGGTCAAGCGGCTGGCGTCGTCCAGTTGCAAGCCAAGCTTGGCGTTGGCCAGGTTCTTTCGCGCGGCGCTGTGGTCGCGGTAGCCATCGGTCGTGAAGCGGCTGGCGTCCAGCACATAGTCCAGGCCGCCTGCTTCGCCGCCGCTGGCCTTCACACCGTAGCGCCAGGTGCCGTCGCTGCCGCCCCATCCGCTTGCCGATAGCGTGGGCGGCGGCATCCCGTCTTGGGTGTAGACCTGAATCACGCCGCCCGATGAATTGCCGTACAGCGCGGAAAACGGCCCCCGCAGCACCTCCACGCGGTCGATCGATCCGATGTCGATGTTGGACGTCTGCCCCTGCCCATCCGGCATCGTGGCCGGAATGCCGTCCACGTAGAGGCGCACGCCGCGCACGCCGAACGTGGACCGGGCGCCAAAGCCCCGGCTGGATATCTGCAGGTCCTGCGCATAGTTCTGCCGGTTCTGGATCTGCAGGCCCGGCACGCCGGCCAGGCCTTCGGACAGGTTGATCCCGGGCTGGCCGCGGCGCATGGCCACGCCCTCGACCACGTCCACCGATGCCGGCGTGTCCAGCACAGAGGTACCCAGGCGCGTGCCGGTCACGACCACGGGGGATAGCGTGGGGCTGGCGTCTTGCGCCCAGGCGCCGTTCGCCAGCGCGTGCGTCAAGCCCGCCGCCAGCGAACCGCGCGCAGCCCAACGGACCCCCCAGTGCACTCCTCGTGGCGCCGTCATGCCGCGCCGTCCGACCCGCTTCGTCACATCCGTCTCCCGTAAACCACGCCCCACTATCGCTGCGCGCCTGCCCCGCCACCGCCATGGCCATGGCCGCCGCCATCCCCGTTGGAAACGCAAAGCGGGAATAGGTTCTAATAGCCGCCATGGAACCATCGCAAGACATCGAACGCCGCCTGCTCGAATTGGAGGTCAAGTCCAGCTTCGCGGACGACCTGCTGGAACAGCTGAACCAGATCATCGTGCGGCAGCAACAGCAGATAGACCGGCTACTGCGCGAAGTGGCCGACCTACGCCAGCAGGCGCCCGAGGGCGCCGCGCCCTTCCGCAGCCTGCGCGACGAACTGCCGCCGCATTACTAAGCCGGCGCGGCTAGAAACGGTAGCGTAGCAGCCTGCCCAGGCGCCGCAGCGGCGCAACCCGCCGCATCAGCCAGATCGCTGCCCGGGCCGGCCAGGTGTACCTGGCCCACTGCCTGCCGCCGCTTTCTTCATACACCCATTGCTCGTCGCACAGCCGCAGGCCCGGCACCTGCGACTCCAGGTCCAGCGGGTTGTCCAAGCTCCAGCGCATCACCGCGCCGGTCGCCCGGAACATGCGGTTGCGCGCCGCCAGCGCCAGCCCCATTCGGCTGTAGGCATCGAATACGACCTCGCCCGATGGGAATTGCGTGGTCACGGTGCGCAGCAATTGCAGTACCTGGTCTTCGGACAGGTACAGGAACAACCCCTCGGCCACCACCAAGGCCGGCCTGTCGGTGGGAATCTGCGACAGCCACCCCAAGTCCGCCATCGATGAACCCAGCATCTGATAACCCGGGCGCGGCGGATACAACGCGCGGCGCAGGTCGATCACGTCGGGATAATCCACGTCGAACCAGTTGACCTCCGGGGGCGGCGCCACCCGGTATACGCGGCTGTCCAGGCCGCAGCCCAGATGCAGCACCGTGGCGCCACGGTGGGCGGCGATGAACGCCCGCGCCCAGATATCCAGCGAGTACGCCCGCATGGCCAGCCCGATCATCTCGTCCGGCCGCATGCCCAGCGCTGAAAAATCGTGATCAAGGCGCGCCACGGCCTCGGCGGCGTAGTGGTCCTGCAACAGCGAGCCGGGCAGACGGCTTTCCTCGGCCTTGGCATACAGGGTGATCAACAGCGTGGCTTTTTCACCGGTCAGACGAACCTTTTCCATGCGGGCTCCAGGTAGGCCACTGCCTGCGCTATCCATTCCATTAATGGAGACTATCGAGTAAATAGAACGGCATTCTTCCATTAATGGAAAGATGTTTTACCGATACACGGGTTTATCCCTATATGGATTCGGCGCACAATTCAGTCATCGGGAAACAGCAACGAACCACGACGGATAGGCCGCCGGATTCGCCCCCTAGGCTCTTGAAATCGGAGATTTACCATGAAGAAGACCCTCGCTACCGCTTTGATGTTGTCCTTGGCCGCCCTGAGCGCCGGCGCCTACGCATCGCAGAACATTGAACCCAACAACGTGCCGTTCCAAGGCGTTTACGGCACCCCGTACGAAGGCCCGACCCGCGCCCAGGTGCAAGCCGAACTGGCTGCCGCCAAGGCCGCAGGCCTGGTGACCAACGTCGAACCGAACAACGTGCCGTTCCAAGGCGTCTACGGCGCCCCCCAGTCGGGCAAGACCCGCGCTGACGTGCAAGCCGAACTAGCCGCCGCCAAGGCCGCCGGCCTGGTCAGCAACGTCGAACCCAACGACATGCCCTTCGCTGGCGTCTACCACGGCAACTGATCTGCCCGGCAACGATTAACTCCCTCCCCTTGTTGTACCTTGGCCGCCTGCAATAGGGCGGCCTTTTTTTCGCCAAAGCGCGCCAAGCCGACCGGCGCGGGCGGGCGGATTGAAAATGGACCGGGTTCGCGTACTATCCGCTCATGTACAAGCACGACAATCTGATCCATCAGACAGGGAGCCCAACTTGAAAACCACCCGCGTTCTTGCCGCGTTGCTTATCGCGACCGGCTTGTCGGCAACCGCCGTGGCCGCGCCGCCGGTACTGCTGAACAACTCGCTCATCACCGAGATCCCCAAAGGCGACCGGACGTCGTTCCACGAAGCGATCGCACAGGCGCTGAACAGCTCGGCCGATGGCCAACGCACCGAATGGGCCAGCAAGACGCAGCCCAAGCGCGCCGCGCCGATCACCGTGCAACTGACGCCCACGCAAACCAGCAAGGTCAAGGACGACCGCGTCTGCCGCTTCCTGGTGGCCGACTTCGCACGCACCAGCACCACCGAAAAGTGGCAATTCTGGTTCTGCAAACAGCCCGACGGCACCTGGAAGGCCAGCAGCAACTAAGCTGCCGCCGCCCAAAAAAAAATGCCCCTCACGGGGCATTTTTCTTTTCAAGCACGCGATGCGTGCGCAGCGTGGGGGCCCTTCCTTCAGATCTAAGCTTCCACCCGGTTCGCGTCCAGCACGGTCATGGCCGTCATGTTGATGATGCGGCGCACCGTCGAACTGGACGTCAGGATGTGTACCGGCGCGTTCGCGCCCAGCAGGAACGGGCCCACCGCCACGTTGCCGCCGGCCGCCGTCTTCAGCAGGTTGTAGGCGATGTTGCCGGAATCCACGTTCGGGCACACCAGCAGGTTCGCTTCGCCCTTCAGGGTGGACGACGGCAGGATGCGCATGCGCAGCGCTTCGTCCAGCGCGCAGTCGCCGTGCATTTCGCCGTCGATTTCCAGTTCCGGCGCCTGTTCGCGCACGATTTCCAAGGCGCGACGCATCTTGGCGCCCGAAGCTGAGCTGCCCGAACCGAAGTTCGACCGCGACAGCAGCGCCACCTTCGGCGCCAGGTTCATGCGGGCCATTTCCTGCGCCGCCATCACCGTGAATTCCGCGATCTGTTCGGCCGTGGGTTCGTCGTTCACGTGCGTGTCCACCAGCACCACCGTGCGCTCGTTGAGCAGCAGGATGTTCATGGCAGCATACACGTTGCGGCCCGGGCGGCGGCCGATCACTTCATCGACGAAACGCAGGTGGTCGTGATAGGCGCCGACGGTGCCGCAGACCATGCCGTCGGCGTCGCCCAGGTGCACCATCATCGCGCCGATCAAGGTCAGGCGGCGGCGCATTTCCACGCGTGCCATTTCCTTGGTGATGCCGCGACGGCACATCAGCTCCCAGTACGTGGTCCAGTACTGATGGAAGCGTTCGTCGTATTCCGGATTGGTCACTTCGACGTCTTCGCCCAGGCGCAGGCGCAGGCCGAATTTCTCGATGCGCGACAGCAACACGGCCGGACGACCCACCAGGATGGGGCGCGCCAGGCCTTCGTCCACCACCACTTGCACGGCGCGCAGCACGCGTTCGTCTTCACCCTCGGTGAACACGATGCGCGACTTCCCGCCGCCGCGCACGATGCGCTTGGCCGCCGAGAACAAGGGCTTCATGAAGGCACCCGAGTGGTACACGAACTGCTGCAACTGCTCTTCGTAGGCTTCCAGGTCGGCCAGCGGACGCGTGGCCACGCCACCGTCCATCGCCGCCTTGGCCACGGCCGGCGCGATACGCACGATCAGGCGCGGATCGAACGGCTTGGGAATCAGGTATTCGGGGCCGAACGAGATGTCATAGGTGCCGTAAGCGGCGGCCACGACTTCATTCTGTTCCTCTTCCGCCAATTGGGCGATGGCGTACACCGCCGCCATTTCCATTTCGCGCGTGATCGTGGTCGCGCCCACGTCCAGCGCGCCACGGAAGATGTACGGGAAGCACAACACGTTGTTGACCTGGTTCGGGTAGTCCGAACGGCCCGTGGCCATGACGACGTCGTCGCGCACGCCGTGCGCCACTTCCGGCAAGATTTCCGGCGTGGGATTGGCCAGCGCCAGGATCAGCGGGCGCGGGCCCATCGTGGCGACCATTTCCGGCTTGAGCACGCCGCCGGCCGACAAGCCCAGGAACACGTCGGCGTCCTGGATCACTTCGGCCAGCTTGCGGGCATCGGTCTTCTGCGCGAAACGCGCCTTGTCCGGGTCCATCAGCACGGTGCGGCCTTCGAAGACCACGCCTTCCAGGTCCGTGACCCAGACGTTCTCCAGCGGCAGGCCCAGGTCCACCATCAGGTCCAGGCA
>NZ_JBHFII010000058.1:96866-157523 GCF_057334215.1 Achromobacter maghribensis | reverse complement strand
CGGCGCCCGAGGTCACGACTTTGACCGACTTGATGTCCTTGCCCACGACCTTGAGGCCGTTGATGAAGGCGGCCGATACCGTGATGGCGGTACCGTGCTGGTCGTCGTGGAAGACCGGGATCTTCATGCGTTCACGGAGCTTGCGCTCGACGGTGAAGCACTCCGGCGCCTTGATGTCTTCCAGGTTGATGCCGCCAAAGGTGGCTTCCAGCCCGGCAATGATCTCGACCAGCTTGTCCGGGTCGGTTTCGTTGATTTCGATGTCGAAGACATCCAGGCCGGCAAACTTCTTGAACAGCACCGCCTTGCCTTCCATGACCGGCTTGGAGGCCAGCGCGCCGATGTTGCCCAGGCCCAGCACCGCGGTGCCGTTGGTGATCACGCCCACCAGGTTGCCGCGCGCGGTGTAGCGATAGACGTTGGCCGGGTCGGCCACGATCTCTTCACACGCCGACGCCACGCCGGGCGAGTACGCCAGGGCCAGGTCGCGTTGGTTGACGAGCGGCTTGGAGGCCACCACAGAAATCTTTCCCGGGGTGGGGAACTCGTGATAGTCCAGTGCTGCCTGGCGGTCGGAAGGGTTGTTCATGGGGCGGTAGCCTCGCTGTCTTGAATATGCAAAAATTCTAGGCCCCAAGACATAAGACGATCATTCGGATTTAATATTGTCCCATTACCTAGACCTTATGGCTCGTCTATGACAGCCTTCGATCCGGATGCCGTCATCCGGAAACTGACCTCGCGCCTGAAGATGCGCCACCTGATGCTGCTGCTACAGATCGAGCAGCACGGGTCGCTGACCCGGGTGGCCGAGCACATGGCCACCAGCCAGCCGGCGGTGACCAACGCCCTGGCCGAACTGGAAAGCATGTTCGACGTGCCGCTCTTCGACCGGTCAGTGCGCGGCATGACGCCTACCGCGCTGGGCGCCGTGGTGCTGGCACGCGCCCGGGGCCTGGTCCATGACCTGGGCCATCTGGTACAGGAAATGGAGGCCGTGGCGGCCGGCCATGCCGCCCACCTGCACATCGGTGTCATCCCCTTCGTGTCGGGCCAGATGCTGTCGGCGGCCATCAGCCGCACGTTGCCGCAAGGCCGCCGCATCACCGCCACCATCCACGAAGGCCAGGGGCCCGCGCTGCTGCGCCAGCTGCGCGACCACACCCTGGACATCGTGGTGGGCTGGGCGACGCCGTCGGTGGACCTGAGCAACATCGACTTCGAAGTGCTGTATCACCAGCAGCCCCGGCTGATCGCAAGCCGCCGCCTAGCCGCGCGGCTGGGCCGGTCCCGGCTGGAATGGAACCGGCTGGCCGACCTGGACTGGATCCTGGGCACGCCGGGCAGCCCCATCCGGGAACAAGTGGCCGACATCTTCCTGCGCGCCGGCCTTCCGCCGCCGCCGCCGTCGGTGCAAAGCGATTCGTCCAAACTGATCGGGGAAATGATCGTGGCCAGTGACCGCGCCGTATCGATCCTGCCCGCCGACATCGCCGATGAACTGGTACGCATCGCGGGCGCCGCCATCGTGCCCTATTCCTTCGACTGGACCCTGCCCCCGATCTCGCTGTTCACCCGAGCAGACGGCCTGCGGCGCAATGTGGACGCGCTGTTCGCATCTGCCTTGCGCGAGGTCTATACCAAGGGCGCGCGGCTGGGCGCGTAGCCAGGTCCCGTGCCTGAGCCGCTGGCGCCGACGTGCCTCCTTGGCCTGCCCTCGACCCTGCCCCGTCGCAACGGACGGAATGCCAAGAAATGTAAAGGTCGCGTCCGCGCCGGCGCTCGCCCTCCTATACTTGCGGCGCCACGTATCACGCAGGAGGCAAGCCGCTTGTTCACTCATTTGCCACATCACCCGAACCGCCGCGCGCTTGCCCTGATCGCCCTCGCCGCGCTGACCACACTGTCCGGCTGCAGCTCGTTGCTAAGCGAAGGCACCGGCGCCGCGGCCGGTATCGCCGGCACCGCCATCGCCAACAAAGTCACCGACAACGCGACCGTCGCCACCGGCATCGGCCTGGGCGTGCAGGCGGGCGCCAAAGCCGCGCTGGCCTACGCCCAGCGCAAGACCCGAGGCGAAGAACAAGACGCCATTGCCGCCGCCGCCGGGCCACTGGGCGTGGGCGCCGTGGCGCCCTGGAGCGTGAAGCACCAGCTTCCCATCGAAGGCGATGCGCACGGCCAAGTCGCTGTCAGCCGTGCATTTGGCGGCGTGGGCCTGGAATGCAAGGAAGTGGTCTTTTCGATCGACACGCCGGCCGACAAGGCTGGCGACGAACCGTCGCGCGAATTCTTCGTCACGACGGTCTGCCGCGACGGCGCGCAGTGGCGCTGGGCGAACGCCGAACCGGCCACGGCGCGCTGGGGATCGTTGCAGTGATGCGCCGTGCATGCCTGCTGGCGACGCTGGCCGCCGCCGTCGGATTGAGCGGCTGCCAAAGCAGCTCCATCGGTGGCGCGGCGGGCGCCGTGGTGGGCACCGTCAGCGGGGCCGCCACCGCGAATCCCGTTGCCGGCTACGCCATCGGCGTCAGCGTGCAGGCCGCCGTCGACGCCACCGTGAAATACGTGCTGCGCGAGTGGAAGAACGATCAGCAAAACGTGATGGCCAACGCGGCGGGCGAACTGCCCATCGGCCAGGTGCGTCAGTGGCAGATCCGCCATGCGCTGCCGGTCGGCAATGAGCGCGGCGGCATCCAGGTGGTGCGCGACATCGATACCCCCCTGGCACGCTGCCGCGAAGTGCTGTTCACGGTGGAGCAGGACGACGCGCCTGCGCCGGGTTATATCAGCATGATCTGCCGCCAGCCTGACGGGCAATGGAAGTGGGCAGCGGCCGAGCCGTCCGTGGCGCGCTGGAACGGCCTGCAATAGAAGTGGCCTTCCGTTGCAGCGCGTTAAAGTGATTTCGGCTACGCTGCGAGAATCACGGCTTCGGCCGGCAAGGGAAGGAAAACCATGAAGAAGTTCGTTACCTTGAGCGCGGCATTCGCCGCGCTGGCTATCGCGGCGCCCGGCTGGGCCGCCCCCTCTTCCGAAGGCAGCGTCCAGATGTCGCCGGCACAAATGCAGCGCCTGGACACCGACAAGAATGGCGCGGTCAGCCGAAGCGAATACCAGGCCTTCATGGAAGAGTCTTTCGCCAAGCTGGACGCCAACAAAGACGGCCATCTCAGCAAGAGCGAATTGCCGAATAACCTGTCCGCTGAACAGTTTGCGGCCATGGACGCCAACAAGGACGGCAAGATCAGCCGCCCCGAATTCCTGCAGCAAGTCATGAAGGAATACAAGGGCTGACCGCCCTGGCAAGGCCACGCGCATGCCACCCGGCCAGTTCATCATGCGGCGCAGCGCGCTTGCCGGCGTGCAGGCCGTGGCGGCGTGCAGCGGGCACGCCTTTTCGCGGCACACGCACGATCAATTCGGCATTGGCGTGATCCGCGCAGGCGCCCAGGTGTCGCATAGCGGACGCGGCCGGGTGCAGGCTGGCCCCGGTTACGTCATTACCGTCAACCCGGGCGAGGTCCACGACGGCGCGCCCGTCGGTGACGGCACGCGCGCCTGGCAGATGCTGTATCTGGACCCGGCCGTGATCGCGCAAAGCGCCGCGGAGCTGCTGGCGGACGGACGCCGCTACGAATTTGAACACCCTGCCCGCGATCACCCGGCGCTGGCGCGCGATGTGCTGGCGCTTTACGCCCACGTGACGGATGGCGCGGGAACCGGGCTGGCGTGCGACGTGCTGCTGTTGCGCATCGTGGCGGCGGCGCACAGCCCGTACGCGCCGCCGGAAACCGGCCACGGCGTGCCCGACGCGATACGCCACGCCCGCGCCCTGATCGACGACGACCCCACCGCTACGATATCGCTGGCCGATCTGGCGGCCGCCAGCGGCCTGAGCCGCTACCAGGTCTTGCGCGCCTTTGCCGGCGCCACGGGCCTGACGCCCCATGCCTACCAGATGCAGCGCCGGCTGCTGGTGGCGCGCCGCCTGATCCGCGAAGGCCAGGCGCTTGCGGACGCCGCCGCGGCGGGCGGCTTTGCCGATCAAAGCCACATGACCCGCCTGTTCGTGCGCACATACGGCGTCTCTCCGCGGCGCTATGCGCTGGCCGCGCGCTGATCCCCTGCGTCGCGTCTGTACCGCTGCAATTTCGTTCAAGACTGGCGCCTCGCCTGCGCCCTACGCTGCGGCTTTCTGACTCTGCGGCGTAGACGGACATGAATGGAAGGATGCAAGGGTATTGCTGCCTGGCGGCGGCCATGGTGCTGGTCGGCAGCACGGTCGTGGCCAGCAAGATTATCGGGACGGGGCTGCCGCCCTTCACCGCGACGGCGCTGCGGTTTGCCATCGCGCTGCCCTGCTTCGCCCTGCTGATGGTCGTCACCGGCGCCCGGATGCCACGCCTGGGCCGGCGCGACTGGCTGTTGCTGGCGGCGCAGGCCATCGCCGGCAGCGTCGGCTACACCACGCTGCTGATCGCCGGGCTGCAGCGCACGTCGGCCGTGGACGGCGGCGTCATTCTGGGCACGTTGCCGCTTGTCACCGCCGCCATCGCGATCGTGCTGCTGGGCGAACGCCCGGGCAAGGCCATGCTGGCCGCGATCGCCGCCGCCGGCTTCGGCGTCTGGCTGATGACGCGTCATGCCGCGGCTGCAGGCGGCGCCCCATCATGGACCGGCAACGCGTTGATTCTGGGCGCGGTCTTGTGCGAAGGCCTGTTCATCCTGCTGAACAAACGGCTGCGCATACCGGTTTCCCCGCTGGCGCTCTCCACCGTCATGACGGGTTTCGGGCTGGCGTTTTCGGCGCTGGCGAGCGTGACGGAATCGCCCTGGCAGCTAGACGTGTCCGGCGACGCGGTCATGGCCGTGGCGTACTACGCCGTGGTGCCCACGGTGGGCGGCTTTCTGCTGTGGTACGCCGGCGCCGCCCGCGTGCAAGGTTCCGAAGCGGCGCTCTTTACCGCGCTGGCACCGGCATCGGCGGTCGCGCTCGCGGCGGGCGTGCTGGGGGAACCCCTGACGGGCGCCCAGATCGCCGGGATGGCCTGCGTGCTGGGCGCGGTCGCGCTGTTGGGTTGGCCGGGCCGCAGGCGGCCCGCGGAACATCCGGCAGGCGGCTAACCCCGACTGAACGCCAGCGCGAACTCGTCGGAGAAGATGTCGGCCAACGCATGGCGCAAGGCCGCCGCGCGCTCTGCGCCATAGGCCGCTTCGAAGCGGTTTTGCGCGTCTTTCCACAAGCGCTTGGATTCCGCCAGTTTGGCGCGGCCGGCATCCGTCAGCGCCACGCGGCGGCTGCGGCCGTCGCGTTCGTCGCGCGCCGTGCGCACGTAGCCGTCCCGTTCCAGCGGCTTCAGGTTATGCGCCAGCGCGGACCGGTCCAGCACCATGGCGCGCGCCAGGTCCGTCATCGACGGCGTGCCGGCGCGCGCGATGTGGATCAAGATGGAATGCTGCGACACTTTCAGGCCGCAAGGCGCCAATACCGTGTCATACAGCTGCGACACGCGACGGGTCGCTTTGCGCAGGGCGGCACCGTTGCAGACCAGAGGGTCCGGAACAATGGCGGGGACGGAAGGATCGGCGGCGGACATGGCGGCGGGAACGGCAACGGGAAAGGACAAAGCCATTACGCTACTGCCGGGCCGGACGCGCGTCCAGTTCATTCTTGACAGGTATTGGCATATGCACGTAAATTTTACCGCATCCCGTTCCGGTCACGCCCCATGTCAGCGACGCCTCCGCCACGCCCCGCCAATGCGCGCTTGCAAGCCATGCTTGAGGCGCCCATCGCCCCCACGCTGGCACGCTTGGCATGGCCCAATATTCTGATGATGTCGGCGCAGTCCGCCACCGGCCTGATCGAGACCTGGTTCCTGGCCCGGCTGGGCACCTCCGTGCTGGCGGGCGTGGCGCTGGTGGTGCCGGTGCTGTTCCTGATGGGGAACATGTCGCAGGGCGCGATGGGCGGCGGCATTTCCGCCGCCGTGGCGCGCGCGCTGGGCGGTGGCCGCCAACAAGAGGCGGACCAGCTGGTGCTGCACGCCGTGGTGCTGAACGCGCTGTTGGGATTGGTCTTCTGCGTGTTGCTGCTGGTTTTCGGGCCGCAGCTGTATCGCGCCCTGGGCGCCGAAGGCGAAGCACTGGATGCCGCCCTGGCCTACTCCAATGTCATCTTCGGCGGCATCGTCCTGATGTGGCTGATGAATGCGTTCGCCAGCGTCATCCGGGGCACCGGCAACATGCTGGTGCCCGGCGCGGTGATCTGCGGCGGCGCGTTGCTGCTGATCCCGCTGTCGCCATGCCTGATCTTCGGCTGGGGGCCGTTCCCCGCGCTGGGCGTGGCAGGCGGCGGGTGGGCGCTCGTCATCTACTACGGCGTGGGCGCGCTGATCCTGGGGGCCTACTGCGCCAGCGGCCGCAACCCCGCGCGGCTTGTCCTCAGCCGGCTGCACCCCAACCTGATGCGCAGCATCCTCAGCGTGGGCGCGCTGGCCACGTTGAACCCCTTGCTGACCAATGCGCTGGTGGCGCTGACGGCGGCCCTGGTCGGCGCCTATGCGGGCACGGCCGCCGTGGCGGGCTACGGCATCGCCGTGCGGCTGGAGTATCTGCTGATTCCCATTGCCTTCGGATTGGGCGCGCCCATGGTCGCCATGGTGGCGTCCAACATCGGCGCGGGCCAGCCCGAACGCGCGATGCGAATCGCGTTGACGGGCGGCGCGATGGCCTTCGTGCTGGCCGAAGCCATCGGGCTGGCGGCCGCGTGCTTCCCTGAAGCGTGGTTGCGGCTGTTCGGCGCCGAAGAACACATGCTGCAAGCCGGCTCTGCGTATCTGCGCACGGTGGGCCCGGTCTACGGGTTCTTTGCGCTGGGATTCTCGATGTACTTCGCTTCGCAAGGCGCGGGCCGGCTGAAATGGCCGTTGGTCGCGGGCTGCCTGCGCCTCTTGACCGCCGTGGGCGCGGGCGGCGTGGCGCTGCACCTGACCGGATCGCTGACGGTGTTCTTCCTGATCGCCGCGGTGGCGATGTGCCTGTACGGCTTGATCATCCTGGCGGCCGTCGCTTCCGGCTCGTGGTTCGACCGGGGCCACCTGCGAAACCCCCATCCCGTGGCGCGCTCGTAGCCTCGGGCGCATCGCGCAGCGCGTACGCGACCAGCTCGGCGGCGTAGGCCGGCAGCGCCTCGCGCATGCACAGCACCAGGTCGCGCGCGGCCCAGTCGTCGGCCAGCGCCACGCGCAGCACGCCGGCGGCTCGGCCGTAGCGCATCGCGGCCACGCGCGGCACGATGCCGATGCCCACGCCTTGCCCGACCATCCGGCATACCGCGTCGAAACTACGCAGGCGCACGCGGTACGACAGCACTTTTCCGCCGCGCCGCGCATGGTGCGCGATGTGTTCCTGCAACGCGCTGCCCTCCACCAGGCCCACGAACTCCTCGTCCGCCACCTCGGCCAGCGTGACCGCCGGACGGCCCGCCAACACATGCCCGCGCGGCACGACCAGCGTCAAGGGATCATGGCGGAAAGTCAGCGTATGCAAACCGTTCAGATCGGCCGAATCGGCCAGCACGCCGATGTCGCACGTGCCCGCGCGCAGCGCATCGGCGATCTCGTGGCTAAGCCGTTCTTCCAGGTCCACCGACACACGCGGATGATCCTTCAGGAAAGCACCCAGCACCGGCGGCAGGTATTCGCTTAGCGCCGTGGTGTTGCACAGCACGCGCACATGGCCTTTCAGCCCGTGGCCGTAATGGTCCAGTTCGCCGCGCATGCGGTCCATCTGGGCCAGCACCACCCGCGCATGGTGGGCCAATGTCCGGCCTGCCGGCGTGGGCTCGACGCCGCGAGGCTCGCGCAGCAGCAAGGGCACGCCCAAGGTGTCTTCCATGCTGCGGATGCGTTCACTGGCAGAAGCCAGCGTCATATGGGAACGTTTGGCGCCTGCGGTGATGGAGCCGGTTTCCTGCACGTTCAGGAAGAGCCGCAGGTCGGTCAGGTCGAATCGCATCTGGCCAGCGTAGCACGACGACCCTCAGGCTGAACCATAGGCTATCTATGCCATTTCCCGATATCGATTGCCGGCCATGGCGGCGCAGAATAACGGCAATCTTCCACGAACCCGTTGAACTGAACCGTTAAGGTGACCATGATGACCTTCAATCGAAGCGGCCGTCGGTTGCGGTGGCCAGGCGTCGCGCTGCTGATACTTGCCGTGCACACCTCAGGCAGCGCCATAGCCCAACCGGGCCTTACCGCTTACACCACGCCCGCGCAGAAGTATGCGCTGGCGCTGGAGGCCCAGACCGAAGGAGACGTGCCGGGCATGATGGCCTGGCTGCGCGCCGCGGCCCGTGAAGACCATGCGCCGGCGCAACGCCTGCTGGGCATGGCCCTGATCGGCGGCCCGACGCTGTACGGCGCGGCCCTGCCGGCGGACCTGTGTGAAGCGCGGCAATGGCTGCTGCGCGCCGCGCGCCAGGACGGCGCGCCGCCAGGGGACGTCGCCTACGCCCTGTTCGGCCGGCCCAGGCAGGCACAACCCGTCCAATGCGAGCGTTCATGAATCCGATGGACCTGCTTCCCGGCGGCCCTCCCACGTTGCTGGCATTGACGGCCGCGGTGTTCATCCTGGCCGGCGTCGTGAAAGGCGTGGTCGGGTTGGGCCTGCCCACCATTTCCATGGCGATGCTGGCCCTGATCATGGCGCCCGCGCAAGCCGCCGCGCTGCTGATCGTGCCGTCGCTGGTTACCAATCTGTGGCAGGCGCGGCCCTGGCCGACGCTGTTGCCCACCTTGCGCCGCATCGGCGCCATGCAGGCGGGCGTCTGCGTCGGCACGGTCGTCGGCGCGCTATGGCTGGGCGCACCCAGTGGCCATTGGGCCGGCGTATGCCTGGGGTTGGCGTTGATCGCCTACGCGGGCTGGGGGCTGTTCGGCTCGCCGCTTGGCGTGCCGCGCCGGTACGAACAGGCGCTAGGCGCGGTGGTCGGGGCGATCACGGGCGTGATCACCGCAGCCACGGGCGTGTTCGTGATTCCTGCCGTGCCTTTTCTACAGGCGCTGAACCTGGGCCGGGACGGCCTGATCCAGGCCATGGGCATTTCCTTCACGGTGTCGACGGTGGCCCTGGCGGCGGGGTTGTGGCTGAACGGTGGCTACAGTTCCAGCGCAGCCGGCGCCTCGGTGCTGATGCTGCTGCCCGCGCTGATCGGCATGGCGCTGGGCCAATGGCTGCGCCACCGGCTGTCCCCGCGCACCTTCAAGCTGTGCTTCATGATCAGCCTGGCGCTGCTGGGTGCCTACCAGGTTGCGCAAGGCTTTACGGCATAGCGCCCGGCCCGCGCCCCAAGATCAAGCCGCCAGCCGCCGTTCGTCGACAGAACCGATCGACACCGACATCTCGCGCCAGCGCGCCAACTCCTGCTGCACCGACTGGATCTTGCCGCGTGCCTGGTCGAACGCGTCACGGCCCAGGAACAGATGCAACGGCGCGTACTGCGCCTGCGCCGCGCTGATCAGCGCTTGCGCGGCCTTCGCCGGATCGCTGCCCGAGGCTTGCAGCAAGGGATCGCGCGCCGGCATGGCGGACGCATCGCCGCGACCCGCCACCGACGCCGCGCGCATGGCGCCCGGATACACCAGCGACACCCGCACGCCCCAGGCCGATGCCTCGGCGGCCAGCGCTTCGGTCAACCCGCTGACCGCGAACTTGGCCGCGCTGTAGGCGCCCCATTCCGCGTGGCCGCCGTCAAAGCCCAGGATCGACGAGATGTTGAACACATGCCCGCTGCGTTGCGCGCGCATGCGGGGCAGCACGGCGCGGATCACATTCAACATGCCAAAGACATTGATGTCGAAGGTGCCGCGCAATGCATCGTCGGACAAGCTGTCCAGGGCGCCTTGCAAGGCGTCGCCGGCATGGTTGACCACCACGTCCACGCCGCCGAACGCGGCGACCGTAGCGGCCACCGCGCGGCGCACGTTGCGTTCGTCGGCCAGGTCCACCGACAAGGGCAGAAACTGCCCTTCCAGCTTGGCCCCCACGGCTTCCAGCAGTGCATCGCCATCACGGGCCGTCGCCGCCACCTTGACCCCTCGGTCCAGCAGCATCTTCACCAGTACCAGGCCCAAGCCCGTCGACGCGCCCGTCACCAACCAGATTTTTTCGGTATTCATGCGATTCCCATCCCTTGCTAGCCTGCATGCTTGCAGCCGTCGGCAAGATGCCGTGCGGCCAGGCCAGGCGAAGCGTTCATGCCCGACACTTCGGCCCTGAGCCTGGTAGGGATATTAAGAATCGTGCGGATCGGCGTACAGGCTCGTTCTTGCGTGAAACCTGCCTATTTCTCCGCTGATGCCTGTTGCGCCGCGTCGCAGCGCACGCGCTCAGCCCAGCGCGCTACGGTAATGCTCGCGGTCGAACGCGGGCGCGGTGTCTTGCGTGACGGCGGCGGGCGCCGCCGGTTCTTCCGCCGCCTGAACGCCGAACAGCGAGAGTTCCGCGTTGACCAATGCCAGTATGAAATTCGCCATGATGACTCCTTGAGTAAAGCGTCCCGGCCGGCGGACTGCGCGCCGGCCTTGGTAAGGACTTGAGCGTCATGGTGCGGGCCATGGCGCGCGCCGTCTATTTGCTTTACTCAATGGCGGCGATAAACGCTGGCGATGCCTGCACGGATCAGCGCCCGAAGCGCCGCCGCTGGCCCGTCTGCCTGACGGCCGCCACCAATGCCTGCACCGCAGGCTCGGCGGAACGCAGATACGCGTAGAACCGCGTCATGGGAAGGTCGGGCATGCCGTCATCCGCCGACAGCGCGCGCAAGCCCTCGCGCAGTTGGCTGCGAGCCACGGGGGCCACCGCAAACCCCGCCAGCGCGGCGGCCAGGCAGCCGGCCATGCTGCCGCTTTCGAATACAGGCGCCCATCCTTGCCGCGTGTGCCCCAATGCCGCGATGGCCGCCTCGCGGTACACGCAAGGCTCCGGGAACACGGCCAACGGCACCTGCCGCCCCGGTTTCCATGGCTTGTCCGCCCCCCAGGCCCACACCAGATCTTCTTCCCACAACAGTTCACCTTCGTCCTGCACACGCGAACATTGCTTGCCGAAGACCACGTCAAGCTTGCCCCGCGCCTGCTGGCGCAACAGATCGGCGGTGACGCCTACCTTCAGCTCGATCGAGGCTTCGGGATGCCCACGGTGAAAAGCGTGCAGCACCTCTGCCAGCCACGCGCCCGCGAAATCCTCGGACGAGCCGATGCGCAAGCGCCCCTTCAGGCGCGTGCCGCTCAGCCGGGCCCGTGCCTCGCGTTCCAGATCGACGATGTTGCGCGCGTAGGCATACAGCGTCTCGCCCGCCGGCGTCACCTCGAAACTGCGCGTGGTACGGTCCAGCAAGGTGGCGCCCGCCAATACCTCCAGCCGCTTGATGTGTCCGCTGACGGCCGACGGCGTCAACGCCAGGGCATCGGCGGCCAACGCAAAGCCGCCGCTGTCCACCACCTCCAGGAACGTGCGCAAGAGCGTCAGGTCCAGCACCGCGCCAGAGGAGTCGTTCAAGGTATCCATGCGTGCCATCCTTATATTCATGATTTATTGATAATAGATGCCTATTCATCAAGAATCATGACAAGCCGGACCACTATCGTGACAGCTCCGTCACCGACAGAAGGAACCCGTCATGCCCGCCTACGCCACCGTCCAGACTCCGTTGCTGGATGTCGCCTACCTGGAATGGAATCCCTCCGGATCCCGCACCGCCGTGCTGTTGCACGGCTGGCCCGACAGCCCTGAAAGCTGGAATACCGTGGCTGCACGCCTTGCGGCGGAAGACTACCGCGTGCTGTGCCCCGCGCTGCGCGGCTTCGGCCCGCCGCGTTTCCGGGACGCCGCCACGCCGCGCAGCGGCGAACTTGCCGCCTTGGGGCGTGACCTGCTGGACGTCGTCGACGCGCTGGGCTTGCGGCACCCCCTGCTGGTGGGCCACGACTGGGGCGCGCGCGCCGCGGCCAACGCCTGCGGTCTGCGGCCCGGCGTAGCGGCGCAACTGGTGCTGCTGTCGGTTGGCTACGGCACCAATGATCCGAGCCAGACGCTGTCGCTGGCCCAGGCCCGAAACTACTGGTATCACTGGTTCATGGCGACGCCACGGGGCGCCGAGACGGTACGCGGCGACCGCCGCGAATTCACCCGCTTCATGTGGGACACCTGGTCCCCTGGCGCCTGGTACGCGCCCGAGGACTTCGACGAAGCGGCGCGGGCGTTCGACAACCCCGACTGGGCCGACGTGGTGCTGCATTCCTATCGCCACCGCTGGGGCAATGCGGAAGGCGACCCGGCTTACTTGGCCGACACGGCCCTGCTGACGCCCGCGCCGGTGTTGACCGTCCCGACGCTGGTGCTGCATGGCGGCGCCGACACCTGCAACCAGCCCGCATCCTCGGAAGGCAAGGAGGCATTCTTCCAGGGCGGGTACGCGCGCCGCGTGCTGGATGGGGTGGGCCATTTCCCGCAACGCGAAGCGCCGCAAGCCGTCGCCGACGCCATCCTGGCGTTCTGCGCCAAAACGGGCGCCTGAGCCCGGGGGCGCCCGGACAATCGCCCCTGCTCGGGCTCGACCGGGGCGGCGGCTGGGCAGGCTGCCCCGGAATGGCGGATAATCCCTCTGTTTCCCGCCGCGGCAAGCGGCGGATTTTAGTGGGCGCGCCGCGCCCGACAGCATTCGGAGTCAGCTATGTATCGCGGCATTCAGGCGATTGAACAATTCATGGAATCCATCGGCCTGACCTGGCGCCCCGGCTCGACCGAAAGCGCCGAACTGCGCGTCAGCTACCGCATCGGCAACACTCGCCCACTGGGCATCGACCGCACGCTGGTCGAGTTCCACTGCGATGCCCGCCGCGCCAAAGTCTGGGTGCCGGAGTTTTCGCGCACCAGCTTCCACCAGTGGTTCGAAGTGCCGCTTCAAGATTTCGAGTTCACGCCCGGCGGCTCGATGCTGAAGATCAAGGCCGCCGCACGCGGCAACGCGCCTCCGTACAGCGTGGGGATCAAGCCGCTGGCTTGATTGTCGAGAGCGCCGCCGGGCACCGCCCTTCCCCGCAGATTCACGCAAGCAAAAAAGCCACCCCAAAAGGTGGCTTTGGTGTTGTCAGGCGGCAAGCCTGTGTTGGATCTTCTGCACGATGGCGGCCCTATCGCTTATTGACGGCACGATATCGTTGGCCGCAATAATGAGCCGTTTGGAGTCAAGCTTGGGGACGTCGTCCATGTCGGCGTACACGATCATCGATTCAAAGCTCTCGGCGTATTTGGACAGATGCTGGAGAATAATTGTCGTCAACCTCGCCTTGTCCCTATTCAATACACCAAAGACATATAAAGGCCTTCTACCCGTCTTGATGAAATAATCGACCGGGTAATTCTCGGCATCCGGCACGTGGGGGACCACGTATCCCTCGGTACGGCTCTCGGCAGGCACAATCGACGAGATGATCTCGCCTAAATCGTCGTAAAACGCACTCTCAACCCGCGGCCTGGTCCACAGCCCAAGGTCTTCGACCCGAGTAATGCCCTGACCCAAGGCGAACAAGCCAAACGGCAGGGAATCTCTGGCGACCTCGATGAATAGTTCGCCATCAGCCTCGGCAAGCCCGGATTCGCCCAAGACAGCTTGATAAAGGCGCTCTCGCGCGCCGCTCAAGAGCTTTGCCAAATCGTGCTCGTAGCTGAGCCGCATCAGTGTCGAACCCATGTCCGAAACGCGCCAGCCGGCGTTCATTTCGGTAACGTACGCCATGAAGTTATCGCCGTCCCGGCCCGTCATGGGAAGGCTGACGGCAATCGTCTTTTCGCCATGCGCCACGACGCCTACGTCACGACAAAACGTATGGCACAGGCTCTCACGAAGGGCTTCGACGTCAATCGTCACGGTCTTCAAATAGGGAGGATTGGCTTGGGTTCTTTAGAAGGCCTAGACCGCTCACATTGCAGTCTGATAACAACGCCAACAACGCGCCATCCACATTGGTGTAGCGGGTTGTAGCCTCGGCATAGTGTTCGGCTTTTCGGCCAGCTTCCATGTAGCGCTGAGTCGCTTTGTGGATGTGGCAACAATGCGGCATTTTACGTATTTTGTCGAGTGGGTTCCTGTGTTCGTGATCGCTGCCGTTGTATCGCGCCAGTACCACTTTCTGGCCTGATTCAGCGAGCCAGAGCAACCCGCAGGAAAACCCGTTTTCCAATCGTTGGTTCTGTCGCACGAACAATTGAAAACGGTATCCTGGCCCGACGACGTCATAGTTGATCTGCAGAGAGCCACTCTGGACCTTCTTCCGGGCCTTTGGATTGACAATCTGCTTCGGCATCCGAATCAGGCGATCGATCTCTTCATCCGTTAGAACCACGCCTTTCTCCTTGAGTTTGCCTCGCATCCAAGATGCGACAAGGCCAGGACGATCGTCCAGCAGATGAAATTCTATGGTGTATTCGCCCCCATCATCTTCTCTTAAACCGCATCCAGGACTGAGTCACGGTCACACCCGTTTGTACATGATCGTCGTGGCATCCAGCTTGCCCGCATCATGCGGATCGCGGCTGAAATCGGGGATCTTCCCGACCGCCACATAACCCAACGATGCGTATAGCGGTTCGGCGCTGTCGCCGCTGCGCGTATCCAGCGTGAGCAGGCTGCGGCCGATGCGGGCCGCGTGAGCTTCCGCCTCGCGCATCAAGCGGCGGGCGATGCCGCGGCGGCGGAAATCGGGGTGCACCAGCAGTTTGCGCACCTCGGCGCGATGCGGTTGGTTGGGCGGCGTGTCGCTGTCCAATTGCACCGATCCCGCGATGCGGCCGTCTTGCCGCGCCACCCACAACGCGAGTTTGCCGCCGGCCAGCGCCGGCAGGATCTTGGTGCGCCAGAAGGCTTGCGCGTCGTCGGGCGAATACGGCAGGACAAAACTGACGCTGGCCCCGCCCTGCACGCAGGCATGCAGCAGTTCGCCCAGCGCGGGCAGATTGGCCGCGGCGTCTTCCGCCGTCAGCAGGGTCAATTCAAGGGTAGCGTGGTGGTCGGACATGGCGGTTCAGACGATGAAGAGCAGGTAGCGGGCGCCGCGATGCGGCGGTGTAATGAAAAGGCTGGCGCCGAACAATTGGTAGCGCAGGCAATCGCCCGGCGCCAAGGCATGGGTCTGGCCGTCGACAGTGATGTGCAACTCGCCTTCCAGCATCAGCAAGTGGTGTTCAAGGCCCGGCCGGGGCGAATGGTCGTAGGCGATGCGCGCGCCGGCCGCCAGTTCGCAGGCCAGCACTTCGCCCGCCAACTGCTGCGCGGGCGGCGACACCGAACGCCGGCGGAAGCCCGCGCTGTCATCGACCCACACGGTCTGTTCGCGTTCGGGCACCAGCGGCACGAAATCGTCTTCCACCATCATCATCAGCCGCGACATCGTGAGGCCATGGGCCGCGCAGAGCTTGCCCAGCACGCTGGCGGTGGGGCTGACGTCGGCGTTTTCCAGCCGCGACAGCGTGGCGCGACTGACGCCGGCCAGGCCAGCCAATTCATCCAGGGACCAGCCGCGCTCTTGCCGCAGCGCCTTCAACCGCTGGGCGATGCGCCGGTCCAGATCGGCATCGATTGTCGTGTTTTCCATATACGGGAATTTATTCCAAATATGGAAAACCATCAAGACCCAGCTGGCCGGGGTTTTTTCGGCACAATACGGGCATGCTTTTGGCCAAACCCCTACTTATGACCGCCCTCTGCCTTTCGTTTTTAAGCGGATGCAGCCTGCCTCCGCTGGACAAGCGCAACGAATCCCGGACGCTGACGCCCGAGCAATCGGCCGCCACGTCCTTGGGCCGCGGCATCACGCCACTGGCGGCGGCCCACCCCGGCAAGTCGGGTATCCACCCGCTCTCCAACCCGTATGACGCCTTCGCCGCCCGCATGATGCTGGCGCACGTCGCCGAGCGCAGCCTGGATGTGCAGTACTACATCTGGCACGACGACATGACGGGCACGATGCTGCTGGAAGCCCTGCACGCGGCGGCCGACCGCGGCGTGCGCGTGCGCCTGCTGCTGGACGACAACGGCACGGCGGGTCTTGACACGGTGCTGGCCGCGATGGACGAACACCCCAATATCGAAGTCCGCCTGTACAACCCCTTTGTGCTGCGCTGGCCAAAGCCGCTGGGATATGTCACGGACTTCAGCCGCCTGAATCGGCGCATGCATAACAAGTCCTTCACGGCGGATAACCAGGCCACCATCATTGGCGGCCGCAATATCGGCGACGAGTACTTCGGCGCAACCAATGGCGTGCTGTTCACGGACCTGGACGTGCTGGCGATCGGCGCGGCCGTCAACGACGTATCGACGGACTTCGACCGATACTGGGCCAGCGAGTCCGCCTACCCCGTGGACCGGCTACTGAAGAAGGCGGAACCGGGCGCGCTGGCCGCGCTGGAACAACGCGCCGGCAAGGTGGAAAAGTCGCCCGAGGCCGCCACCTACGCCGACGCCATGAGGCAACTTCCGTTCATCCGGCAACTGCTGCAAGGCGATCTCAGCCTGGAATGGGCCAACACCCGCATGGTCAGCGACGACCCGCGCAAGACGCTGGGCACCGCGCCGCCCGAAGCGATGCTGCCGCACCAGCTGCATGAAATCATCGGCGCGCCGACGACCAACCTGGAACTGGTGTCGCCATATTTCGTGCCCACCGCGGCCGGCACGGAAGCCTTCGCGAAATTGGCCAAAAGCGGCGTCAAGGTGCAGGTGCTGACCAATGCCCTGGAAGCGACCGACGTCGCCGTGGTGCATTCCGGCTACGCCAAGCGCCGCAAGGACCTGCTGGCCAGCGGCGTGGAATTGTTCGAGATGAAGCGCATGTCGGGCGAGGTCGAGCGCAACAAGAGCATGGGCCCCTTCGGCAGCTCGGGTTCCAGCCTGCATGCCAAGACGTTTGCCGTGGACGGCCAGCGCATCTTCGTCGGGTCGTTCAACTTCGACCCGCGCTCGGCCACCTTGAACACGGAACTGGGTTTCGTGATCGACAGCCCGACGCTGGCGCGCCGCATCGCCGACGCCTTCAAGCAGGACCTTCCCGACGTGGCCTACCGCGTCTGCCTGGACGACAAGGGCGACCTGTACTGGCTGGAGCAGCGCAACGGGGAAACCCTTCGCCACGACACCGAACCGGGCACCACGGCGTGGAAGCGGTTTTCCGTCTGGTTCGTATCGCTGCTGCCGCTGGAGCCGCTGCTGTGAGCGTCGCGCAACAAGCGGAGTTCGCCTGACGGCGAGCAGGCGTAGACTGGTTTTTCTCCCATTTCCTGCCTGGCCGCCCCGACGTCATGGATGCCCTGCCCGCCCCCTCCTTGCCGGACCTCGATTGGGTCCGGATCGCCGAATCGCTGGATGCGCATGGCAACGCCATCGCGCCGGGGCTGCTGACGCCCGCGCAATGCGCGTCGCTTGCGGCCGGCTATTCGGCGACGGATGGCTACCGCAGCCGTATCGTGATGGCGCGGCATGGCTTCGGCCGCGGCGAATACAAGTACTTTTCCTATCCGCTACCGCCATTGCTGGCGCATCTGCGCACCGCCTTGTATCCACGGCTGGCGCCGATCGCGAATCGGTGGAACCGGCAATTGGGTATTGCCGTGCAGTATCCGGCCGATCATGCGGCCTTCCTGCAGCGCTGCCACGACGCTGGCCAGCGCCGACCCACCCCGCTGATCCTGGAATACGGCCCGGGCGACTACAACTGCCTGCATCAAGACCTGTACGGCGAACACGTGTTTCCCTTGCAGGTGGCGGTGCTCTTGTCGCGGCCCGGCGTGGATTTCACGGGAGGGGAATTCGTGATGACGGAAACCAGCAGCCGCGAGCAGCGGGCGGACGTGCTGCCGCTGCAACAGGGCGACGCGCTGATTTTCACCGTGAACCAGCGGCCCGTGCCCGGCGCGCGGGGTTGGCGCAGGACCGCAATGCGGCACGGCGTCAGCGCCTTGCGCAGCGGCCGGCGCCACACGCTGGGCCTGATCTTCCACGACGCGCAATGAGCATGACGCTGGATCTGTTTGGCGACGACGACACCGCGCAAAGCGGACGCGAGGCGATCGGC
Source organism: Achromobacter maghribensis (assembly GCF_057334215.1). Classification (NCBI taxonomy): domain Bacteria; kingdom Pseudomonadati; phylum Pseudomonadota; class Betaproteobacteria; order Burkholderiales; family Alcaligenaceae; genus Achromobacter; species Achromobacter maghribensis. Next base: position 139,380 of record NZ_JBHFII010000058.1, on the reverse strand, counting down.
CCCCAATCGTTCGTGTTGCGCGGATTCGCGCTGCCATTCGTCGACGCGCTGCTACAGGGGGTGGACGCGGTCACTGCGCAATCGCCTTTCCGGCACATGCAGACGCCGGGCGGCTACACCATGTCGGTGGCGCTGACCAATTGCGGGCAATGGGGCTGGACGACGGACGCACACGGCTACCGCTATGCGCGCATCGACCCGCTGTCCGGCCAGCCCTGGCCGGACCTGCCGCCCGCCTTCCTGGCGTTGGCGCGGGCCGCGGCGGCCGATGCCGGTTTTCCCGGTTTTACGCCGGACGCCTGCCTGGTCAACCGGTACGAGCCGGGGTCGCGCCTGTCGCTGCACCAGGACAAGAACGAACGCGACTACAGCGCGCCCATCGTCTCCGTGTCGCTTGGCATGCCCGCCATCTTCCTGTTCGGCGGCAACGAACGCTCGGACAAAACCCTGCGCGTGCCCTTGCTCCACGGCGACGTAGTGGTCTGGGGCGGCGTGGACCGGCTGCGGTATCACGGCGTGATGCCGATGAAGGATCTGCCGCACCCCAAGCTGGGCAGCCAGCGGATCAATTTCACCTTGCGCAAGGCAGGTTGAACGCTGCCCCCCGGGCGCATGAGGGTTCCCCGCGTCTGGTCGGCCGTGCGCGGCGGCCCTACTATGTCGCACCCTTGGCCCTGCGCACCCGCGCCCGCGACTCTCCATGCGTATCCGTTCCAGCCTGTTGCTTGCCAATTTCCTGCTGTCGACCCCGCTGCTGGCGGCGCCGCCCGCCGACCCGCCTGCCGTGATCCGGAATTCGCTGGGCATGGAATTCGTGGCCATCCCCGCCGGCACCTTCCAGATGGGCAGCGACGAAGCGCCCGAGACGCTGGCGCGCGACTATCCGCAATATCCCAAGGACCGATTCGCCCAGCTGTTTGACGAAGCGCCCGTGCATACCGTGCGCATCACCCGCCCGTTCTACCTGGAACGCACGGAAGTCACGGTGGGCCAGTTCCGGCGCTTTATCGAAGCCTCCGGCTACGTGCCGGAATCCGAGGCCGACGGCACCGGCGGCTACGGCTACAACGCCGCCTACGACCCCGACCGATCCGATAGCGGTGACGCCTTCGAAGGCCGCGACCGCCGCTATTCGTGGCGCAATCCGGGCTTTGCCCAAACCGACGACCATCCCGTGGTGAACATCAGCTGGAACGACGCCCAGGCCCTGGCCCGCTGGCTCACCCAGAAGGAAGGCCGCACCTACCGGCTGCCCACTGAAGCCGAATGGGAATACGCCTGCCGCGCCGGCAGCCGCACGCGCTACCAGAACGGCGACGATCCGGCTGGCATGCCCGACGCCGGCAACGGTTTCGACGCCGACGCCCAACCGCTGTGGCCGAAATGGCAGGCATTCGCGTCCGCGCGCCACGACGGACACACCTTCACCGCGCCCGTGGCCAGCTACGCGCCGAATGCGTTCGGCCTGTATGACATGCACGGCAACGCCTGGGAATGGGTGGCGGATTGGTATGGCGAGGACTACTACGCCCATTCGCCCACCCACGACCCGCAGGGCCCCGGCAGCGGCAATGTGCGGGTTCGCCGAGGCGGCTCCTGGCACACCTGGGCGCTTTACACCCGGTCGTCCTACCGCAACTGGAACACCCAGGAAACCCGCTATCCCCTGGTGGGCCTGCGGTTGCTGCGGGAGGCCGATAGCCGGTAAAGCGCCGCGGCGGGTTAGCATAGCCGCACGCTTAACCTCAAAGAGAGTCCTGACATGCATTCGCTGGGCCGTCTTGTCCTTCTCGTGAACGACTACGACACCGCCATTTCTTTCTACCAAGACAAGCTCGGCATGGAGGTGTTCGTCGATATGCCCGTGGGCCCGCAGCGGTACGTGCACCTGCGCCTGCCGGCACAGCCTGCCGTGGGCGTCTGGCTGCTGCAAGCCCTGACCCAGGCGCAGCGCGACCGCGTCGGCGACCAGACCGGCGGCCAGCCGGTCGGCGTGTTCTACACCGACGACGTGGTGCGCGATCACAGCCAGTTCGCCGCCCGGGGCGTGCGCTTCACCAAAGAACCCGTCCATGACGACGCCACTGTCTACGCCCACTTCATCGACCTGTACGGCAACGAGTTCGTGCTGGTGCAGGTGAAGAAGTAGACCCTGCCGCGTGTCCGCCATGACGTCGGCCAAACCGAAGCAGGACTGGATACTGCGCGCCGCGCCCTCGGGCCACGTGGAGCGCATCGAAGCCTACTTCGGCGGTCATGGCTACGACATGCACCGCCACGACACGTACGCCATCGGGCGCACGCTGTCGGGCGTGCAAAGCTTCCACTACCGCCGCGCATTCCGGCACAGCCTGCCAGGCAGCACCATCGTGCTGCATCCCGACGAGCCGCATGACGGCCAGGCAGGCACCGAGGCCGGCTTCCATTACCGCATGATCTACGTCGAACCCGCGCTGATCCAGCAGATTTTGGGCGGCCGTGCGCTGCCGTTCGTCCCGGGCGGCATCTCGGCCGACCCACGGCTGCACGCCGCCAGTGGCGCGCTGCTGCAAAGCACCCAGGCCGCGATCGACCCCTTGCAGGAAGACGATGCGCTGTATGACCTGGCCCATGCGCTGTGCGCCGCCGCCGGCCGTCCGCAAGGGCGCCGCGCCGCCGATTACGCCGCGGCCGAACGCGCCCGCCAGTTCATCCACGCATCGCCGGGCCAACCCATCACGCTGGACCAGTTGGCAGAGGCGGCGGGCACCGACCGCTGGCGCCTGTCGCGCGATTTCCGCGCGCTGTTCGGCACCAGCCCCTACCGCTACGTGATGCTGCGCCGGCTGGATTTGGCCCGCCGCTTGATCGCCGCTGGCCAGCCGCTGGCGGACGCCGCGGCCAGCGCCGGTTTCACCGACCAAAGTCACCTGACGCACCGCCATGTCCAGACTTACGGCATGACGCCGGATCGCTGGCGACGGATGTTGCACGGCTGACGGCCGCCCCCCCCCGGAAACCTGCAAGAACGTACAAGACGGGGCGCGGCCAGGCGCCCTATGCTGCGGGCGTCCTTTCCTTTCGAGCCCACGTCATGTCCCTTATTCCCGCTATCAATATCGCCGGCAAACTGTCGCTGTTCTCGGAACACTGGCAGCCCAAGGTCATCGCCCAGATGAACGACTACCAGTTCAAGGTGGTCAAGGTGCAAGGCGAATTCGTCTGGCACAGCCATGCCGACACCGACGAGACCTTCATCGTCGTCAGCGGCCGCTTGCGCATCGAACTGCGCGACGGCCATGTCGACCTGGGCCCTGGCGAAATGACGATCATCCCGAAGGGCGTGGAACACAAGCCATGCGCGCAGGAAGAAACGCACCTGATGCTGATCGAGCCCTGTGGCGTCGTGAATACCGGCGATCAGGGCGGCGCGCGCAGTGCTCCCAACGACGTGTGGATTTAAGCCCCCGTTCTGCTAACGTGGCAATCACCCAGGAGAAAGCCATGTCCAAAGTCATGCTCGTCACCGGAGGCAGCCGCGGCATCGGCGCCGCCGTCGCCAAGTTGGCCGCCCGCCGCGGCTACGCCGTCGGCGTCAACTATCGCACCCATGCGGGCGCCGCCGACGCGGTCGTGGCCGACATACAGCGCCAAGGCGGCCACGCCGTCGCCATCCAGGCCGACGTTTCGCAGGAAGACCAGGTGCTGCAGATGTTCCGCACGCTGGACGAGCGCCTGGGCCGGGTGGACGCACTGGTCAACAATGCCGGCATTCTTGAAAAACAGATGCGCGTCGACGACATGGACGCCGACCGCCTGCTGCGCGTGCTGTCCACCAATGTCATCGGCGCCTTCCTCTGCGCCCGCGAGGCCGTGCGGCGGATGTCGCCCCGCCATGGTGGCCAGGGCGGCGCTATCGTCAATGTGTCGTCCGCGGCCGCGCGCCTGGGTTCGCCCAATGAATATGTGGACTATGCGGCGTCCAAAGGCGCGCTGGATACGTTGACCATCGGCCTGTCCAAGGAAGTGGCGCCCGAAGGCATCCGCGTGAACGGCGTGCGCCCCGGCACCATCTACACCGACATGCACGCCAGCGGCGGCGAGCCCGGCCGCGTCGACCGGCTGAAAAGCGTGATTCCGCTACGCCGCGGCGGTTCGGTGGAAGAAGTGGCCGGCGCGGTGCTGTGGCTGTTCTCGGACGAAGCCGGCTACACCAGCGGCTCGTTCATCGACGTGTCCGGCGGCTCTTGACTCTGCCGGCCGGGCGGGCGTCGTCATGTGTTGCCTTTCGACTTCACGCCCGGCGTAATCACGCTTTGTTCCCGCGGCGTGGAAATGCGCGCTTCCACGCGCCGCAGCACGGCCAGGACAAACAAGGCCAGCAGGGTGCTGACCAGCGCCGTCGCCTCGCGGCCCATGCCGGCCGCCACGCCGATCGCGGCAGTCATCCAGATGCTTGCCGAGGTGGTCAGCCCGCGGATTTCACGTTCGTCACTTAGCTTGATGATGGCGCCCGCGCCCAGAAAGCCGATCCCGGCGATCACGCCCTGCAGCACGCGGCTGATGTCGCCCACCTGCATGCCGCCCTGCAACGGCACCAGCACGAAAATCGCCGCGCCCAGCGCCACCAGCATGTGAGTGCGCAAGCCCGCGGCCTTGCCGCTGCGTTCGCGCTCAAAGCCCAACAGGCCACCCAGGATAACGGCCATGCCCAGCCGCAGCACGATGCGCGTGGCTTCGCCCACGTCCGGGATGTCCGCGAATTCACTGCGCACGGTGGTCCAGATTTCCAGCCAGATTTCCGACATCGCCACGTCCTTGTGGATCAGGTGGATTCAGCATAGCAGGCGCACGCGCGAACGCGCCATGCGGCGTTCAGGCTGGCACCCGGCCCGCAACTGGTTTACAACCTAAGCGTGTCCCGCAGGGGCGGGCGTCAATCGACAGGAGCGCTTCATGGACTTGCAGCTGGCCGGAAAACGCGTGCTCATCACGGGCGCATCCAAGGGCATCGGCCTGGCATGCGCGATCGCTTTCGCCCGAGAAGGCGCGGACCCGATCCTGGTGGCGCGGGACGATGCCGCGCTGCACCAGGCCACGGCCTCGATCCGCGAACGGACGGGCCGCGCCGCGCAGGCGATGGCCCTGGACCTGGCGCTGCCAGGCGCCGCCGAAAAGCTGGCGAAGGACACGGGCCCCATCGACGTGCTGGTGAACAATGCGGGCGCCGTACCGGGCGGCGCATTGGACCAGGTGCAGGACGAACGCTGGCGCGCCGGCTGGGACTTGAAGGTGCATGGCTACATCAGCCTGGCCCGCCATTACTACCCGGCCATGCGCGATGCCGGCGCCGGGGTCATCGCCAATATCATCGGCATGGCGGGGGCCGCGCCGCGCGCGGACTACATCTGCGGCGCGTCGGCCAACGCTTCGCTGATTGCCTTCACCCGCGCGCTGGGCGGCGAAGCGCCGCGCCACGGCGTGCGCGTCTTTGGGGTGAACCCGTCACGCACCCGCACCGACCGCGTGCTGACGCTGGCCCGCCAGCGCGCCCAGGCCCGTTGGGGCGACGAGACGCGTTGGCAGGAAACCCTGTCCGATCTGCCGTTTGGCCGCCTGATGGAGCCCGAAGAAGTGGCCGACATGATCGTGTTCGGCGCGTCGCCGCGCGCCGGCTACCTGAGCGGCACGGTGATCGACCTGGACGGCGGCGAACAGTACGCCAACCACGCGCGCTGACGGCGCGCGGCAGGCCCCGGCGGCCTAGCGCCCGCCGGCCTGCCAGCCCGCCAGCAGCGCGGGCAGTTGATTCATGTCGGTGAACACATGGGCCACGCCCACGCCACGCAGGGCCTCGGCCCCGCTGTGGCCGTTGGCGTCCGGGCTGTACCCGAACACCGTCGCACCCGCGGCCACGCCAGCAGTGGCGCCCGTGACGGTGTCTTCCACGACGGCGCACCGCTTCGGGTCCACGCCCAGCGCCAGGGCGGCAGCCAGGTAGACGTCCGGGAACGGCTTGCTGCGCGGCATTTCGTGGCCGCTGAAGACACGTCCATCAAAGCACTCGGCAATGCCTACCTTGGCCAGCTGCAACTCGACCTTGAGGCGGTCCGCGCCCGACGCCACCGCGATACGGCCGCCCAACGCCACGTGCAAGGCGCGCACGGCGTCCGGCGCACCAGGGATTTCCAGCAGGTCGCGGTCCAGCGCGGCATTGCGGCGCTGACGGAATTCGTTGAACCACTCGGGGCCCAGTTTGGCGCCCGTGCGCGCCTCGATCAGCGGCAGCTCGTCTTTGACGGCCTTTCCGGTAAAGAGGCGCATCGTCTCGTCATGCTTGATGTCCCAACCCAATTCGTTCAGCATCTCGGTCAGCACACCGCTGGTGATGGGTTCGGAATCAACCAGCACGCCGTCACAATCGAACAGCACGGCGTCAAAGGGGAAATCAGTCATTGCAGGCGGCATAGGGGGGTTCGTGAAGCCGTCAAGCATACTGCAAGGCCCGGAACGGTTCCCTCGAGACCGCTGCGGCCATCGCAAGCAGCGGAGTGACCCGCGCCCCGTCCGCGCTCTATCCTGCCGGAATGCGCACGCCTTCCCGCCCCACCATGACGCCTGACCTCCTGTCCCTTCCCCCGTACGATTGGAACCTTGCCGCCCAGGACCTGGACGCCGAAGGCTGGGCGTTGCTGCCCGGCTTCTTCCCGGAGGACGCCGCGCGGCGGCTGGCGCTGTCCGGCGCCGATCCGGCCGACTTCGAGCCGCTGCGCGCGGCCCTGTACCGGCAGTTGCTGCCCATCGCCCGCCGCTGGGCCGCCGCATTGCAACAAGACGCGGCATACCCGGACGACTTTCCGACCTGGGCGCAATGCAACCGCCAGGCCGGCCAGACACGGAGCCTGTCCGGCCTGCATCGGCTGTCCACCGATGGCTATCAGCCGCTGATCCAGCATGCCGACGGCGCGCACGTCTTCCCATTGCAGCTGGTCGCGCTGCTGTCGGAACCGGGCGTGGATTTCACCGGCGGCGAATTCGTCATGACCGAACAGCGCCCGCGCATGCAATCGCGCCCGATGGTCGTGCCGCTGGGATTGGGCGATGCCGCGGTGATCGCGGTGTCGCACCGCCCCGTGCACGGCGCGCGCGACATCTACCGCGTCACCGCCCGGCAGGCGGTGAGCCGGGTGCGCTCGGGGGAACGGGCCGGCCTGGAAGTAGTGCTGCACGACGCGCCGTGAGGTCTCATCCGTCCCGCTGCAAGAAAGCCAGCAGGTGTTCGGAGAACGCCTCGTGGCACTCTTCAGTCACGAAGTGGCCGCAATCCGGGATGATCACGCCGGTCAGGTCGGCGGCGTTGTCGCGCATCGTGATCAGCGGCGCGTCGCGGGTCGCGTGCTCCGTGCCGATGGCCAGCACCGGCATGCGCAGGCGGGCCTTGGAACGCGCCTGGTTCTGGCGGATCGTCTCGGGGATGGCGCGGTAGTACGCAAAGCCACTGCGCAATGCGCCCGGCGCCGAATAGGCGTCGATATAGACGTCGGCGGCGACGCGGTCGCGCCGGTGCGACCACTTGTCGAAGATGAAGCTCAAGTACGCGCACTCGCGTCCGGCAATCAACGCTTCCGGCAGGTCTTGCACCTGGTTGAACATGAAATGCCACAGGAAGATGTTGTCTTCCGGCGGGACGAATACCGGCGGCGCGGGCGCCAGGCCCGGAATCACGGCCTCGGTCAACACCAGGCGGCGGACGGCGTCGGGAAAGTCGCTGGCCAGGGCGTACGCCACCCACATGCCGATGTCGTGGCCGACCACGTGATAAGCCGTGTGGCCCAGCTGTCCCATCAAACGGTGCAGCACGCTGGCGACCGCGCCCGTGTCGTACCCGTGGGCGGGGCGGCCGGAGTCGCCCGTGCCCGGCGGGTCCACGGCAATCGCCGTATAGCCCGCTTGCGCCAGCGACTTCATGATGTGGCGCCACGTAAACCAGGTCTGCGGCCAGCCGGGAATCAGCAACACCGGCGGGCCGTCGCCCATGACCGCGCAATGCACGCGGGAACCGTCCACCAGCACGTACTGGTGCGTCACGGCGTCGGCGGGGGTGAAGAAGGTAGAGAGTGAGTGCGTCATGATTCTGTTTTCGGCGCTTATGCCAAGCCCAGCAGGGCATGGATCTGTTGTTTGTCGATGGCCCCGCCAGCGAAATCGTCGAACACCTTGGACGTGACCGGAATGATGTGGCGGTTGATGAATTCCACCCCCTCGCGCGCCCCCGTCTCCTGGTCTTTCAGGCAGCATTCCCACTCCAGCGTGGCCCAGCCGGCATAGTCGTGCTGCGCCAGCTTCGAGAAGATCGACTTGAAGTCCACCTGCCCGTCGCCCAGCGACCGGAAGCGCCCCGCCCGGTTGATCCAGGATTGGTAGCCGCCGTAAATGCCCTGCCGGCCGGTGGGATTGAACTCGGCATCCTTCACATGGAACATGCGGATGTGGTCTTTGTAGATGTCCAGGTATTCCAGGTAGTCCAGCTGCTGCAGGACAAAGTGGCTGGGGTCGAAAAGAATGGCGCAGCGGGCATGGCCGCCGACGCGTTCGTGGAACATCTCGAACGTGATCCCGTCATGCAGGTCTTCGCTGGGATGGATCTCGAAACACAGGTTCACGCCTTGCGCGTCGCAGGCGTCAAGCACCGGCATCCAGCGTCGCGCCAGTTCGTCGAATGCCGTCTCGATCAGCCCTTCGGGGCGTTGCGGAAACGGAAACAGATACGGCCACGCCAACGACCCTGAGAACGTGCCCATATCGCTCAGGCCCAGGCGCTTGGCGGCGCGAGCCGAATTCAAAAGCCCCTGTTTCGCCCAGGCCGTCCGGGCCTGTTGATTGCCGCGCGCCTCCAATGGCGCGAAGTTGTCGGCCATCGCGTCGTATGCCGGGTGCACGGCCAGGAGTTGGCCGAAGATGTGCGTGGTGAGTTCGCTTACGACCAGCCCATGCGCGGCCAGCGTACCGGTGACCTCGTCGCAATAGTCCTGGCTGGCGGCGGCCGTCTCGGCATCGAAAAACCGCTTGTCCCATGCCGGGATCTGCAACGCCTTGAAGCCCACGCCCGCCGCCCATTCCGCGATAGCCGGCAGGCTGTTGAAGGGCGCCGCGGCGTCGCTGAACTGCGCCAGATGCAGGCTGGGTCCCTTGATCGTCTTCATATCGAATCCTTAATTGTTTGTCGATCGACAAAGAATAGGCGATAAATCGGCGCGACGCAAATGCAAGGGCGGGCGGTACACTGCCTCCAGATCATTTTCCCGAGACCGTGATGGCAGGCAGACCCAGAGAATTCGACCGCGACCTAGCGCTTCAGCAAGCCATGCTGGCATTCTGGAAACAGGGGTATGAAGGCACGTCGATGGCGGATCTGGTGGCGGCGACCGGCCTGGCCTCAGCGCGGCTTTACGCGGCCTTTGGATCCAAGCAGGACCTGTTCCGCGAAGCCGTGGCGCGATACGAAGCGGGTGACGGCGCGTTTGCGGAAAAAGCGCTGGAGGCCGACGACGGGGTGCGCAGCGCCATCGAGAAGCTGCTGACCGACGCGGTGCTGACCTACACCCGGCGCGGGCGCCCACAAGGCTGCATGGTGGTCAGCGCCGCCACCAACTACGCCGCCGAAAACGAAGACGTCATGGCATGGCTCACCACGCATCGCAAGGCGCGTACGCAAGGCATCATCGACCGGCTTGAATCTGCCGTGCGAAGCGGCGAACTCAAACCCGGCACGGACGTGCAGGCGTTGGGCGACTACTACGCCGTCGTCCTGCATGGCCTGTCCGTGCAAGCGCGCGACGGCGTGGGCAAAGCGCGCCTGCTGGCGATGATCCCCCCGGCGCTTGGCGCGCTGGATGCGGTGTTGCGCCAGGGCCCTTCAAGGCCCTAACGCGCACCGGCTTTCAGTTTTCCGCCGTGATGTGGCCATCGGCCACGACCTTGGCGAAGACCGCCGTCTGCGCCTTGATGAAGGCGCGGAACTCGTCCTGGCTCATCGGCTGCACTTCGCCGCCCAGCTCGCGGATGCTGGCCACGAACTTCTCGTCGCGCAACGCGCGTCCGATCGCGGCGGCCAGTTTCTGCTGCGTGTCTACCGGCGTGCCCGCCGCGACGAACACGCCAAACCAGTTTTCAAGCGCGTAGTCCTTCAAGGGGGCATATTCGGCCACGGCGGGAATGTCCGGCGCGAACGAGGCGCGCGTGGCGGAGGTGACCGCCAACGGCTTCACCTTGCCGCTCTTGATGAAGGGCAAGGCGCCCGCCAGGCTGACGAAGGTCAGGTCCACGCTGCCCGCGGCCACATCCACCAGTTGCGCGGACGCGCCCTTGTACGGCACGTGGACCATCTTGATTCGGGCCAGCGACTGCAACAGCTCGCCGTTCAGGTGCTGCGGGTTGCCCACGCCGCTGGTTGCATAAGTCAGCTTGTCGGGATGCGCGCGGCCATAAGCCACCAATTGCTCCACATTGGCCACCGGCAGCTTGGGATTGGCGACCAGCACGTTGGGCACGCGGGCGACCAGCGCGATCGGCACCAGGTCCTTTTCCGGTTGGTATTGCATCTTGGCCTTGAAGACCAGCGGGTTGATGGCGGTTTCTCCCGCCGAGCCCAACAGCATCGTCGCGCCGTCCGGGGCCGACCGCACCACCGCCTGCGCGCCGAGCATGCCGCTGGCGCCCGGCTTGTTTTCCACCACCACGCCCTGCGGCATTTCGCTGCGCAGCCGTTCGGCCAACAAACGGCCCATGCCGTCGACGCCGCCGCCAGCGGCAAAAGGCACGATCAGGCTGACCGGGCGGCTGGCGTCGGCGGCCCGGGCGGAGGGAAACGGGAGGAAGGCGGCCACCGCCAGGGCGGCGGCGAGCAATCGGATTTGGGGCATGGTGTGTCTCCTGAGCGGCCTGTCCGGATGGCGGCCGGGTTTTTACTTAATTGCATTTTATAGATGCAATATGCAAAACTGGCAGCTATGGAAAACACCAATGCCCGACTGCGCCACACCCGCTTCACGCTGGACGGGGCCACCTATACCTGCCCGGATCTGCCCGCCACGTTCGGCGCCGACTATTTCCGGCTGCCCGTCGTGCTGCGCCTGCTGTTGGAAAACGTGTTGCGCAACGTGCAAGGCGACGAGCGCGACGCCGCGGTGGCGGCGCTGTTCGGCTGGCTGGCCCACGGCACCAGCGATGCCGAAATCGCTTTCCAGCCAGGCCGGGTGCTGATGCACGACACCACCAGCACGCCCGCGCTGGTAGACATCGCCGCCATGCGGGACGCGCTGGCCGAAGCCGGGATGGACCCCGCCGTGCTGAATCCGGTGTTGCCCGTGGACGTGTCGGTGGACCATTCGCTGGCGGTCGAAGCCTACGCCCGGCCCGATGCCGCGACGCGCAACCTGGACCTGGAACTACGCCGCAACGCCGAGCGCTACCGCTTTTTGCGTTGGGCATCCAAGGCCCTGTCCAACGTGCGCATTCATCCGCCGGGCACCGGCATCATGCACACCATCAACCTGGAGCAACTGGCCACGGTGGTCTGCCAGGGCGACGGCGGTGCGTTGTATCCCGACATGATGATCGGCACCGATAGCCACACACCGATGATCAACGGGATCGGCGTGCTGGGCTGGGGCGTCGGCGGTCTGGAAGCGCAGACGGTCATGTTCGGCATGCCCACCCTGCTGCGCATTCCGGACGTGATCGGCGTCCGGCTGACCGGGGCGCTTGCTGCAGGCGTCACCGCCACCGACCTGGCGCTGACGGTGACGCAGCGGCTGCGCGCCATCGACGTCTCGGGCGAATTCGTGGAGTTCTTCGGACCGGGCGTCGGCACGCTGTCGGCGGGCAGCCGATGCGTGGTGGCGAACATGGCGCCCGAGTACGGCGCCACCACCGGCTACTTTCCCATCGACGGCGAGACGTTGGCCTACCTGCGCCAGACGGGCCGCGCGCAGACCGACATCGCGCGCATCGCGGCCTATGCCGAACGCACGGGTATCGCGCTGGACCCGGATGCCGCTCCGCGCTATACCCGCGTGGTCGAGATCGCGCTGGACCGCGTGCAGATGCATGTGGCCGGCCCCAAGCGGCCGCAAGATCTGCATCCCTACGGCCAGACCCGCGCCATTCTGGCTGCGCTGAACTTCACGCCGGCGCCGGCCGCCCGCCGCGACCTGCCCCGCTACCCGGTCGCCCTCGCCGCCATCACCAGCTGCACCAACACGACGGATCCCCGTTTGCTGATGGCGGCCGGACTGCTGGCCCGCAAGGCACGCCAGGCCGGCCTGCGCGTGCCGTCCTGGGTCAAGACATCGCTGGGCCCGGGCTCCCCCGCCGCGGCCGATTACCTGGCCCGCGCCGGCTTGCTGGACGACCTGGCCGCGGTCGGTTTCGACATCGTGGGGTACGGCTGCACCACCTGCATCGGCAATTCCGGCCCCCTGCCCGACAGGGTGCGCGACGCCATGCAGGCCGGCGCGGTCCACCCCGTCGCGGCCCTGTCCGGCAACCGCAATTTCACCGGCCGCATCCACCCCGACCTGGACCTGGGTTTCCTGATGTCGCCCCCGCTTGTCATTGCCTTCGCGCTGGCCGGCGACGCCGAACGCGACCTTAGCCGGGAACCGGTGCAGGTCACAGCCGACGGCCGTCCGGTGCACTTACGCGAGTTATGGCCGGACGACGCCGACATCGATGCCGCGCTGGCCCAGGGTTTGCGGCCCGCCGATTTCCGCGCCGCCTTCAAGATCGCCAGCGCCAATCCGGCCTGGCAAGCGCTGCAATCGCCGGACACGCCCCGCTTTCCGTGGGACCCCGCGTCCACGGCGCTGCGGCGTCCGCCCTTCGCCTCGACAAGCGCTGGCAGCCAGCTTGGCCGTTACACCGCGCACCCGCTGCTGGTGCTGGGCGACGACGTGACCACCGACCACCTGTCGCCCGCCAGCGCCATTCCGCCCGACAGCCTGATCGCCGACTTCCTGGTGGCCCGCGGCGATGACCGTCATGACCTGAACGTGTTCGCCTCGCGACGCGGCAATTGGGAGGTCATGATGCGCGCGGCGTTCTACAGCAAAAGCCTGACGAACCTGCTCTGTCCGGATGCCCCCGTGGGCCACACGCGCCATGCGGGTAGCGGCCGCGTGGAACCCATCTGGGAAGCCGCTGAACACTACCGCCGCGAACAGCAGTCCGTGGTGCTGTTGGCCGGGGCGCGCTTCGGCACCGGCTCGTCGCGCGACTGGGCGGCAAAAGGGCAACGCCTGCTGGGCATCCGCGCCGTGCTGGCCGTGAGCTTCGAACGGATTCACCGGTCCAATCTGATCGGCATGGGCATCTTGCCCCTGAGGCTGCCCGAGGGCGTCACGCCGGCCACGCTGCGCGTGCAGTCCGGCGACCGCATCCAGATCGATGCCCCGGCGGATACGCTGGCGCCGCGCATCGCCGTGCCCGTGCGCATCCTGCGGGCCGATGGCCGGGTTGACGCGCTGCACGCCACGGCCGCGGTCGAGACCCGGCTGGACGTGCGTTTGTTGCGGATGGGCGGCGTCATTCCCGCTATCCTAGCGGATACTCTCCGGCCATCTTCCCTCCCATGAGCGCGCAAACCAATACCGTCACGAAGATCCTGGACCTGATCCGGCAAGACCGCCTGCCCGGCGGCGCGCACCTGACCGCGCAAAAGCTTGCCGACCGGCTGCGGCTGTCGCGCTCGCCCGTCAATGACGCCCTGGGCATCCTGGAGCAGCATGGCATCGTGGCGCGCAAACCCAACCGCGGCTACTTCCTGCAGCAAGGCTACGACGCCCTGCCCGACGCACGCGCCGGCCTGACGCCGCCCTCCGTCGACGACATCGTGACGCAAAGCTACTTCAAGCTGGCCGACGAGTTGCTGCGGGGCGAACTGCCCATGCAATGCAGCGAGGCCCAGTTGCGCGTGCGCTATGCGTTGACCCACGCGCAAACGCAGACGCTGCTGGCCCGCGTGTCGCAGGAAGGCTGGGCGCAGCGGCGACCTGGCTACGGCTGGGAGTTCTCGTCCATGATGACCACGCCGGACAGCCTGCTGCAGTCGTACCGCTTGCGTCTGGCGCTGGAACCCGCGGCGTTGCTGGAGCCATCGTTCCGCATTGAAAAATCCGTGATCGAACGATGCCGCGCCGCGGAAAAACACTTGCTGGACGGCGGCATCGCCACCGACACCGCCGACCAGTTGCACGAACGTGGCGTGCGCTTCCATGAATCGCTGGTGGAGGCGTCCGGCAATCCGTTCTTCATCGACACGATCAAGCGCGTCAACCGCGTCCGGCGCCTGCTGTCGTACCGGTCGATGCAAGACCGCAGCCGCTACCAGCAGCACTGCGACCAGCATCTGGAAATTCTTGACCTGCTGGAACGCGAACGCAACGAAGACGCCGCCGCCGCCTTGTCCAGCCACCTGCGCAGCACGTTGGATAACCTGGCCCGCATCAGCGGCATCCTGACTTTTTAGGCCGCGCGCCTGGCGCGCATGGCCGCTTTCTTTTCAAGCCGAGGATCGTTCCATGCACGTCTACATCGGTTCCCGCACCACGCGGGAACGCCATGCCCGCGGCGAGGGCATCAGCGTTTTCGACTATGCCCAGGACACCGGCACGCTGACGCTGACCCAAGTCGTCGGCGGCCTGGTCAACCCGTCTTATCTGCTGCCGCACCCCGCGCTGCCCGTGCTGTACACCGTGCATGGCGATAGCCATGAGGTCAGCGCCCTGCAACGCGACCCGCGTACCGGCGCGCTGACGCCATGGCGGCAGCAGGACTGCCAGGGCCGCAACCCGGTGCATCTGGCGCTGGCCCCGGCGGGCCGTTACCTGATGGTGTCGAACCACCTGAGCGGCACGCTGGCCGTGCTGCCCGTCGGCCGCGACGGCGCGCTGGCGCCCGTGGCGCAGTCCGTGCCCATGGCCGGCGAACCCGGGCCGCACCGCAAGGAACAGCCCTTCGCCAAACCACACTACAACCTGGTCGATCCATCCGGCCGCTATGTGCTGGTGCCCGACAAGGGCCTGGACCGCGTGTTCCTCTATGCCCTGGAGAACGGCGGCATCAGCGCCAACCCCGCCTGCATCACCGCCACGCGCGAAGGCGCGGGGCCGCGGCATGCGGCGTTTCACCCCGCCGGCCGCTGGCTCTACGTCGTCAACGAGCTGGACAACACGGTCGCCGCCTACTCGCTTGCGGCTGGCTCGCTGCATCCCTTCCAGATACTGCCGACGTTGCCCGACACCTATACCGGCAATAGCCGCGCGGCCGGCATCTCCCTGGATGCGCACGGCTGCCACCTGTATGTGTCCAACCGGGGCGACGACAGCATCGCGGTGTTTCGCGTGGACCCGGCCAATGGCCGCCTGACGCCCGTGCAGCATGCCGCGTCCGGCGGCAAGACGCCGCGCTTCTTCACGCTGTCGCCAGACGGCCGCTTCCTGTTCGTGCTGAACGAAGACAGCGACACGCTGGTGCGCTTTCGCGTCAATGCGCAGGACGGCGCCCTGACCCCCGACGGCTACGCGCTGCGCATCGGCAGCCCGGTCTGCATGGTGTTCGCCCGCCGCCACACCTGAACGGGACGGCGGCCGGCAGGCGGTCAGAAGTCCATCGACGCCGACAGCATGAGCGTGCGCGGCACGCCTTGCGACACCGTGCCGTAGGACGCCACGCCCGACCAGTAGGCGCGATTGGTCACGTTGACGACATTGGCCCGGAACGTCACGTCCTTGCCCTGGATCTTCGTGGCATAACGCGCACCCACGTCAAACGTCGTCCAGGACGGCACCGACTGCGTGTTGGCCTGGTCCACGTATTCGCGGCCCGTGTACATCATGCCGCCCGTCAGCGTCAGGCCCGCCACCCATGGCGTGTCCCATTCCGCGCTGAGATTGGCCGAGAACTTCGGCACACCCACCGGCCGGTTGCCCACCGTGGCCGGGTTGCTGGTGCGCGTCAGTTCGGCGTCCAGATAGGTCACGCCGCCCAACAGACGCAGGCCGCGCACCGGCTCCCCGGACAGGGTCAGCTCCAGGCCGCGGTTGCGCTGTTCGCTATCGGCGCCATACACGCCGTTGGTCAACTGGCCGCTGGGCTTCGTGATCTCGAACGCGCTGAACGTCAGCATCGCGTCGTCCAGGTCCACCTTCACGCCCACTTCCTTCTGCTTGGACTTGTAGGGCTTGAACACCTGGCCGGCGTTGGACGCGGTGGCCGGCGCCACATCTCCCTTGCTCAGCCCTTCGATGTAGTTGGCATACAGCGACACGTTGTTCCAGGGCTTGATGACCAGGCCCGCCAGCGGCGTGGTGGCGGTTTCGTCATAGCTGACGGTGCGCACGCCGGTCGTGGCGTTGAAGTTGCGCGATTCGATGCGCTGCTGGCGCACACCCAACGTCAACTGCGCGCGCTCGTCCAGGATGCTCATCGTGTCGGCCAGCGCCAGGCCCGACAGGTCCGACGACGACACCTTGGGCACATTGGCCGGCGCCGGAATGTTCTGTTCTGGGCGCGTGATGGGGTGATAGATGTTGGAGGTCAGCGGCGTGCCGGAGACGCTCGCCTGCAAGTTGCGGTCGCTGTACAGGCTGCCCATGAAGCTGATGGCATGGCGCACCGGCCCGGTGTCCAGCTTGGCGCGCAGCCCCGCGTTGTACGTGCTGCGTTCCACCTTGAAACGGAAGTTGTTGGGCGTCACCCGCGTGTCGCCGGCGCTGTTGACGATGGTGGGCGTCTGGTCCGACAGGCGCGACACCTCGGTGTCCGATCCGCCCGCATCGGCGAATACCGTCAGCCGGTCGCTGACGTCGTATTCCACGCGCAGCAGCGCCGACTGGCCGTCGGACTTCCACCAACCCCAGGGCTGGGTCGCGTTGCGGCGGCCATCGGCGGCATGCGGCACGTCGATGCCGGCCGCGACCAGGAAGGGCCGCGTCGGCGCATCCACCTTTTCGTTCTGCGTCAGCAAGTCCAGCGACGCGCGCAGGCGTTCGCCCTGATAGTCCAGCGACAGGGCGCCGATGTCGGTTCGGGAATACAGGTTGTCCAGCGGCGTGTCGCCCTGGCGGTGCATGCCGTTGACGCGCACGCCCCATTCGCCGTCGTTGCCAAAGCGGCGGCTCAGGTCCACCCGGGCGCCGAATTGCGAATCGCCCACATAATCGGCGGACACACGCGTCAGGTCTTCCGCCAGCGACCGCTTGGGCACCATATTGATCACGCCGCCCACGCCGCTATTGGGCGACATGCCGTACAGCAGCGCCGCCGGCCCCTTCAGCACTTCGACGCGTTCGATGTAATCGGTAAAGACGTGGTAGTTGGGCGCTACGCCGTAGACGCCATCGAACGCGATTTCGCCCAGGTTGCCTTCGCCGATCGGAAAGCCGCGGATGTAGAACGAATCCGTCACGCCGCCGATCTGGCCCGTGAAGCGCACCGAGGGCTCGGCATTCAAGGCATCGGCCAGCGTCACGGCCTGGCGGTTGGCCAGCAATTCCGACGTGTAGCTCGTGATATTGAACGGCGTATCCATCACATCGCGATTGCCCAGCAATCCCAAACGGCCGCCGCGCGCCACCTGGCCGCCGGCGAACTCGGCCGGCAAGGCCGAGGGGCTGACACCCGCTCCCGCGACGGTGATGCTGGGCAGCAGGGTCGCGGCGTCGCTCTCGCCCGCGGGCAGCTTGCGCAAGGAATATGCGCCCGCCCCCTGTTCCGCCAAGGCATAGCCCGATCCGCTCAACAAGCGCGTGAAGCCTTCACGCACCGTGTAGGCGCCCGTCAGGCCCTCGCTTTGCCTGCCCGTCACCAGGGCCGGATCGAAGGAAAGCGGCACGCCCGCCGCCGCTGCGAATTGGGCCAGCACGTCACCCAGCGGACCGCCGGCGATCGCGTAGGACTTGCGCGCGGTGGCCGCCCCCGAGCCTGCGGCGGCCGATGCCGCGGCGGCCGTCTTGGCATCCGCCGCCGCGACAGGCGCGGGCGCGGCGGTCACGGCCAGCAGCATCAGTCCCATGCCGGTAGTCTGGAACATTGCCGCCAACGGCGGCAGGACGGCCTTGCGACGGGGCAGGCGCGACGAACGGGAAATTCGGGAAACCATGAAACGATCCTTCGTAGGGAACTGGGTGACGCTCGCATGTCGCGACGATTCACCCGGTACACCGGACGAAGCGGAAAAAAGTGTCAGCGGATTGGCGATTAATTTGTAACGGAAGGGCGCGGCGCCACCGTGACCCAGAACGGCGTCACGCGGCTGATCCGCACGGGCAACGTTTTCTCCAGCAAGCGCAGGCTGCCGTCGGTATCCGACAGCGGAAACGCACCCGACACCCGCAGTCCCGCCACGGCCGGATCGCAACGCAGGACGCCCGGGCGGTAGCGCGCCAGCTCATCCACCAGGTCGGCCAGGCGCCAATTGCGCACGGCCAGCATGCCTTGCTCCCAAGACGTCGACGCCGCATCGGCCGCCGCCAGCGGCTGGACCTGATGGGCGTTGAATACCGTCTGCTGCCCGGCCGGCAACACCACCGCCGCCACACCCGGATCTTGCGGCTGGATTTCAACCGCGCCGTCGAACACCGCCACCCGGATGCTGTCGCGTTCATCGCGCACCATGAAGCGTGTGCCCAATGCGCGGATCGTGCCTTGAGACGTCCGCACAATGAAGGGACGATGAGCGGGCGCCGGGTCGCGGCCGGTCGTTAGCAGGATTTCGCCGGCGCGCAGCCACAGCAAGCGCTGTTCGGAGGTGTAGAGAATATCGACCGCGCTGGCCGTGTTCAGCACCAGCCGGGTGCCGTCGGCCAACTCCAGGTGGCGCTGTTCGCCCGTGGCGGTGCGCACGTCCGCGGCCCATTCGCGCCACGGCAGCGTGCGCCATCCCGCCCAAGCCGCCGGCCCCAGCACCAGCAAGCCACCCAGCGCCCGGATGGCCTGCCGCCGGCCGGGCCGGTCCAGGCGGCGCAGCGTGTCGCGCCCGATCGCGGGCGGCACCTGGCCAAACCCGCGCACCATGTCTTCCACCCGTTGCCACGCGGCACCGTGCGCGGCGCTGCGGCCGCGCCACCGGTCGAAGGCGGCGCGGTCGGATGCGGACAGGGTTTCGGATTGAAAGCGCACCAGCCAGCCGGCGGCCTCTTCCAGGATCACGGGGTCGATCGCCGCGCTCATGCCGCGTGGACCTGATAGGCGATCAAGCAGGCCGTCAGCGCCTTCTGCATGTGGCGCTTGACGGTCGCCAACGACACCCGCTGGCAGTCGGCGATGTCGGCATAGGCCATGCCGTCGAACTGCGACATCAGGAAGATCTCGCGCGTTTTCACGGGCAGGGTCCGCAACGTGGCGTCGATGGCGTGCAGGGTTTCGAGGATCAGCGCGCGTACTTCCGGCGACGGGACTTCCGGCGCGGGCAACTGCGCCACCACGGCCAGATAGGCCTCTTCCAATGCGCGCCGCCGCCAATGGTCCACCACCAGCCCCTTCGCGATATGGGTCAGCAGCGCGCGCGGCTCGGCGCCCATGCCTTCCTTGCGCCGGCCGCTCATCACACGCACGAAGGTGTCGTGGGCCAGATCCGCGGCGTCAAACGAGTTGCCGAGCTTCTTGCGCAACCAGATCGACAGCCAGCCGTGATGGTCACGATAGAGCTTCGTGACGGTATCGGCGGGCAGGAAGTCGGACGGAGGCAAGGCGCACCTCTTGGTAGCGTGTAAATGGGAACGATTTCTATTTTATCTTATCTCTGCCCGCCCGCCATTCCTCCTTCGTTCTCCCCCTTGTTCCCCCTGTTCGGCGCCCGTCGGTCGGATAAAATCAATCACCCTCAAGTCATCGTCGATAACACCATGCAGAACGACTCCCCCATGCCCTCTTTCCTTGCTGGCGGCGGCGAAATGGGCTTGCGGGTCGCCGCCTTCGACTGGGCGGCCACGCCACTAGGACCCATCGCCGAATGGCCCAGCGCCTTGCGCATCGCGACCGGCATGGTGATGGCGTCCCGATTCCCGTGTTGCCTGGTCTGGGGCAAGGAATTGATCACGCTTTACAACGACGCCTTCACGCCGATCCTGGGCACCAAGCCCGATGCACTGGGCCGGCCGTTCAGTGAAATCTGGCACGAAGCATGGACGTTGATCGGGCCCATCGCGGAACGCGCCTTCGCGGGCGAAGCCACCTTTATCGAAGACTACCCGTTGCAGATCGTGCGTTCCGGGCAGCCTGAAGACGCCACCTTCACCTTCTGCTACAGCCCGGTGCGCGACGAGGCGGGCACGGTGGTCGGCATGATGGACACGGTCATTGAAACCACCTCGCGCGTCAACGCCGAACGGGCCCAGGCCGAGGCGTTGCGGCAGGCCGAGGACACGTTGCGCCAAAGCCAGAAGATGGAAGCCGTGGGCCAACTGGCCGGGGGGCTGGCGCACGATTTCAACAACCTGCTGATGAGCATCACGGGCAGCCTGGAATTGCTGTCCATGCGGCTGGCCCAGGAACGGCACAACGACCTTGAACACCATATCCAGGTTGCGCAAAGCGGCGCCCGCAGGGCCGCCGCGCTGACCCACCGCTTGCTGGCCTTCTCCCGGCGCCAGCCGCAAGACCCCAAGGCCACCGACGTCAACCGCCTGGTGACCGGCATGGAGGAACTGATCCGCCGCAGCATCGGTCCGGGCATCACGCTGGACCTGGCACGCGAACGAGGATTGTGGCCCGCATGGGTCGACACGCATCAGCTGGAAAACGCCCTGCTCAATCTGTGCCTGAACGCGCGCGATGCGATGCCCGGGCAAGGCACGCTGGGCATCGCGACCCGCAATGTCGCGCTGGAAGCCGGGCCGGCGCGGGATCTCGGGCTGGCGCCGGGCGACTACCTGCTGCTGCGCGTCACGGACACGGGCCGCGGCATGGCGCCCGACACGGTGCAGCGCATCTTCGAACCGTTCTTCACGACCAAGTCGGCCGGTCAGGGGACGGGGCTGGGCCTGTCCATGCTGTACAGCTTCATCCGGCAATCGCGCGGGCAGGTCCACGTCCATTCGCGCCCGGGCCAGGGCACCGCGATGACGCTGTACTTCCCCCGCTATCTGGGTGCCATGGCGCCGCTGGAACACGCGGCCGTCGATACCCCCCCGGTCGCGGCCCGCGGCGAAACCATCTTGATCGCGGAAGACGATGCCGCCGTCCTGGCGGTGGCCGCCGAGTCCCTGAAAGAGCTGGGCTACACGGTGGCCGAAGCGGCCGACGGCGCGGCCGCCCTGCGCCACCTGGCGTCCGCCGAACCACTGGACCTGCTGATCTGCGACCTGGGCTTGCCCGGCGGCATCAATGGCCATCAGGTCGCCGAGGCCGCACGCCAGCTACGCCCCGGCATGAGAGTGCTGATCATGACCGGGTCGGGCCTGGACGGATGCGACGCTTCCTCGCTGGGACTCGCCGTGCCCATCCTGCCCAAGCCCTTCGCGCTGGAAGACCTGGCGCGCCAGGTCCATGCGCTGATGCACGCGTAGCCTCGCGCCGCGTTCTCCCGCCGTGAACTACAGCTTGGGCGCGTAGCGCACCGTCAGCATCACATTGCGCGGCTCGCCGTAGTAGTTGTTGCCGGACAGCGTGTTGTAGGACGGCACGTAGTACTTCTTGTCGAACACGTTGTTCAGGTTCAGGGCGAAGCTCAGTTCCGGCGTGGCCTGGTAGCCCAGGCGCGCATTCCAGACCGTGAAGCCGGCCAGCTTGAACTCGCGGTCCGAACTGATTGTGTCGGTCTGCGTATTGACGCCAGCGCCCACGCTGACGCGGTTCATCATGCCCGGCAGCTTGTAGTTGGCCCACAGGCGCAACATGTGCTTGGGCGTCCAGGTGTTGAAGACCGCGCCCTGGTTGTCGGGGTCCGACAGGTACTTGGTGGTGTTGTAGGTGTAGCCGGCGTACAGCTCCAGGCCCTTGACCACTTCGCCCGAAATCTCGGCTTCGACGCCCTGGCTGCGCACTTTGCCCGACGCGCGCGAGCAATACCAGCCGTCGCACGCGAAGCCGGCGTCGTAGTCATTGACCGCACGGTTCTTGTGGTCGTAGCGGAACACCGCCAGCGATGTATTCACGCGGCCGTCCATCAGTTCGCCCTTGACGCCGACTTCGTAATTGTTGCCCTCGATCGGCTTGAGCAGGCTGCCGTCCACGCCGCGCGCGGTCTGGGGTTCGAACACGGTGGTGTAGCTGGTGTAGGCGGACCAGTTGTCGGTCAACGCGTACACCAGCCCGACGTAAGGAATGAACTTGCCCGACGTGGTCGAGGTAGTGGTGCTGCCGCCACTGGAATAACCGTAGTCGTACCAGCCCACGCGGCCGCCGCCGATCAGCGCCAACGACTCCGTGGGCTTGACGCGCCACGTGCCGTATAGCCCTTTCTGGCGAATGTCGTAGCTGCTGCGCGAGTCATAGCCGCTTGCCGCGGCGATGCTGTCCATGTCCTGCCACGGGCGATGGTGGTCGATATCGAACACGTTGCCGCCGGACTGCCAGGCACGCGTGAAGCGGTCCGCCGTCGTCAGCTTGGAGTAGGCCGCGCCCACGACCACCTCTTGTTCCATGCCCAGCGCGGTAAAGTTGCCGCTGACCGACATGTCCAGCCCACGCTGCTTGCTCTTGAAGTCCACGCCGAAGTCGCCGTAGCTCAGCCCGCTGCCGTCCGGCATGATGGGGCCGACTGCGCGCTGATGCACCGTCGTGTTCTTCTCGTTCATGGCAACGCCGGCCAGCCTGAACCGCCACGCGTCGTTAAAGCGGTGGGTCACGTCGGCATTGAAGATGGTCTGATCGTTCTTCGCGCGGTTCCAGGTGGACCCGGTGAAGGTCGAACGCGGCAGATCGATGTCGCCGCCGTCCTTGTAGCGCGGATAGGCCACGAACATCGGCCGCGAACGGCTATAGCGATTGCTGATGCCGATGCCGACCGTGGTGTCCTCGGTCACGTCGAAATCCAGCGCGGCATACAGGTTGCGCGTCTTTTCCCACGCGTAGTCGACGAAGGAATCGCTCCGGTCCTCGTCCAGGACCACGCGGCCGCGCAACGTGCCTGCCGCGTTCAACGGCCCGCCCGCGTCCAGCTGCAAGCCATAGTCGTCCCACGATCCGGCCTTGCCGGTGATGACCACCGACGGCTCCGCGCCCCCGCGCTTGCGCACCAGGTTGATCGCGCCGCCCGGGCTGCCGGCGCCTTGCAGCAAACCCGCCGCGCCGCGCAGGATTTCCACGCGGTCGTAGAACACCAGCGAATCCTGCTCCCAGTTGCCCAGGCTGTAGCTGTTGCGCAGCAGCGCCACGCCGTCGTATTGCAGCAGGTCCACGGGGAAGCCGCGGGCGTTGATCGCCACGCCCGGCCCCACGCCCTGCACGCCCACCATGCCCGCCGTGTTGTTGATGGCGTCAGGCAGGCTCGTCATGTCCTGGTCATCCATGCGTTGGCGGGTCAGCACGGTGATGGACTGCGGAATGTCCTTCAGGGCCTGGGTGGTCTTGCCGATGGTGACGGCCGGCGACGTGTATGACGCCGTTCCGTCCGTGGTGGCGTTGTAGCTGCCCGTCACGGTCACCGGCGCCAGCGTCGCGGCCTGGCCCGCAACGGGAGCTTGCCGCAAGCGGAAGCCGCCCTCGGGCCGCGCCACCGCTTGCAAGCCCGTGCCCGCCAGCAAGCGCTCCAGCGCGGCACCCACCGGATACGTGCCGGTCACGCCACCGGTCCGGGCGCTTGCCGTCAAGGCGGGATCGGACGCCACCATGACACCGGCCTGCACGCCAAACGTCCCAAGCGCCGCGCTGAGCGGACCCGCCGGGATACTGAAGGCGACGCCCTGCTGGCCCGCCCCCGCCTGCGCGTGCACGGCGGACGGCCACGGCGCGGCCAGTACGACGGCAGGCAGCGCCAGGCGCAGCGCGGCGCTCAGGCGGGTACGGGGCAAGGTAAAGCGGGCAAGGACCGCGGCGCGGGCAGGACGAGAAGACATGAGAGGATTCCCTGGCACATGAAGGATCGGCGCAGCCGTGGAGACGGACCGTACCGGCTGCTTTCCTTACATGAAGCGCGAAGTCAGGATTTCCGCCGTTCCAGTTACAACTCGGACGCAAGACACGGAAGCGCGGCTCACGCGAGCCCGACCGTGACCCAATAACGCGTGTAGTGGCGAACGCGCACGGGCAGCACTTCTTGCAGCATGGCCAGTACCTTGTCGGTATCGGCCAGCGGGAAGGCGCCCACGACCCGGAGCGCGCCCGCCGCGTCGGAACAGTTCAACAGGCCGGGACGATAGCGCCCCAGTTCGCGCAGGAAGTCCGACAAGGGCAGTTCATCGGCGATGAACATGCCGTTCAGCCAGGCAGTGGTCGCGGGCGCCAGCGGCCCGGCCACGACACCGACGCCGGGCGAGAAGTCGGCCTGTTCACCGGCCGGTACGCGCCGGGGCGCATCGGCGGGCCCCAGGCCGCGCACATCCACCGCGCCTTCCAACACCGCCACGCGCATCGCTCTGCCATCGTCCAGGTCGCGCACCAGGAAGCGCGTCCCGACGGGCGTCAGCACACCGCTGCGCGTGCGTACCGTGAAGGGCCGGCCTTGCGGATCCTGCGCCGTGGTCACGAGGATCTCGCCTTCGCGCAGCACCAATTCGCGATGGCTGGCGGTATAGCGCAGGTCCACCGCGCTGCCCGTGTTCAGTTCCAGCAACGCGCCGTCCGGCAACGTCAGCACCCGCCGTTCACCCGTGCCGGTGCGCAGGTCGGCGGTCAGGCGGCTGATCGTGCCGCGTTCGCCCACCGCCCACGCCGCGAGGCCCATCCCGGCGGCCGACACCATCCAGCGGATCGCGTTGCGGCGCGACTGGATCAGCGGCGCCTGTCGCAAGGTGCGTCCGGCCACGCCGCTGCCCGCCTCGGTCACGCCCAGCGCCACGTCGCGCGTCAGCGCGCTCAGCCGCTGCCACGCCAATTCATGGGCGGGCTGGGCCTGGCGCCAGCGCTCGAACCCCGCGCGGTCGGCGTCGGTCGCACCCTCGCGCAGGCGCGCCCACCAGTCAGCGGCCTGGCGGATGACCTTGGGATCGATCCGGCCCGCCTCGGGCGCATGCGGCCGCAGCAGTTTGGCGCTGTCCATCCGGCCGACGCTCACCCGTAGACCGCCGTATAGCAATGCACCAGCGCGCGCGCCAGCGACTTCTGCACCGCGTTCGGCGTCAGGCCCAGCTGCTGCCCGATTTCGGCGTAGGACAAGCCATCGATCTGTGCCATCAGGAAAATCCGGCGACTCATCATCGGCAGGCTGTCCAGCAATTCGCACACCTGTTCCAGCGCCTCCAGGATCAGCGCCCGGGCTTCCACCGACGGTTCCACCGCGGCCGGCTGCAACGCCAGTGATTCGGCATAGGCCGTCTCCAGCGCCGCCCGGCGCGCGCGGCCGATCAGCAGCCGCGTGGCGATCGTGCGCAGATAGGCGCGCGGCTCGCTCAGCGGTTCGCGCACATTGGCGCGGATCAGCCGTTCAAAGGTGTCGTGCGCCACGTCGGCCGCATCGGACGCATTCCCCAGCTTGCGCTGCAGCACGCCCCGCAACCATTGGTGGTGGGCCAGATAGACGGATTGCACCTCGGCGCGAGGGGCGAATGAAGAAGAAGGCATGACGTGGCGCCCCGGCGTCGCCGCCAGATACCCGAACAAAATGAAAATGATTCGCAATTATAGTTATCTTCGATCCTTTTACAAGAATTGCGAATTTGCGCCGGGAAGCCGTATAAGCGGCCAATGCATCGCGACGGAGCCGAGGGATTGCGAATGCGAGGCGGGGGTGCTGGCGGCGGCCCGCCAGCACGCAGCCGCTTAGAACTTCGCGGTCAGGTTCACGAACACGCTTCTGGGTTCGCCGTAATACACCTGGTTGCCGATCCCGCCCAGGTAGTACTTCTTGTCGAACAGGTTGTTCAGGTTCAACTGCGCGGTCAGGTTCGAATTGAAGTCGTAGCGCGCCATCAGGTTGTAGATGGCGTAGGCCTTCTGCTTGACGGTCACGGTGTCGTTGCCTGCGCTGACATCGCTATAGGTCGAAATCTGCCAATTGACGCCGCCGCCCACCGTCAGCTTGTTGAAGTCGCCCGGCAAGCGGTACGTCGTGAACAGCTTGGCCATGGCGCGCGGGCGCTCCGGGTTGACGGACACGCCTTGGGCATCGCGGCTGGTGTAATAGGTGCCGCCCGCGTAGGCGTTCCAGCCCGTGGCCAGTTGGCCGCTGACTTCCAGTTCGACCCCCTTGGTGGTGACGCCGTCCGCCGTGGTGTAGGCCTGCTCGACCGAGCCCGGCACCAACACGTCGCCGTCCAGCACGGCCACCTTGCTTTGCTTGACCTTGAACAGCGCAAGGGACGTGTTGAGCCTGCCGTCCAGGTATTCGCCCTTCACGCCCACTTCGTAATTCTTGCCCTGCGTCGGATCCAGATAGTTGCCGTTGCGGTCGCGGTTGTCCTGCGGCTGGAAGATGTCGGTGTAGCTTGCGTAGGCCGAATACGTGTCGTTGATGTCGTACACCACGCCGGCGTACGGGATGAACTGCGAATCCTTCTGGTCGCGCGTGTCCGACTTGGATTTCCAGGTTGCGTAGCGGCCGCCCGTGATGGCGGTCAGGCCGTCCGCCAGCGACCAGCGCACGGCGCCGTATGCGCCTTCCTGGTGCGTGACGGTCGGGCGCAGGCTGGCGTCGGTCCAGGTAGGCTGCGCGAACGATCCGTCCCATTGGTAGAAGTTTCCGGTGCTGGCCAGCGAACTGCTGTCAAAACCGTAGCGGTAGAAATCCTCGCCGTAACGGCTGCGCATCGCGCCCACCACGACCTCGTGCTTGCGGCCCAGCAGCGTGAACGGCCCCTTCGCCTGCACGTCCAGCGACGTCTGCTGCGCGTAGGAATTCCAGTAGCCCGGCAGCGCCCGCAGGCCCGTGCCGGTTTCGCGGTCCAGGGCGCCGTACAGGTACAACAGCTTGGCGTCGTACTTGCTCTTGCGCTGCGACCAGTCCGCGCGCACTTCCCAATCGTTCTCGAAGCGGTGCTCCAGCGTGGCGAACATCGTCTGGTTGGTCGTGTGCCAATACGTCCAGTCCGCCGCCGTGGTCTTGGACCGGCGCCAGTCGGTGGCGGTGCCGTCGCTGAACACCACGGGCAGGCTGCCCCAGGTAGAGGCGCGCGGACGCTTGTCCTGATAGTCCGCCCCCACGCTCAGCCGCGTGTTCGGCGTCAGGTCGGCATCGATCACGCCGTAGAACACCTTCTTGTTGGCGTGGTAAAGGTCAATGTAGGAGTCGCGCCCCTGGTAGAGCGCCACCATGCGCGCGCGCACGGTGCCTTCCTCGTTCAGCGGCGTGGACATGTCCACGGTGCCGCGGTACTGGTTCCACGAGCCGAAGCCCGCGCTGACCGACCCCGTGAATGTCTTGCTATTGGCGTGCTTGCGAACCAGGTTGATCGACGCGCCGGGGTTACCCGCGCCCGTCATCAGCCCCGTCGCGCCGCGCACCACTTCAATACGGTCGTAGACGAACGAATCGTTGTCGGATTCGCCATACATGGACAAGCCAATCGTGGTCGGCACGCCGTCGTATTGCAGGCTGTCGATGTAGAACCCGCGCGACCAGAAGTCGGTGCGGTCGGTGTCCTCGCTGACCACCTGCACGCCCACGACGTTGCCCATCACCTCGTCCAGCGAACGCAGGTTCTGGTCTTCGATGCGCTGCCGCGTCACCACGCTAACGGATTGCGGCGTCTCGCGCAGCGACAAGGTCAAGCCCGTGGCGGCGGCCGTCGCCGGCGTAGTGTAGGACCCGGTGCCTTCGGTGATGGCGGGATCCGAACTGCCCGTCACCGTCACGGGCGCCAGGCTGGTCACGCCGCCGTCGCGCGACAGGATGATGCTGTCGCCCTGCCAACGGTATGCCACGCCGGTGCCTTGCAGCAGGCTGCGCAACGCTTCCTCGGGCGGCAGGCTGCCCCGCAGGCCGCGGGAGCTCAGGCCCGCCACCACGTCGGGCGCATAGAACACGCGCACCTTGGTCTGGGCGGCCCATTGCATCAGGGCGTCGCCCAGCGGTTGCGCGGCGATGTCCACCGAGACGGCGGCGGCTTGCGCGCGCGCGGCGTCAGGCGCGCCGGCCAGCGCCAGGCCCAGGGCCAGCATCAGGGTGGAAAGCATGAAACGCGGTGCGGTGCCCGGACGGCGCATCGCCGCGAAGGAATGACTGCTTGTGGGATGGGTCACGAATATCTGCTGTTTCGGTTCGACGGAGGGGGTTGCGCGCCCGAAGCCGGGCGTGCGGCGCGTGCGCCTTCCTTCGTAGAACGCCTCAACCGCAGATAAACCTGAATCTCATTCCCATTTATTTTGTAACAGCGCCAGGCGCGCTCAATTCGCGTAGATGTCGATGGGGCCGCCCGGCCGCGGCGCCAGGCGCACCGGCGCCACCGCCGGCAAGGCGTCGACCAACGCTTCGGGTCGATCCAGGGTGAACGACGCCGACACCCGCAGGCGGCCCGCCTTGTCATCGGCCAGCCGCAGCGGCGTGGCCAGATAGCGATTCATGTCGCGCACCACCTCGGAAAGCGGCGTGTCCTTGAACACCACCCGCCCCTCCCGCCAAGCCGTCGCGGTCTGCACGTCGGCGGGCGCAGGCACGCCGATCGCGCCGCTGCCCGGCACCGTGATGCCGTGGCCGGCCCGCAACACGGCATGGCCCAGGTTCCACCAGTGGCCGCCCGATACCTGCACCGTGCCGGACGCCACCAGCACCGCCACCTGATCCGCATCGCGGCGCACATCAAATACCGTGCCCGTCACGCGCACCCGACCGCTGCCGGCGTCCACGATGAAGGGCCGCGCCGCGTCGGCGCTGACGGTGAAATTGATTTCTCCGCTTGCCAGGTCCACCTGCCGACGCCCCGCATACAGCTTCACCTGGGCGCGAGTGCCGCCGTTGACCTCCAGCACCGACCCATCCGGCAAGGTCAGTTGGCGGCGTTCCCCGCGTTCGGTACTGACCATCGTGGTGAACGACGGGGCTTCCACCGGCAAGCTCCACCAGATGCCCCACGCCACGGTCGCCAGCCCCGCACAGGCCAGGGCGACGCGCAACACGAACCGGCGCTCGCGGCGCGGTTGCGGGCGTGCCGGCACGGCGCCACCCAGCAGGCCGCGCACCTGATCCCGCGGCAAACCGGCGGCGGCAGTCCCCAATTGCTGCATGCGGTCAAATTCGCGCGCGGCATCGGGATGGGCGCGCCGCCAGCGGGCGAACTCGCGCCGGTCGCGTCGCGTCAATTCGCCCGAGTGCCAGCGCGCGAACCACCACGCAGCGGTGGCCGGCTCGCGCGGATCGTCGCGGTCGTTCGAAAAAGGCATGCTCATGGATTGTGTTCGCGCAGCCGGTCGCGCACATATTCAATGGCGCGCATGACATAGCGCTCGATCATATTCTTGGACAGGCCCATATGCGCCGCCACCTCGGCCTGCGTCCAGCCTTCGATGCGGTTCAACACGAAGGCCTCGCGGCACTTGGGGGGCAATTCTGCCAGGACTTTGGCCAGATCGTCTGCCAGCCTGGCGGCGCGCACGGGCGCGTCGGCGTCTTCCAGCACCTGTTGGTCGGCCTCGTCCAGGTCGTCCCACGGTATGTGTTCCGCGCGGTCCTGCCTGCGCCACCGGTCGATCAACCGGTGCCCCGCCGCCTGGAACAGATAGCCGCGCGCTTTCAGGGCTACGCTGGCATCCGCTTTCAACAGGCGCTCGATGGCGTCATGCGCCGCGTCCTCGGCGTCGTGGCGGTTGCCAGTGCGCCGGCTCCATACGCCCACCAGCTCGTCGTAGTAGGCGAGCCAGCCAGTGCGGGGCGAGGAAGGGCGGGACATGGACCAATCGGGCAGCGAATGACGGCAGGGCTGCGAGTTTTACAAATAATTCTCATTATCGCAACCGCACCGTCGCATACCCGCCACACATCAGATGACGTATCCGCCACCCTGCACCGCCCTGCTAGTAATCCATGGGGATATGATTTTGCGCCGCCCGGATCTCTTGTATATGGCGTTCGGCCTCTTCTTTTTCGGCGTCTGGCGGCAACGGCCGCCAATCCACCATGTTGCCGGGCGTCTTCACCGGCATCCAACCCAGCACGCTGTACAGCGTGATGGCCGTGCGCCCCGTGTCGAACCGGGTTTCGTAATAGCCCTGCCGATCCGGCGCCGTATCGCCGGACGTCCAATCCAACTGAGACATCCATGTCTCCTTATTGAAGCTTATTGGCTGGTGCGCCTACCCCGCGAAACGGGCCAGCAACCGCTTGATCGTATAGCGCTCCCTCAAGCCTGTACTGCCACCTTGCGCCCGCTTTGCAATTCTTGACAGAGGGGAATCCCTAGGATTTCACGGCATTTCGATTGCTAAACCGCGAAAACAGAGACTAGGATGTAGCAAAAGATTCTTACAAACACGGCAGCGGATTCATTCGCTGGCACGGATCCTGCGCAAAACCGCCATGCCGAAATCAACGCTGCCGCGTCACCCGAAGGACCGCCTGGCCGCGCTGGCCACCGCCGGCTCCTTGCGAGCCATCCGCGAAGGCCTGCTTTGGACCTTGCCGTGCCTGCTGGTCACCGCCCTGTTCCTCGTCGTGTCCGTGGCGGCCCGCCAACTGGGCCTGCCCGTCGCCCTCGTCGAGCTGCTGGCCGGCATCCATGACCGGCTTACCGGCATCATGCCGATTCTGGCCGGCGCATCCATCGGCTACATGCTGTCGTTCCGGCATCATGTCCCGCACTTGCCCACCGCGTTCCTGTGCCTGTCTTACGTGGTGATCGCCGAAGGCCTGATGGCGCCCTATCCGCTGGCGGCGTCCACGCTGGTGCTTTTCATTGCCATCATTTCGCCATTGCTGACCGTGCCTTTGATGGCGTGGCTGCATCGGCGCCGCTGGACCTGGCTGGCGCCGGACGGACTGCTCGGCGAAAACGTCCGTGACACCCTGAACATGGTCGTGCCCGGCCTGCTGACGGCGGGCCTGGTCGTGATGGTGCTGTCCGCCGTGCTCAGCATTCCCGGCGTCGCGCAATTCAACATTCCGTTGAATCTGGCCTCGCTGGAAAGCCCCTTCACATCGGGCGCGCTGACGGCCGGCCTGGACTCGCTGCTGTGGTTCTTCGGCATTCACGGATACCACGCGATGGCGCCCGTCATGAGCGTGATGGATCAAGCGACGCTGCTGAACGCCGTCAGCCACGCCGCCGGCTACGAAGGCATGTATGCCCTGAACAGCACCCTGCTTGGCGCCTTCGTCTTTATCGGGGGTTCAGGCGCGACGATGTCGCTGGTGGCCGCCATCCTGGTGTTTTCGCGCAGCGAACCCCTGCGGCTGCTGGCGCTGGCCAGCCTGCCCGTGGGCCTCCTGAACGTGAACGAAATCCTGCTGTTCGGGTTGCCCTTGATCCTGAACCCGCGGCTGCTTGTCCCGTTCATCCTGGCGCCGGTGGTCAACGTCGTCATCGCGCTGGGCGTGGTGCACCTGGGCTGGCTGCCGGCCGCCGCGACGGCGCTGCCCCTGACCTCGCCCGTCCTGTTCAACGCCTACATCGCCGCAGGCGACAGCCTGGCCGGCGTGGTGTTGCAGATCGTGCTGGTCGGCATCGGTGTCTGCCTGTATGCGCCGTTCATCCTGGCGCAGGAACGCAAGCGCCGCGACAGCGCGGCCGTCTACTTCAAATCGATGGACACGACGTTCCTCCGCCTGCAAGAGGAATCGTTGCTGTATGGGCAAGACCCCATCGTGAAAACCTACACCGACCGCGCGCGCCGGGTCACGGAAAACGCCCGCATCCGAGCGATCAGCCAATACGATTTCTATCTGCAATTCCAACCCCAGGTGTCGCTACGCAGCGGCCTGTGCACCGGCTGCGAAGCCCTGCTGCGCGCCACGGGCCCGCAAGGCACGCATCACGCGCCGGTGGAATTCCTGCGATGGCTGGCAGACGCCGACCTGATGCGCGAGGTGGACCTGTGGGTGGCCAAGCAGGCGGTGTTGCAATGTCGGGAATGGCGCAAGCGCGATTTCATCCTGCCGATGACCATCAACGTCACCCCTGGCACGCTGACGTCCGGCGTCTATCTGGAAAAGCTGATCAGAGTGCTGGCGCAGGCCGGCGGCCAGATCTCGGTGGAATTGACCGAGGACGCGCTGGTGGAAGACGCCCAGGCGTTGCATACCGCGTTCGATCGCCTGCATGCGATTGGCGCCCGGGTCTACATCGACGACTTCGGGACCGGCTATTCGGCCCTGAGCTACCTGCACCAGTTCCAGATCGATGCCGTCAAGATCGACCGCAGCTTCGTCATCGCGCAAGACTCCGACCGCGGCGCCCTGGTCATGAGCGGGCTGCTGCGCTTTTGCGAGGCCTTGAACCTGCAGATCATTGTGGAAGGAGTGGAAACGGACCAGCAACTGATGGCGCTGGCCTCCCCCGCCGAGATCATCGTGCAGGGGTGGTACTACAGCAAGGCGCTGTCAGGCGACAGCGTGGTGGACTTCACGCGCCGGCGGCAGGCGGGCTCGCCCCTGCCGGCGCATCCTCCGTCCCCGGCGCCTACTTGATGCCGATGAACGGCAAGGCGGCGCCCGGCACCTGCGTGGACGGCAGCACGCCGTCCCATTTTTCAACGGCGTTCAGGCTCACCAGGTTGGTGTTGGCGGCCAGCGCCTCGGCCTTGGCGCGGATCGATGCCGCCTCGGCGTCGCCGCGCATGCGGATGCCGTCGGCTTCGGCGGTGAACTGCTGACGGCGCGCGTCGGCTTCGGCCTTGGCCTTGACCACCTGGATCTCGGCGTTGATCATCGCCGTTTCCTTCTGCTGGCGCGTCGTCTCGATCTGCACCTGAGCCAGCATGCGCTGTTCGATGGAATGCTCATAGGCCTGCGAGAAACCCACTTCCTCGATCTGCACGCCCACCACCTGCACCGGAGCGCCTTCCATCGTCTTCAGCACCGCGTTGTTCACGTCCAGGCCCAGCTTTTGACGTTCCTGGATGGCGCGCACGGCGGTGTATTGGCCGAACACGTTCTTCACGGCGTCGGGCGTCTTGCGCTCCAGCACGCGCATTTGCAGATTGCCGATGGTGCCGTATTCGGAATACAGCTCGGCCACATGCTCGGGCGGCACGCGATACGTCACGGACACGCGCAGGTGGGCCGGCTGCTGGTCGTAGCTGTAGGCCTCCAGCTTCTCGAACACGAACGTGTGGTCGCGCACCGACACCGTCATCACGTTGTCGATAAACGGCGTCTTGAAGTCCAGGCCCGGTTCGGACACGCGCACCAGCTTGCCGTTGCGCAGCACGACGCCGCGTTCGCCCTGATCCACCTGGAACCACGAACCGAACGCCATGAACAGGATCAGCAGGAACAGGATCCCTGCGCCGATAGCGACCTTGATACTGCGCGGCTTGACCGCGCCGATCGTCTTGACCATCTGAATGTCTGTCGGCTTCACTTGGAATCCCTATCTGTTTTTGAACGTTTACGGTCCGAGAGCACGGCCGCGATGCCGCGGGCCAGCAAGTAGGCGACCACTGCCGCGCCAACCAAGATCAGGAAATACCTCATCGAGCGTCCCCCCCCGGGAAAGAAGGATCGGATTCTAGCCCGAGGCGGGGACGGATGGACCCTCGCGACAAGCATGAGTGTTGCCAGACTTTGCAGAACGTTGCTGAGCATGCCGCCTCTGCTACGCTTAACTGCTTATTCAGCTTGAAAAGAGACGCCTCCGATGCGCATCGCCTGCCTGCATACCGCCCACAGCAACATCGCCGTCTTCGACCACGCGGCGGCAAGCGTATTCGGCAACCCCGCACGCGCCACGTTGCAGCACCACGTGCGCCCTGACCTGCTGGAGGCCGCGGAACGAGCGGGTGGCATGACGGAGGGCATCGCCGACGCCACGCGCGCGGCGATGCTCGCGCTGACGGTCTCCGCGGATGCTCTGCTGCTGACCTGTTCCACGCTGGGGCCGGCGGCCGACTCGCTATCGGCAACGCATGCCGTTCCCGTGCTGCGCGTGGACCGCGCGCTGGCCCGGGACGCGTTGCGCAGCGGCGGATCCGTCGTGGTGCTGTGCGCGGTCGCGACCACCGTGGCACCCACCCGGCAGCTGTTTGAATCGGTGTCTGACGCGCTGCCCCAGCACCGGACGGCAACCGTGGAGGTGCGACTGGTTGCTGGCGCCTGGGACGACTTCAAAGCGGGGAACGTGGACGCGTATCTGCGCGCCATCGCAAACGCCGCGGAAACTGCCTACGCGCAAGGCGCGGACACCGTGGCGCTGGCACAGGCTTCCATGGCTGGCGCGGCCGCATTTACCCGGTCGGACAAGACGCCATTGAGCAGCCCGGCCGCCGGCCTGCGGGCGGTGTTGGCGGCGATGGAAATGTCGAACGCTCAGGGCGCGATCTTCACGCCGTAGTACTGCAACCCCAGCCGCGACAACACATCGGGGTAGTCCCAGAACGCATGGTCCAGCGACTCCATCTCTTCTTGCTCCGCATCGGTCATGGCGCCGTAGATATCGTTCAGCGCCACCACCTCGGGCAAGGCCTCGAAACGGTCGATCAACGCGCGCATGCGCGACAGCACGGCCAACATGTTTTTTGCGCCAACCTTGCGCAGGGCCTGCAAGGCCAACTGGCAGGTCGGGTCGCCCCAATTGCACAGGAACTGCATGAAGCCGCCGTTATTGATGTCGGCTTCCATGCGCCATAGCGCCACCAGTTCCTGGTTGGCAAGCGGCAGGCGGTCCAGCTTCCATTCGGCCGCGGCCAGCGCGGCCATCGCCTGTTCATAGCGTTGGTCCCAAAGCAGGTCCAGCACGTTGAGCATGCCTTGAGCCGAAGGCGCCAGCAGCGCGGGCCAGACCACCCCAAAGCCATCATCCACCGATTGCCATTGCTCGCGTTGCGCGGGCGTCGCTTTCTCCAGCCGGATGTAGCGCGTGATCGGCTCGGACAGCACGTGGCCATTGGCCAACGTCAACAACAGATGCGTATCGGTCAAGCCGATGGATTGAATGCGGTAGGGGGTCAATGACATGTCAAGAACAGCAGATTCAGAAGCGGGCAACCTTACCGGGCCGGCGCTTCCGTGTCGAGCCGCCATCGCGTAGGCAGCGCTCGCATCAGGCCGCACACTGTTACGTCCGCAGGGCAAGGCCATCTGCTACCGTAGTTGTGCTGCACCGCGCCACCACTGGCGCGGCAGCCACGACAGAGACCGACTATGCCACGTCCTTCCGAGTCCACTCCCCTGATTGGCGTGATCCCGCCCTATGTGCTGGACCGCCTGGCGCAACATGCCGATGCCCGCGTCAGCATGCCCGCCGTCAAAACGCTCATCATCGACCAGCAACAGCGCGGCTTGCGCGAAATGGCCGGGCAACCGCCACGCGCCACGCTGGCCCCGGGGCGTCACGCCACGCCCCCCGGCACCCCGCAACGCGCGGTGCATGACGCCGACAACACCACGACCCTGCCAGGCACGCTGGCGCGCGCCGAAGGCCGGCCAGCCAGCGGTGATCCCGCCGTGGATGAAGCCTACGCGCATCTGGGCGCCACCTACAAGCTGTTCTGGGACGTGTACAAGCGCCACTCCATCGACGGCCATGGCCTGCCGCTGGTCGGCACCGTGCACTACGGCGAAGACTACGAGAACGCGTTCTGGAACGGCGCGCAGATGGTGTTCGGCGACGGTGACGGCGAAGTCTTCAACCGCTTCACGATCGCGGTGGACATCATCGGCCACGAACTGACGCACGGCGTGATCGACACCGAGGCCGGCCTGCTCTACCAGGGCCAGCCCGGTGCGCTGAACGAATCGCTGTGCGACGTCTTCGGCGCGCTGGTCAAGCAGTACGCGCTGGGCCAGAGCGCCAGGCAGGCGGACTGGCTGGTGGGCGCCGGCCTGTTCACCGAGAGCGTCAACGCCCGCGCGCTGCGCTCCATGGCGGAACCCGGCAGCGCCTATGACGACCCGCTGTTGGGCAAAGACCCTCAGCCCGCGCACATGCGCGATTACGCCGATACGCCGCGCGACAACGGCGGCGTCCACATCAATTCCGGCATCCCCAGCCGCGCCTTCTTCCTGGCCGCCACCGCGCTGGACGGGCCGGCGTGGAAAGGCGCGGGGCAAGTCTGGTACGACACGCTGTGCGACAAGCGCCTGCGTCACGATGCCGACTTCAAGGCCTTCGCCGCGCTGACGCTGACGGTCGCCGCCGAACGCCAGGGCGCTGCCGTGCAACAAGCCATCGCAAAGGCGTGGGCCGCCGTGGGAGTCCTGTCATGATCGATCTGCCGCCACTGGACCTGGTGCTGCTGGTGCGGCTAAGCCGCGAAGGCGGCCTGGCGTACCTGCCCGCCCTGTCGCAGCCCCGCAGCATCAACTTGTCGACCTGCTCGCCCGGGGTACGCCAGGACGTGTCCGACGCGCTGCAACGCGCCGCGCCTAAAGCCGTGCCCGAATGCAGGCAAGCGGGCGGCGACCAGCGCTACTTTCACATTGAAATGGTAATGGACCGGGACGACCAGACGGCCGTCAGTTTCGACGTGCCGGAAGCGGATGCGCCCGACACGCTGGTCCGTCTTTGGAACGCCCACGCCGGCGCGGTGTAAGCGCCTCCCAGGCCGTTATTGCGCGGCCGTCGCGGTAGGTACCGCATGCTCGCGGAATCCGCCAATCTGCATCGCGCGACCGGCATACAGCCCAGTGATGGCCATCGCCACGCAGAGCGCGGCGCAGGCGCCCAGCGCCACGCTCCAGCTATTCAGCCTGTCGTGCAGCGCCCCCATCAGGGCCGGCCCGGTCGCCGCGAACAGATAGCCCACGCACTGCGCCATGCCGGACAGCGCCGCGGCCTGCTGCGCATGGCTCGCCCGCAAGCCCACGAACGCCAGCCCCAGGATGATGCCCCCGCCCGTGCCCAGGCCCAGCAGCACG
Source organism: Achromobacter maghribensis (assembly GCF_057334215.1). Taxonomy (NCBI): domain Bacteria; kingdom Pseudomonadati; phylum Pseudomonadota; class Betaproteobacteria; order Burkholderiales; family Alcaligenaceae; genus Achromobacter; species Achromobacter maghribensis. The sequence goes on along the minus strand of NZ_JBHFII010000058.1, from coordinate 102,302 downwards.
ATCCATAGCGTGGCCCAGGCCGGCACCGCGATCAGGCCGGCCAGGGCAACGAACGACGACGCCGCCGAGCAAAACGCCGCGCCGCGCTGATCCTTCAAGCGGCTTACCACCGGCGCCAGGAATAAGGCGGGCCCGGCCGACATCAGTTGCAGCAACCCATGCAGCGAGCCGGCACGCTCGGCCGAATAGCCAGCATCTTGCAAGATGGCGGGCAGCCAGCTCACGGCGACGTAGAACACGAAGGAATTGATGCCCAGGTAGAGCGTCACCTGCCAGGCCAGCGGCGAACGCCACAGGCGGCCGCCATGCGGCGCATGCGTCGTGGTCGACGCGGGCGCCGTGTGATGGGACAACTGCGGTAGCCAAAGCAACAGGCTGACGACGGGGAGCGCCAGCAGGCACAGTGTCGAAAAGCGCCAGCCGCCCGCCGACAGGCCGGCCAACGGGATGGCGATGGCCGAGGCCACGCCGGCGGCGACGCTCATGGTCAGCACATAGGCCGACGTCAGGCCCGCTACGCGCTGCGGAAAGTCACGCTTGACCAGGCTGGGCAGCAGCACATTGCCGATCGCGATGCCGGAACCGATGATGGCCGTGCCCGCATACAGCCCCCAGGCCGCGCCCTGCGTGCGCGCGACGATGCCGAACGCGATCAGCAGCAGCGCGCCGAACAACGCGCGTTCAAGCCCGAAACGGCGCGCCAGCCCCGCCGCGAACAGCGACACCACCGCGAACGCCAGCAGCGGCAACGTGATCAGCATGCCGGCCGCGGTCGACGACAGGCCCAACTGTTCGCGGATCATGCCGATCAGCGGCGCCACGCCGGTCACCGGCGCGCGCAAGGCCATCGCGATGCAAAGCATGCCCGCGATAAGCAATACCGGACGGGCGCCGGGACGAAAGGAAGCGGGAATTCGAGTCATGCCGCCAGCTTACGCACTCGCCGCTTTACCGAATTTCGAGACAATGACAAACTATCCCTAAATTCCGCCATTCCCGATCTACCCGTAGCCTTCCCTGCGCCGCCCATGCGCCCCTACTATCCGCCCCCGCCCTTCGACACCGATTCCCCGGCGCAACGGACGTTCGCGATGCCCGTGGACGCAGCAGATCAGGACAACGAATCGCCCACACATTGCCACCACATGGGGCAGTTGGTGCTGGCGCTGCGCGGCGGCGTGACTTGCTCGGTGGCGCAAGGCCTGTGGATGGTGCCGCCTCAGTGCGCCGTCTGGATTCCAGGCGGCGTGCCGCACAGCAATCGCGTCACGGCGAACGGGCGCGTCTGTTTTCTATTCGTTCCCGCCGATGTCCCCGGCTTGCCTGCCCAATGCTGCACGCTGGCGGTCACGCCGCTGGTGCGAGAATTGCTCGTGCATCTGGCCCACTTGCCGACCACGGAGGCCGCCACGCCCGCCAACCGCCAGTTGGCGGACGTGCTGGTCGAACAGTTGACGCACATGCCGACCGAACACCTGCACCTGCCGATTTCCCAGCACCCCCGCTTGCGCCAGATCGCCGACGCGCTGAACGCGGACCCGGCCGACCGCAGCACGGTCGCGCAATGGGGCAAGCGTGTCGCCATGAGCGAACGCACGCTGGCTCGCCTGGTGCAACAGGAAGTCGGCATGAGCTTCGGACGATGGCGCCAGCAACTGCACATCATCCTGGCCCTGCAACGCTTGTCGGCCGGCGTATCCGTGCAACGCACCGCCGAAGACCTGGGCTACGAATCGGTCAGCGCGTTCATCACGATGTTCAAGAAAACGCTGGGCAAGACGCCCGCCCGTTACTTCGCGGACAAATCAGACGCGACCGGCGGATAGTCCAGCTCGCCCGACTTCATCAGCCCGCTTGCGCGGGCTTCGCGCATCTCGGGCCTGCGCGCCGCCCTTATGCCTGTTTCGGCCCTGCCACGATGAACAGGCGCGGAAACGGCAGCAGCACGGTGCCGTCGGCAAGCGCCGGATAGGCCTCGGCGATCAGCGCCTGGTAACGCGCCAGGAACCCGGCCTGCTCGGCGGCGTCCAGCTTGTCCAGATACGGACGCAACGCCGTGCCCTTGAACCACTCCACCACTGCGGCGGCGCCCGCCAGCGGATGGTGATAAGTCGTGCGCCACACGTCCAGCACGCCGCAATGCGGCTTCAGCAGTTCGTAATACCAAGAGGCGCTGTGGCGCGGCGGGTGCTTGACACCACCCGTCTTGGCGGCCCACGGCGCTTCGCCGGCCACTTGTCGCGCCAGACGGTGCGCGGGCTCTTCCATGTTGTCGGGCGTCTGCACGGCCAGGATGCCGCTCGGGGCCAGCTTGCCGACCAGACGCGGGTACAGCGTGGCGTGGTCGGGCACCCATTGCAGCGCCGCGTTCGCCAGGATCACGTCGAATTGCTGCGGCGGATCCCAGGTGGCGATATCGGCCAGTTCGAAGTCCAGCGTGGGCAGGCGCTTGCGAGCGGCCTGGACCATGTCTTCCGAACTGTCCATGCCGATGACCTTCGCATCTGGATAGCGGCTGGCCAGCACCTCCGTGGAGTTACCGGGGCCGCACCCCAGATCCACCGCCAGCCCGACGGACGGGTTGGGCAACGCGGCCACCAGGTCGAGCACCGGCCGCGTGCGCTCGTTTTCGAAGGCGGAATACTGCTTGGCGGACCAACTGTTGTTGCTCATGACGGCTCCTTGCCGGACGACGGTATACGGTCGGACTCTACGCCTGGCGTATCCATATTACAAATATAGAAACAGAGACGAATTCATATCTGCTGAATATGAATAATGTAGAAAAAAACCCGCCGGGGCCAGCCGGCGGGTTCTCCACTGCGTCGATGCAATGCTTGCGTCTTCAATTACTGCGTCTTCAATTCAGCCGACCGGGTTTTCCACAGCGAGAACAGCACGCCGCCCAGGATCAGGCTGAAAGTCACGCCCAACGAAATCGCCGCCGGCACCTTGCCGATGAAACCGACCAGGAAGATCTTCGTGCCGATGAACACCAGGACCAGCGCCAACGCATACTTCAAGTAATGGAAGCGGTGGATCATCGCCGCCAGGGCAAAGTACAGCGCACGCAGGCCCAGGATGGCGAAGATGTTGCTGGTGTAGACAATGAACGGGTCCGTCGTGATGGCGAAGATTGCCGGCACCGAGTCCACCGCGAATACCAGGTCCACGAACTCGATCAGCACCAGGGCCAACAGCAGCGGCGTCGCGAAACGCACCTTTTTCGACGTGGCCGGATCCGTCTCGGTCACCATGAACGCGTTACCGCGCAGCCCCTCCGTCACACGCATGTGACGCTTCAGGAACTTCAGGATCGGATTGGTGGCGATGTCGGGCGTCTGGTCGGCGATCATCCACATCTTGATGCCGGTGAACACCAGGAACGCGCCAAACAGGTACAGCAGCCAGCCGAAGTTGCTGACCAGCGCGGCGCCCAGCCCGATCATGATGGCGCGCAGGACGATCACGCCCAGGATGCCCCAGAACAGCACGCGATGCTGGTATTGCCGCGGAATCGCGAAGAAGCTGAAAATCAGGGCGATCACGAAGACGTTGTCCATCGACAGCGACTTTTCGATCATGAAGCCGGTGTAGTAGGCCATGCCGCTGGCGGCACCCAACTGCCACCACACCAAGGCGCCGAACAACAGCGCCGCGCTGATGTAGCCCGCCGACAGCAACAGGCTTTCACGCACGCCGATCTCGCGGTCTTCCTTGTGCAGCACGCCCAGGTCGAAGACCAGCAAGCTGACGACGATACCGATGAATAGCAGCCAACTCCAGGTCGGTGTCCCTAGAAAATCGGCCATGAAGAAGGTGATCAGAGTGTCCATGAGTGCCCCGCTGTGTTCGAAGGTGCCCATGATCCCGATCTTGCCCAAACGGAGAAATCAGCTTGAAAGTGAGTTAAGGTTCGAAAAAACCGAAGTGAGCCAGACATGCTGAACTACCGTCATCTGTACTATTTCTGGATGGTCGCCAAGGAAGGCGGCTTTTCGCGCGCCGCCGAACGGCTGGATATGGCCATCCAGACCATCAGCGCCCAAGTGCGCGAACTGGAGAAAAACCTGGGCCACCAGTTGCTCAAACCGGCGGGCCGCGGCGTCACGCTGACCGACGCCGGCAAGGCCGCGTTCGCCCGGGCCGAAGAGATCTTCCAGATCGGCCACGTACTGCCCCAGGAAGTGCGCGCCGCCGCCACCAAGCCCGTCATCCGGCTGTCCGTGGGCTTGTCCGACGGCATCTCCAAGCTGGCCGCCCACGCCCTGCTTGGCCCTGTGCTGGACACCCCGGACCTGCGCCTGACCTGCCACGAGGGCGAAGTCGAAGAACTGCTGGGCGAATTGGCCCAGCATCACCTGGACCTGGTGCTGGCCGGCCAGGGCGCGCCCGCCAACCCCAACCTGCGGCTGACCAGCGACCGGCTCGTCTCCTCGCCCGTGGACTGGTACGGTCCCGCCCGGCTGGTGCGCAAGTCCGACACGCTGGACTTTCCCCGCTGCCTGGAGCGCCTGCCCGTGCTGCTGCCGACGGGGCACTCCGTGCTGCGCCAGACCCTGGACCGCTGGTTCAGCGAGCAGGGGGTGTTTCCCAACGTGGTGGGTGAATTCGAAGACAGCGCGTTGATGTCGGTGTTTGCTGCCCGCGGCTTGGGCGTATTCCCGCTCAGCCGGCTGGGCGGCGACGACATCGGGCTGCTGCGCGGCTTACGCCCCCTGGCCCGGTGCGACGATGTGCAGGAAGAGATCCATGCCATCCGCAACCGCCGCGGCCAGCACCACCCCCTGGTGCAAACGGTGCTGGCGCATGCCAAAACTTCGGTTTTTTCTTAATGTTTGTCACATCAGTGCTGGTTTTTCAGAAATAGAATCGGTTCTATCCTGTCGGTTCTTTGAAATCGGAGTACCACTGCAATGAAAAAATTCATCTGGCTCGCTTTTGCCGTGCTTGCCGCACTCTGGACCGGGCTGGTGGCGCTGACCTTGCAACTGACGGACTGGGTCCTGGCGACGATCGCCACGGCACAGGTGCCCGGGGCCGCGCTGGACACCTCGCAATGGGTGGCGCCCGCCTGGGCCGCCGGGTGGGTCGATCCCGCCTGGCTGCAGTCGCTGCAAGCCGGCCTGGTCTGGGCCGCCCAGGGCCTGAACCAGATCCTGCCCGTGGCCGGCAGCCTTGGCACGCTGATCTCCGTGCTGGGCTGGATTGTCTGGGGCTTCATCATCGCCTGCCTGCTGGTCGTGGCGCTGATCTTGAACTGGCTGGCGGGCAAGCGGCAGCAGGCTGCCGAGGCGCCCGGACGCCAAGTGGTGTAATAAGGCTGGCAACGCGCCACCCGGCACGCTGCCTCCCACCAGGAGCGTGCCGTGCTTACCCGATCTGTCCCTGCCCTGAGCTTGTCTTTGGCGGCCTTGCTATCCGCCGGCGCCCAGG